>CAKPGU010000013.1 GCA_934155265.1 uncultured Clostridia bacterium
CATAAGAAAGTCCTTTCTTTGATTTATTTAGTCGTAAATTATTATATCAAAGGACTTTCTTTTTGTATATTCCGAAATCATTTTACACTATTTTATATGTCATTTGATTGACAAAGTAAAAACTTTGAAGTAAAATATAAGTAAGAATAAAAGGAGGAAAATTATATGAAGCAAGAAAGAAATGAACAAGTTATGAAAATATTAGAAGAATATAGAGATGAATATACAAAAAATGGTAAAATTGCACCAGCCATAGGTTCGCAAATGGATCCCAATTTAAAAGAAAATATTGGAATATATATGCGAGAATTAAAAAGAGACTCTGATACAATAAAAAAATTAGAAGGTTTAGGTTTTAAGGCGATATATCCTGCAGAGTTGTCAGAAGAAGCAATTGCAAGAATGAGCACTGCAGAAAGATATGTTTATGATGAACAAATGAAAGATGCTCTTATTATAGATGGAAAGGAGACAAACCATTCCTTAGATTTTGCAAAAATGATATCAGATCATTACCTTTCTACAGATACATCACATCATTTTTGGGGGTTATATAATGAAGACAAATCTATTAAAAGGTATATTGAGAGTAATCATAAAGAAGGAACTGCTGAAAATTTGGTGGAATTATTGGGGAGTGTTGGGTTTAAAACTGCAATTGAAGGAGAAAAAGAAGATAAAAGTGTCAGTATTTCATCTGATATACCTTATCCTACTGTAAGAAAATCAAAATTTGAACAAATATATGATAAAGCAAAAGGAAAAATACAAGGAGTTTTTGCAAAATTAAAAACTCTTGTGAATCCAAAAGACCAAGTTAAAGAAAATGATACAAATGAACGTGAATAAATAAACTAACGAAAGGAAGAATAGAATGTTTGATAATGTATTTGATAAAAAGGCTTTTTCAGAAGTTATAGAAATATTAAATCATACAGATAAAGAAATTGTAGGAAAAATACCACAGAAATTTATAGAATTTTTATTTGAAAATGCAGACAAGGATTATATACCTAATATTAATTTCTATGATGAAAATTGGGAAAAATTCATTCAAGAAGATACACAAGCTATATTAGCACTTTTATATAGAGATTATATAGTGAGTGAAGACGAAAAGATAGAACTTTTAAATGAAGAACAAGAAGAAAGATTAAAACTAGAAGGAGAACAAAGAGAGAAATATAATCCAGACAATATTTTCAAAAAGAAAAATTTAGAGAAAAAAATACAAACAGATAATGTTCAACTAATTGAAATAAAAGAAACTTCTTGGTTTAAAAAAATATTAAATAAAATATTAAACTTTTTTGAAAGAAAAAAGTAAAATAAAAGGAGCATTAAGCTTCTTTTATTTTTTCTAATATTTATTTACTTAATTTTTTCTAAATTTCTTGAAATGAGAAAAATTTATTTTTCAAGTTCTGGTAATGTCTTAATATCCTTTGACATATGAATCATATAGAATGTTTTTATTCATAAAAATTGTGCGTAAGCACTTGATTTTTAAACAGATATAGTGTAAAATAGAAGAAGTTGAAAAATTATGTAAAGAATTTGAAAGGAGAAATTAACATGGCAGGAGTATACATGGCAGGAGATTTTAGAAATGGAACAACATTTGAAATGGACGGAGGAGTTTTCAGAGTAGTAGAATTCCAACACGTAAAACCAGGAAAAGGTGCAGCATTTGTTAGAACAAAATTAAAAAACGTAATAACAGGGGCAGTTTTAGAAAAAACATTTAACCCTTCTGATAAATATCCAGGAGCAGAAATTGAAAAGAAAACAATGCAATATTTATATAATGATGGAGATTTATATTATTTTATGGACAATGAAACTTATGATCAAATGCCATTAAATAAAGAAGATATTGGAGATTGCTTAAAATATTTAAAAGAAAACATGGAAGTAACAATCTTATCTTTTAAAGGAAAAGTTTTTGCAGTTGAACCACCAATATTTGTTGAATTAGAAGTAACTTATACAGAACCTGGATTTGCAGGAAATACAACAACAACATCTGGAAAACCAGCAACATTAGAAACAGGTTTAGAATTACAAGTTCCTATGTTTGTTAACATTGGTGATGTTTTAAGAATTGATACACGTACATGTGAATATATGGAAAGGGTATAAATTATGTCAGAAAAAGAATTAATTGAAAAAATAGAGCAACTTGAAAAAAGAGTTGCAGAATTAGAAAAAAATGTTTCTTACATTCAAGAAGATATCTACGAGTTTGTAGAAGATGATGATGATGAATGTGGTGGACATTGCTCATGTTGCAGTGGATGCGAAGAGGAAGAATAATAAAAAAATAAAAGGTCTAATTTACTTTTGATGTAAATTAGATCTTTTATTATATGTTGACAAATTATGTTTAACAAGATATAATTATACGCGATATTTACTATTGAAAATAAGAGCAAAATATAATATATTTGTTCGAACAAGAGTAGATATACTCTAAAGAAAGGAGAATAAACTATAAATTGCATGTAAGGAGGGCAAACATGAATGAGATTTTTTTTCCAGAAGTGCGGAATGCTAAAAAGATACGCATGCGTTGTCCATATTGTGGACAGTGGCACAACATGGAATGGGAACAAAATGTTTTAGTCATGAAATGTGATCCACTTAAAGATGTTTGGGATAATCAGCCAAATGTAAAAATAGAAGTGGAGCAGTATAAAGACGAGATTTATGATTTAATGATTAAAATGAAATATCCTTGCTGGTATGTGGAGGAGGAAGTTGTAGAAAAAACTATAGATATTTTGGACTGCGAAATATCTAAAGATTTAGAAAAAATAACTATAAGAAAAGAAGAACAATTAAAATCTGTTGATGAAGTTATATATGAGAGTTCTTCGATAGATTCTTATAGATGGTCAGGATATCGAGAATCTGTGGCTAAAGGCTGTAATGGAAGTAGTCATAAGAAATCATGTAGAATGTGTTGTCATTCAGCTGCTTACTACAAGAGAGATAATATATATGCAATGCATATAACAATTGAACTTGAATTTTATTATCTTGAAAATAAAGGAAAAGAAAAAATTCAGCTTGAAAAGAGTAAGAACAAAGAGGAACAGAAAATTTTAGAATCCAAAAAGGGAGGAAAAAAGTTTATGACAATGTTACCAATGGAGATTAATAAAATTGCAAAGGATTTTGGAATTAATTTCGGAATAAACACAGATGACCGGATTAAGTCAACAATTTTAGGAACAGTTGTAGAATATAAAACTGGAAAGTTCAGAGGTTTTGACAGAAACACAAAACAGATGACTGAATATAGCGATTTGGCAACAATTTCGTTACCATCAATTCTTGTTCCTTCAACAACTGTAAAAGTAGGCGATACTATTATCCATAATGGAGAACCATTTTTTATTGGAAGTGTTGAAGAAAATGATATCTGGGGAGCTAACCCGCTCACAGCTAAAGAAGAAAAAGTATTACCAATAATGAACCCTTTGGGAGTGAAAACATATACAAGATTAATCTCAATAGGAGAAATTATGGGATTTAAAGGTAATAATCCTCAGAATACTAAAATTGTTATGTGGATACTTACTATGATGGCAAACAAAGTATGCAGTGATGGAGTCGATTCAGCAAATGAAAAGATAAAAGAAGTAACCGAAAAAGGAGAAAAATACTTAGAGGTATTAGCTCCATTTGCATGTGTTGCATTTGCGGCATATGTAATGAAAGGTGAAGACATGCGTTTGGATAACCTTAGTAAAACAGCTAAAGATGCTTTTGGAGTAGATTTGGAATGTTTAAAAAACAAGAACAATTTAAAACGAATTGCAGCAATTGGTGTTGCAACTACAGCAGCTATTGCTTATTTTAATGGTACAGTGAAACAAGCAGCATCAAATGAAGAACAGAATGAGTACAATGAAGAAGAGGTAACAAAAGGATTGGATAAGTTACTTAAAGCAATCAAACCTTGGGAAGGTACAATCAAGAAAGTGCTTCCGGCTGCAATTGCAATTTGTGCATTAAAGATTTTCAATGGAGAGGACAAAATTGAAGATATTAAAGCCAAAATGGAAGGAATTGTCCTGATTGCAAAGGACAAATTCTGTGAAAAATTAGGAATTGATGAAAGCATTATCAATCAAGAAAATTTGAAAAAAATGGCTGCTCTTGTAGGAATTGCCGTGGCAGTGTTTATGATGTATGGCAAGAAAATTAATAATAAAGATAAAAACACAGAAGAAGCAAACGGAATGATTAAACAGATTGTTCCAGTAATTGCCCCATTAATTCCAGCAGTAATTATTTTTGCTCCAAAACTGAAATCGTTCTTTGAAAAGAACAGTGATTTTGATATTTCTGAATTTGTAGATGATTTTTCAGAAGAAGTAGACGAAAAAGAAATGTCAGCAGATACTGAAGAAGAGAACGAAGAAGTTCCAGTAGAAGCAGAAGAAGAGAAAAAAGAAGAAGAAAATCCTAAAAATGAAATTTAAAGTTTATTCTAAAAAACCTGTTAGACACTGTCTAACAGGTTTTTTTGTAATAAATACTCATTTTGATAATTTTTGAAAATACATAAATTAGCCTTATATAAGTAAGAAAAACAATATAAAAAAATTAGCAAAAACACTTGACAAGTGCTAAAAAATGTTGTATATTTATATACGAAATTAGCAAACACATAAAAAGAGTGCTAAAAATATAAAAGCTAACATTTCTCAAATGAATAGGGGGAAGAAAGGTGTTAGATGAAAGAAAAAAAAGAGTACTACAAGCAATAGTTGAAACATATATTCAAACAGCAGAACCTGTAAGTTCAAATGCGATAATGAATCTAGAAGGACTAGAATGTAGTAGTGCTACAATAAGAAATGAAATGGCAGAACTAGAAAAAATGGAATACCTAGAAAAGCCACATACATCAGCAGGAAGAATACCTTCAGCAAAAGGATATAGATACTATGTTGATGAACTATTACAAGAGGACAAAATCACCTTAGATGAAATAAAATATATAAGTGATAAGCTTGAAGCAAAAGTAAATGAGTTAGAAGAAATAACAAAAATAGCATCAAGCACAATTTCAGAAATAACACATTACACAACAGTATCAATAGGACCAAGTTCAGATGTACAAAAAATAGAAAACATAAAATTTGTATTATTAAGTCCAAGAATGATGATGGCGGTAATTCTTACAGATACAGGTTTAGTAAAAGAAACAATAATAAAATTTGATGAAGATATTACAGAAAATCAAGTTCAGACATTAAGCTATATGTTTAACAATAAACTAAAAGGTGAACCAATAACAAAAATAGATAAACCTTTAGAAAAATATTTAGTTGAAGAAATGAGCTATAGTGTAAATTTAATAAAACCAATAATTGAACAAATGAAAAAAGTAATTGAAGATGAGAATTTTCATTTGGAAGGTGCAAATAGATTGTTTGAATTGCCTGAATTTAACAGCTTAGAAGTTGCAAAAAACTTTGTAAATATATTAGACGAAAAAGATTTAATGGCAGATATGTTAAATACAGGATTTGCTAAAGATATAAATGTATATATTGGTGAAGAAAACGAAAAAGAAGAACTAAAGGACTTTAGTGTAGTAACATTCAAACATAGAATAGGAAATAAAGATTTGGGAACAATTGGAATAATAGGACCTAAGAGAATGGATTATGCAAAAGTAATTT
Source organism: uncultured Clostridia bacterium (assembly GCA_934155265.1). Taxonomy (GTDB): domain Bacteria; phylum Bacillota; class Clostridia; order TANB77; family CAG-508; genus CAG-269. The sequence goes on from CAKPGU010000013.1 coordinate 5,703, forward strand.
CAGTAATGAAATATATTAGTAAAAAATTAAATGATTCAAACAATGAAGACACACCAAATAATGATAATACAAATTGAAAATTAGATATAAAGAAGGGAAAAAGATAAATATGAAAAATGAAAAGGTTGAAGAGAGACAAGAAAACATGGAACAAGAACAGCAAGAAAATCAACAAGAAAAAACAGATTGCATAATAGACCCAAAACAACAAGAACTTGACGAATTAAATGACAGATATAAAAGGGTAATGGCAGAATTTGAAAACTACAAAAAAAGAAGTAGCAAGGAACGTGAAACGTTATACAATTCAATACTTGGAGATATTGTTGAAGTATTTTTACCAATAGTAGATAATCTTGAAAATGCTTTAAAAGTTGAAACACAAGATGCCGAATACAAAAAAGGTATAGAATTAGTGCTAAAACAATTTAAAGATGTTCTAAAAACAAAAGGAGTTGAAGAAATTCCCGCAATTGGAGAAACTTTTGATCCAAGTTTACACGAGGCTGTAAGCAGTGTTCAAGACCCAGATAAAAATGCACAAGAAATTGTGCAAGAATATAGAAAGGGCTACAAAATAGGCAATAGGGTTATAAGACATTCTATGGTAGTAGTTGCTAACTAAATAGCCTTAAAAACATTAATCTGCACATTTTCGCTAGCTATTGTAAACATCGACGTACCAACGTATGACTTCTACTTACAATAACTATCAAAGATGCACATCTTAATACTTTTAAGACTAATTAAAATTAAAGTAGTTATTAATTTTAAAAATAAATATTGTGAGGACACAAGCTAAATGAAAGTGAGGACATATATTGTCCATAGAAAATAGATGAAAGTGGGGACATATCTTGTCTCTAATTGAAATGACCCAAGGAAAGATGTGTCCCCTAAAAGAAAGGAAGTAAATTAAAATGGGAAAAATAATAGGAATTGACTTAGGAACAACAAATTCATGTGTAGCAGTAATGGAAGGAGGAGAACCAGTAGTAATACCAAACGCAGAAGGAAACAGAACAACACCATCTGTAGTAGCATTCTCTAAAAATGGAGAAAGACTAGTAGGACAAATAGCAAAACGTCAAGCAGTAACAAATCCAGAAAACACTGTTATATCAATAAAAAGAAAAATGGGAACAAACGAAAAAGTTGATATAGATGGAGATAAATTCTCACCACAAGAAATATCAGCAATGATATTACAAAAATTAAAAGCAGATGCTGAAAATTATTTAGGACAAAAAGTTACTCAAGCAGTTATTACAGTACCAGCATACTTCAGTGATAGTCAAAGACAAGCAACAAAAGATGCAGGAAAAATAGCAGGACTTGAAGTATTAAGAATCATAAATGAACCAACAGCAGCATCATTAGCATATGGAATGGATAAAGAACAAGATCAAAAAATTATGATATATGACTTAGGTGGAGGAACATTTGATGTATCTATACTAGACATTGGTGACGGTGTATTTGAAGTATTAGCAACAAATGGTAACACACACTTAGGTGGAGATGACTTTGATGAAGCAATAATCAAATATTTAGTAGATGAATTCAAAAAATCAAATGGAATTGATTTATCAACAGATAAAATGGCAATGCAAAGATTAAAAGAAGCAGCTGAAAAAGCTAAAATTGAGTTATCAGGTGTACAACAAACACAAATCAATTTACCATTCATCACAGCAGATGCAACAGGACCAAAACATTTAGATGTAACATTAACAAGATCAAAATTTGAAGAATTAATACATGACTTAGTAGAAGCAACAGCAGGACCTGTAAATCAAGCATTAAAAGATGCGGGATTAACAGCAAATGATGTTCATAAAGTATTATTAGTAGGTGGATCTACAAGAGTTCCAGCTGTTCAAGAAGTTGTTAAGAGAATAACAGGAAAAGAACCAGATAAAGGAATAAACCCAGATGAATGTGTTGCTATTGGTGCAGCAATCCAAGGTGGTGTATTATCAGGAGATGTTAAAGACTTAGTATTACTAGATGTAACACCATTATCATTAGGTATTGAAACATATGGTGGAGTATTCACAAAATTAATTGAAAGAAATACAACAATACCAACAAAGAAATCACAAATCTTCTCAACAGCAGCAGATGGTCAAACATCAGTAGAAGTTCACGTATTACAAGGTGAAAGAGAAATGGCTGCATATAACAAAACATTAGGAAGATTCCAATTAACAGGAATTCCAGCAGCACCAAGAGGAGTACCTCAAATAGAAGTAACATTTGATATAGATGCAAATGGTATAGTACATGTATCTGCAAAAGATATGGCAACTGGAAATGAACAAAATGTATCAATTACAGCATCTACAAACTTAACAGATGAAGATATTGAAAAAGCTGTTAAAGATGCAGAAGCACATGCTGAAGAAGATAAAAAGAAGAAAGAAGAAATCGAAGTTAAAAATAATGCTGAAAGCTTAATTTACAACAGTGAAAAAACATTAGGAGAGTTAGGAGACAAAATTAGTGGAGAAGAAAAAGCTAAAGTAGAAGCTGAAATTGAAAACACAAGAAAAGCTCTTGATTCTAATAATACAGAAAGCATAAAAGAAGCTACAGAAAAATTAACAAAAGTATTTTATGAAATGTCTGAACAATTATACAAAAATGCAAATCCAAATGGAGGAGTAGATCCAAATGCAGCAGCAGGAGCTGATACAAATGGAGCAAACACAGACAATAATGGAAATGACGGAACTGTATATGATGCAGATTACAAAGTAGAAGATGATGATAATAAATAATTAACTATAGATGCAGGCAGGCAAAAAAATTACCTGCCTGTAAGTTAATGTTATGGAATAGAGAGGTGAAAATAGATGGCAGCAAGTAAAGACTACTATGGGATATTAGGTGTTCAAAAAACTGCAACAGATGATGAACTAAAAAAAGCATATAGAAAACTTGCAAAAAAATATCATCCAGATGCAAATCCAGATAATAAAAAAGAAGCTGAAGAGAAATTTAAAGAAGTAAATGAAGCATATGAAGTATTATCTAATCCACAAAAAAGAAAAATGTATGACCAATTTGGTACAGTTGATCCACAAGGATTTGGAGGATTTAATGGAGCTGGTGGACCTTTTGGTGGTGGAAATTATTATTCATACACATCTTCAGGATTTGATGGATTTTCAGATTTCGGAGATTTAGGTGATATATTTTCATCATTTTTTGGTGGAGGTGCAAGAACTGGTGGTAGAACTCAAGCACAACGTGGACCAAGAAAAGGTGCAGACCTTAATTTAAATATGGAAATCACATTTGAAGAAGCATTTTTGGGTGTTGAAAAAGAAATATCAATAACAAGACCTGATACTTGTAATGTTTGTCATGGTTCTGGAGCAAGACCTGGAACATCAGTAACAAAATGTCCAACATGTAATGGAACTGGAACTGTACGTCAAGTTCAAAATACAATTCTTGGACAAATGCAAACAACAAGAACATGTACAGCATGTCATGGAACAGGAGAAATTATAAAAGAACCTTGTGATAATTGTAAAGGAAAAGGAACTGTTAGAAAACAAGCTAGAATAAAAGTAAAAATTCCAGCAGGAATTGATGATAATCAAACAGTAGTATTAAGAGGAGAAGGTGAACCAGGAGAAAAAGGCGGAGCAAAGGGAGACTTATACATAACTGTTAGAATACGTAAAAGTAATATTTATACAAGAAAAGGAACGACTGTAATGTGTGAAGTTCCAATAACAATAACACAAGCAACTTTAGGAGCAACTTTGAAAATACCTATGGTTGATGGAAGTACAGAGAATTATACAATTCCAGATGGAACTCAAACAGGTACAAAATTTACTATTAGAGATAGAGGATTTACATCTTTAAATTCTTCTTCAAGAGGAAATTTTGTGTTTACAGTTGTTGTTCAGACTCCTAAGAGACTTAATAAGGAACAAAGAGAATTATTAGAAAAATTGGCTAAAACTATGAATGAGCAACCACCTATAAAGAAAAAAGGCTTATTTGGGTAATAAATAGATTGACATAATAATTGCTATATAGTATAATAAATATGTTACTATTATATGATGGATACAGTCAAAATGACTAGTGTCAAACAGGAGGAAGAAAATGATTACATCACAGGAAATGCAAAAGGAACGGAAGAAATACATTGAAGAAATAGCAGACAAAATGGCAAGGAAAAGTTACAAGGTTTTGGAAGATACCATAAAAAATGGTCTACAGGAATTTTTATTGAATGGAAATATAAAAACGACTAAAAGATATATAAATGTCCAGTATGAAGTATTGGATAAAGAGATGAAAATTCCAAAAGATTGTAATGTAAATATTCTCGCAAGCAAGGTTGCTATGGATAAAATAAAAAGCATGCTTGAAGAGAATGGTTGGATATTGCGTAATGGTTATCTTTTACCATTGAATGAAAAAAATAGGACTTGAAACTTTTCAGCGAACAAAGCTTAAAATAAGCTTTGTTCGTTTTTTTTGCAAAATTGCTTTATTTTTTACTTATATTGTAGTATAATATATTGCGTAGAAAAAGTCGTTAGAAAACTAGGTTGATAAGTAATAACAATTTTTAATCTGAGTTATGTCTTAAGGAGGAATGGAAATGAATATGGAAAAGAAAAGAATAGTAACAGGAGATAGACCAACAGGTAGACTTCATATTGGTCATTATTTTGGTTCATTAAAAAATAGAGTAAGAATGCAAAATTTAGGTGAATATGACCCATATATATTAGTAGCAGATGTACAAGCATTAACAGATAATTTCAACAATCCAGAAAAAGTTAGAAAAAATGTAAGAGAAGTTGTAATGGATTATTTATCAGTAGGAATAGATCCAGAAAAGACAACAATATATATTCAATCTATGATACCGGAGGTTGCAGAATTAACAGTATTTTATTCAAATTTAGTAACAATAGCAAGACTAGAAAGAAATCCAACAGTAAAAACAGAAATTGCACAAAAAAGAGATATATTTGGTGAAAGTGTAACATATGGATTTTTAGGATATCCAGTAAGTCAAGCAGCAGATATAACAGCATTAGAAGGAACAGTTATTCCTGTTGGAGAAGATCAATTGCCTTTAATAGAACAATGTAGAGAAATTGTTAGAAAATTTAATAGTATATATGGTGAAGTATTAGTTGAACCAGAAGCAGTTCTATCAAAAGAAAAAAGAATAAAAGGCTTAGATGGAAATGAGAAAATGGGTAAATCATTAGGAAATGCTATATATTTATCAGATTCAGAAGAAGAAGTTAATAAAAAAGTAATGAGTGCCGTAACAGATCCTAACAGAATAAAAAAGGATGACTTAGGAAATCCTGATGTTTGTATGGTATCTTATTATCACAAATTATTTAGCACAGAAGAAGAATGTAAAACAGTATGTGAAGAATGTAGAGCTGGAAAAAGAGGATGTGTTGCATGTAAAAAGCAATTAGCTAAAAATATTAATGCAACATTAGAACCTATAAGAGAAAAAAGAAAATATTATGAAGAAAGACCAGAATTAGTTGATGAAATACTAATCAAAGGAACAGAAAAAGCAAGAAAGACTGCAAAAGAAACAATGAGAAAAGTAAAAAAAGCAATGAAATTAGATTATTTTGAAAATTAAGGAGGAAATATGTTTACAGACTATGCCAAAATAACAATAAAATCTGGAAATGGTGGAGACGGTGCAGTAACATTTAGAAGAGAAAAATATGTTGCTGCTGGTGGACCAGATGGTGGAGACGGAGGAAGAGGTGGAAGTATCTACTTCAGAGTTGATCCAAATGCCAATACACTAATAGATTTTAGGTATACAAAAAAATTTAAAGCACAAAGTGGAGAAAATGGTAGTGGAGGCCATAAATACGGAAAATCGGGAGAAGATTTATATATAAATGTTCCAATAGGAACAATTATAAAAGATGCAGAAACAGGTAAAATAGTTGCAGATCTGTCACAAGAAGGGCAAGAGGAACTTGTACTAAAAGGTGGAAGAGGTGGAAAAGGAAATTCACACTTTGCAACAGCAACAAGACAAGTACCAAGATTTGCACAAGCAGGTGAAGATGGAGAAGAAAAAGAAGTCATATTAGAACTAAAATTATTAGCAGATGTAGGACTTTTGGGATTCCCAAATGTAGGAAAATCAACATTTTTATCTGTTGTTACAGATGCAAAACCTAAAATTGCAAATTATCATTTTACAACAATTGAACCCAATTTAGGTGTTGTAAAACTTCAAAGTGGAGATAGTTTTGTAATAGCTGATATTCCAGGAATAATTGAAGGAGCAAGTGAAGGTGTGGGACTTGGAATTCAATTTTTACGTCATGTTGAAAGAACACGTTTATTATTACATGTAATAGATGTATCTGGAATTGAAGGAAGAAATCCAGTGCAAGATTTTTATACTATAAATGAAGAATTAAAAAGTTATAGTGAAAAGTTAAGTTCAAGAAAACAAATAATAGTGGCAAATAAAATAGATGTAATGCAAGATGAAACAGGTTTAAAAGAATTAGAAGAACTTGCTAAAAAAGAAGGATTAGAGCTATTCAAAATATCAGGAGTAACAGGACAAGGTGTGCCAGAATTATTAAATAGAGTATCAGAAGTATTGAAAACACTTCCAAAAGAAGAAATTGTTGAAGCTGAAGAAAGAGTTGTATATACATTGGAGGATGACAAAGATGATTTTACAGTAAGTAAAGAAGGAGATACTTTTGTAATTGAAGGAAAAGCAATAAATAGACTTATGGGAAGAATTAATATTGATGATAATGAATCAATGTATTATTTCCAAAAGAATTTAAAATCTTTGGGTATTGAAGATGAATTAAAACGTCAAGGAATTAAAGAAGGAGATTTTGTTAAAATTCTTAATTGGACTTTCGAATGGTATGAATAAAAGTGTTAAATTTGGACCGGGTACGTTTTTATTCCAGAATAATTTAATATAAAAAATGTACCCGGTCCTAAATTTATCAAAGGGAGGAAGAGAAAAAAATAATGCAAGAAATCTTAGGAATATTGAAAGAAACATCAATAGATACAATAAAAATAATACCATTTTTATTTATTACATATCTAATAATGGAATATATAGAACATAAAACAAGCAATAAAGTAAAAAGTGCAATAGAAAAATCAGGAAAATTTGGACCATTATTAGGAGGATTATTAGGAATATTCCCACAATGTGGTTTTTCAGTTTCTGCTACAAATTTGTATTCAACAAGGGTAATAACACTTGGAACATTGATTGCGGTATATTTGACAACATCTGATGAGATGTTACCAATATTATTAACAGAATCAGTTTCAATGTCTACAATTATAAAAATATTAGGAATAAAATTAATAATAGGAATAATAGCTGGATTTGCAATTGATATAATTTTGAAAATAGTAAAAAAAGAAAAAATAGAAGAGCAGACAATCGAAGATTTATGTGAGCAAGAACATTGCCATTGCGAACATGGAATTGTTACATCTGCATTAAAACATACATTAAATATAATTGTATTTATATTTATAATAACACTTGTAATTAATGGAATAATTGCAGCAATTGGTGAAGATGTAATTGGGCAATTTGTTAGTAAAAATGTCATATTTGGTCCAATTATTGCAGGTTTAATTGGTTTAATACCTAATTGTGCTTCATCTGTAATTTTAACCGAATTGTTTGTGGAAAATGTAATTTCTATGCCAGTTTTGATATCAGGTGTTGCGGTAAATGCAGGAGTAGGGTTACTTGTATTATTTAAAACAAATAAAAATGTAAAAGAAAATTTGAAAATAGTTTCCCTTTTATATACAATTGGAGTTTTAGCAGGAATAATTTTAGAAATTGTATTATAAGATTTTACATTGTAGTAAAATCTTATAAAAATTGCCGAAAAAGCTTGTAATTTTAGCGATTTTGTAAGATAATATATGTGTAATTATTTTAATAAAAGGAATGTTTGAAAGGAACAAAAATATGAAAATAGTAGATAAATTTTTAAAGAAACTGAATGCAAGTAGAAATACGTTTGTAACATATATATTAACACTAATATCAGTATATATAGTGGTAGATAGACTAGTAGAAATGTTATTTATGATATTTACAGGTGTTGCTGTATCATATTGGGGACCAATCCAATATACATTAGCAATGGCATGCCCAGTATTTGCATATTTGTTTTCGCCATCATCAGAATTTGCAACATCGAAAAATATGAAAATAACACTATTTTATACATATGTTGTAACGTTATATGTTGTTGCATTATCAATGTTTGTACAGGGAATAAATAGGATGACATGGTTGTTTCTAATATCATTACCAGGATATACAGAATTAGTAACGAATTTTTCAGAACTCATAAAACCTGCTTTAACAGCATTGGCATTGTATTTACCTTTAACAACATTTTATAGTGTTTACAAATGGATACGTTTAGATGTTATGGATAGTAAAGACCAATCAAGATCAATTTGGGATTTTAAAGGAATAAGTCTTGCTGATACAAAAGCTGGACATGGTCCATTTACATGTGATATGTATATGTGCAATAATTTTGAAACAGGTAAGAAAATGATATTTACAGAAAAGTCAAGATTTCAATCACTATTAGCATGTGGTGGATCAGGTACTGGAAAAACTTCATTAATATTAGAACCAATGATGGCAAAGGATATCGAGAAAAAAGCTTTTTATATTGCAAATGCAAAGGAAATGGGATATACAGCATTGAAAACAGGAATTGCAGTATTAAATAAGCCTTATGATAATGAGTATTTAAATCAAAACTTCAATTTAAATATGATAACACCAGTAAGTGGAAAAGAAGATATTTACAAGGCATATATGAAGAAAATGATAATATCATCATTAGGAGATGACATAGTATATAGAAATCTTGGATTAACATTAATTACACCTGATTATGAATCATTATCAAGAATAATGAATGTATGTAAAAACTATCATATAAAATATAATATTGTAGATCCATCAAATTCGAATTCAATTGGATTAAATCCATTCGTGTATGATGATCCAGCCAAAATAGCTATAACAATTTCATCTGTATTAAAAGGAATGTATGCAAGCAATCATCTTGAAAAAGAAGAAATGTATAGAGAAGAATTTATTATACAAGCAGTAGAAAATATAACAATCATGTTAAAGGAAATGTATCCAAAAATGAATGGAGGCAAGATTCCAAATCTAGAAGACTTGTTAAAAATGTTAACAAATTTCGAGTTAGTAGAAAAAATGTGCGAAATAATGAGAACAGATGAAGAACTTGCGGAAAAATACAGTGCTCAAATAAGATACTTTAAAAAGAACTTTTATTCAAATAGTCCTGCAAGACAGGAAACAGAAAAAGATATTTATTTAGCAGTAGCACAGTTAGATAATTTACTAAGATTACCTGGAGTAAAATCAATTTTATGTAATAGAAATAATAACTTAAATTTTGATAAAGCATTAAAAGATGGTGAAATAACTTTAGTTTGTACACGTAGAGGAGATTTAGGAAGAACTACACATAAGGCATTTGGGTTGTTCTTTATATTGTCAATGCAAGATGCAGTATTAAGAAGAGAAGGCAACGAAAATAGTAGAATACCAAACTTCTTATATATAGATGAATTTCCAGATTATATATGCAAGGATACAGAAGCAATATTTACACTATATCGTAAATATAAAGTGGCAACTGTAATTACAGCACAAAACTTGTCACAATTAGAAGCAAATGCGCCTGAGATGAAATATAAAGAAACTATTTTAGCAAATTGTGCAAGTAAGATATTTTTAGGAGGAGTTACACCACAAGAAGCAGAATGGTGGTCAAGTGAATTTACAAAAAGGAGAGAGTGGTCATATTCAAATAGTATGGATATGAAAAAATTGGAATATGATCCAAAATGGGGAGGAGTTAAATATGATTGGAAAGTTTATTTTGCTCCTAATAAGTTAGCAACATTACCATTTAAAAGTGTAGCAGTTAAATTAAAAACGGATTCAGGAAAATTTGATGTTGGAGAAGGAAAAATGAATTTTATTGCTTCTAAATATAAAGAAGAACAACCAATAAAAACATATAATTTTTCTAAATTTATATCAGGTGCAACAAGTAGTGATGACGATGAACCAACAAAACATAAATTTAATCCTAAAAATGTAGATTTTAAAGATTATGAAAGAGATGAGTTTAACCCTGTTCAAATTGATAATACAGATGTTAATTTTGAATTTGATAATGAAAATGCAATTGTGGTTGACTTTAATAAAAAGAAAAAATAATAATTAAAAGATAGTACAATTTATATGTGCTATCTTTTATATTACTTAAGCATATTATAATAATGCAAAGATTTTTCAAAAAAAGCACCAAAACAATTGACTAAGTAACCAAAATATGTTATAAATATAAGGTAATCAAAAAGGCCCCTTGGTCAAGCGGTTAAGACGCCACCCTCTCAAGGTGGAATCATGGGTTCGATTCCCGTAGGGGTCACCAAAATATTATAAGCTTAGAGTATCAACGGTTATAGCAAATAATCTTGATACTCTATTTTTGTGCTTAACACTTTTTTAACACTTTAGTTTGACTATAACAGGTTATTTATTCTATTTACAGCATCAATTTTTGTCTTAGGTAACACATGTAAATATATTTGTGTAATTGTTATATCAGAATGTCCCATTAAGTCTTGAACTGTTTTTAAGTCTACACCGTGAGATAAAAGCATAGTAGCATAAGTGTGTCTTAAGCTATGAAACTTTTTATATGGTATTCCACTAGTACTTAATACTTTTTTCCAATTTCCAAATAGAGTTTTAGCAGAAATAGGTTCGCCATTCTCACTAAAAACAAATTCTGACTCTTTTTTCATATTAGACAACATATTTACTAGCTTATCAGGTAAATCTACTCTACGAATTGAATTTTGCGTTTTGGGAGTATTGTATATTGTTTCTAATTGTTTATTCCCATTGTCATCAAAAACATATACTTTTTTTACAGTTTCTTTTACTTCTAAGTATTTTTCTTCAAGATTAACATTTTCCCACTTTAATGCCAATAATTCTCCTTGTCTTAATCCAGTTCCAAGAGCCATTAAAATTAGATTCTCAAATTTATGACCAGCAAAAGCTTCTTTTAATTGTTTTATTTCATCTTCATTAAAATATTCAATATCAGCTTTAACACTTTTTTTAACACTTTTATTTGGAATAGTTATATTGTTACAAGGATTTCTTAGTATAAAGCCTTCACGTTCTGCATATGAAAAGAATTGTTTTAATAACTTGTTTAATTTATTTATTTGAGAGTATGTTTTATTCTTTCCTAGTTTATTATAGTATTCTTGGATCTGAATAGATTTTGTATTATAGACTTTTAATCCAGATATGTCTGAATCTTTAATATAGTTTCTGTATGTTCCTTCATATGACTGAAAAGAAGAAGGCTTAACTTCATTTTTCTTTATTTGAAATAGCCATTTATAAATTAGTTCATCTACAGTTATATTTTCAAAATCTAAAGACATACCATTTTTAATTTTATTTATATATTCTTCAGCTTTTTCTTCAGCTTCTTTTTTTCCTGTACCATAGAATTGCTTTCTTATAGGTGTTCCGTCAGCTTTGTGACCAATAGTTTTTGTTATTCTAAAATATTCTTTTCCATTAGATTCAAAATTAGTTTTCTTAGCCATGTTTTCCTCCTTATAAAATAAGATAAGTATTGCTACTTATCTTTAGTGTTATTTATTAATTTTTATATAAAACAAACATATTATGGATTACATTTCGAACATGCTGTGTATCCTTTAGCTTTAGCTGTATTGATATCTATAGAGATTTTACTATTTTTCAAGTAAGAACAACTACTTCTGTGGTATTTATTACCAGTTTTAGTTATATATACAGTAGTTCCTTGCGAATCTAAATTAACAGTTGGAGTAGATGTGTTAGTTAAAGATTTTTGAGTTGTACTACTAGAAGTGTTAGAAGATTGTGTATTAGTAGCAGACGATTTGCTAGAAGAAATCTTTTGAGCTTCTTCTAACTTTTTGTTAAGCTCGTTTTTCTCATTCTCTAAAGTACTTTTTTCATTTTCTAAATTTATCTTTTCTTCTTTTAATTTTTCGTTTTCATTTTCAAGAGATTTTATATTTTCAGAAAGACTTGTGATTTCACTTTCATTACCTTCAACTTTTTCATTTAATGTAGCAATTTGTGAGTTTAAGTCTTTAATTTCATTCAAATATTGGCTTATATCCTTAGGAATTGCAAAAGAACATAAAGCACAAAATAAGAAGAATAGTAGTGTTATAATAACTATATTTAATATTGTATTTATAGTTTTATTGTTGTTTTTGTTCTTGAAGAAATTCATATATTATCACCCTTTTATTTATTAATTTCCATTTTTCCAACGTATTTACCTAAAATTTTAATTGTTGTGTTTTTATTATATACTTGTGTTTTAAAACTATCATCATTAGACTCTGGTTCTAGTATAATCATATCACCTTGTCTAGTAAATTTTTTTAATGTAGCATCATACCCATTTACTAAAACTACAGCAATTTCTCCATCTTCAACTATATCTTGCTTATGAATTAATGCAAAAGCACCATTTCTAATAATTTTATTCATACTTTCACCATTTACTCGTAAGAAGAAGTGCTCTTCGGGGTTTACTATTCCCATCAAGTCAGGGTCAAGTGGTAATCTTCCTTCAATACATTCCTCTGCCCAGTTAGGTTGTCCTGCTGATATTTGTCCATAAACAGGACACATATAAAATTTTTTATCAGATTCATCTATATTAGAAGTATTATTTTTTGCATCTGATTTGCCTAACAGGTAATCTGTACTGCAATTTAATATTTCAGATAACTTATTTAAAATTTCAATAGATGGCATATTCTTATCATTTTCATAATTAGCAATATTAGAACGTGATGTGTTAATTCTTTTTGCAAGTTCTTCTTGTGTCATATCGTGTTCTTGTCTAATTTTTTTTAAATTATTTCCAAAGCTCATAACAGTACTCCTTTCAAGTAAATTATAACATTTCGATGTCAGTTTTGCAAACTTTTTTGTAAAAAAACAAAAAAATTTTGCAAAAAGTATTGACAGTCAAACAAACATAATATATAATGTCAGCAGAACAAACAAAGAGGAGGTGAGAAAATGAGAGAAAAACTTATAGAGATTAGAACTAAAAAAGGGTATACGCAAGAGCAGATGGCCAATGAATTGAATGTGGCAAGAACAACTTATACAGGTTATGAAAAAGGGAATGTTGCTCCATCTTTAGAAGTTGCATTGAATATAAAAAGAATATTGAAATATAAAAATGACGATATTTTTTTAAATTCTAATGTCAGCGAAACAAACATAAAATAATTACAATTCAAAGAGAGGAGATGAGAGGATGGAAGGAAATAGACTAAATAAAGTAGAGATAATTAGAAAAAATGGTCAAACAAAAATTAGAATTAATAATCAAGAGGTTAATTTTGTGGGAAAGTATTCGATAATACAAGATATAGATATTGAGAACGGAATACCAATGCTTGAAATAAAAATGGCTATAGATGAAAAAAACTCAAGTATAACCATTTAATTAATTAAGGGATAAATTTTGCAATAAAATCTGTAAGTTCAACCAAGCCATTTTTAAAACGATTTTCCATGTAAATTATAGCATTGCTGGTAAGTATGAAACTACCTTCAATGTATAGTTTTATAAAGTCATTATTTTTTAGCTCGGTTAAATCTGACATAAAATCTCGCATATTTACATCAGGGAAAAGTTCTTCAAATTTTGACGAGTTAAATAAAGAAGCATCAGCCTTGCATACATTATTTTTTCTACGAGAAAGATATTCTTTATATATTAGGCATAAAGTTTTATCTGCATCTTTAGATAAGATAATATTAGGCACAACAAATCACCACCTTTCAAGCAAATTATAACAGGTGGAAATCAAAAAGTAAAGGAGATGAGGAAATGCCAATACCTAAATATGTTTCTGCTGAGGAATATAGCAGACAATCTGGAATAGGAGTTGAAGAAGTCAAGCGATTATGCAGAACTAATCAATTAAAACATTTTATGACAGAAGGTGGATACTACAAAATAGCAACTGATAGTGATTCTGTTCCAAAAGAACTATTTGAAAAAGAAAAAAAGAAAAGGATTGAAGCAGAAACAACAATACAATTATTACAAAAGATTTTAATAGAAAGGAGTTGATAAACAAATGAAAAACATGATTAAAGGCTTAATATTTTGGATCATAGCATTAGCATTTATATTTGTAATGTGGACAATAGCAGAAGCATTATCAAAAATAGTAACAATCAACATGATAATGAATTTAGTTTATGTATTGCTAGGAATTAGCATTGTATACATATTAAAGAATTTTTAGAAAGGAAGTGAGAAAGATGTTTAATAGAAAACAAAAAGAAATAGATAACTTAAATGCAAGATGTATTGAATTAGCAAGAATGGTAAGAAAATTAAAAAACGAAAATGCAGATTTAAGATGTGAAATAGATGAAAAAGAAGATACATTAAAACTAGTAAACAAGTTAATGACATGTAATCAGTATGAAAACGATCAAGTAATTAGAAATAAAATAATAGAGTTAACAAGCGACTACCAATCAATTTGTTAACTCAAATCAAAAATATTTATATAAATACTCTCTTTGGATATTATAGCATAATTTTTCAAAGAGAGCAAGGAAAGGAATGTAAAATGGAAAAAATAACAGGAATATCAAGAAAAGTTGATGAACTTGGGAGAGTTGTAATACCAAAAGAGCTAAGAAAAAACTTAGGAATTGAAGAGGGAGACTTAATTGAAATTAGCTTAAAAGGACATGATGTAATTTTAAGAAAAGTAAATCAAAAATGTTGCATAGGATGTGGACAAGTAGTGGATTTAAAAGATAAATTTTGCAAAAATTGTGGAAAGGAACAATAAAAATGGACGATGACGGAGACATATTTGCATTAATAAATGAAGAGTGCGAGTTAGATGATGAATGGTTAAAAGAAAAGGAGAGAGAACAATGGAAGAAAACAAATACTCTGAAATAATAAAAGGATATACATTCGAGCAACTTGTGTATGAAAGAGCAATATTAGACAAAGAAAAAGACAATGTATACATAAAAGACAGAGAACTTAAAGAAGAATTTAAAAGAAGATTAGTCGGAGAAAAATAAAATGGATTATTTAGATTTAATAGATATAAAAAATAATAATTATGGAGGAAATTAAAATGGGATTAGCAAAAAAAGCTACACTAGATGATGTTAATTTAAAAATAATGGTTTGGGGAGAAAGTGGAAGTGGCAAGAGTAGATTTGCATTATCTTCTCCAAGCCCAATAGTAATAGATTTAGAAGGTAGTACAAGGTTATATGCAGAGCAGTTTGATTTTTATAAGGCAGAGGTAGACAAAACAAATAGTAGAGCGGGTAATCCTGCTTCATTAACAGTAAACTTGATAGAAGAAATTTTGCAAGGAGAATATCCTGATAGAAAAACCTTAGTAGTAGACCCTGTGACAGATTTACTAGACTGTATAGAAGATGTAAGTGCTAAAAAATATGAGCAAATGATAGGAAAAAAAGTAGGAGAATTAAATCAATTACAAAAAACAAAATGGTATGCATATCGTAGAGAGATGGCAAGAACAGTTTTGAATCAATTGAAAGATGTCCCTATGAACTTGATATTAGTGGCAAGAGCCAAAAATGTGTGGGATACAAAAGATGGAAAAATGCAACCAGTCGGTCTTACATATGATGCATTAGACATAGTGGAATATTTAATGGATATAGTAATTCAATTAGAAAAAACAGGTGAAGAAACAAAAGCAATTGTAAAAAAATCAAGAATAGGTAATTTACCAAAAGTCTTGGAAGTTAAGGATTATTCAACAATAGAAGATGCACTGAAAAATAATAATAAAAAATTAGCAGAATAGGTGGAATATGAAAAGTCAATTTGAAGAAATATGTCAAGAAGATTGTAAACAATTTAGAGATTTATTTAGTAGATACAAAAGAAAAAGAGTAGAAGATTTAGAAGAATTACATAGCATATCAACTCTAGCACTTATATTAGCTCAAAGATGGTGTGAAATACAAAGTAACGCATCTATTATAGCTAAAGAAAACGGATTAAGTAAAACCGATTTTCAGCAATGGGCATATCAACATTATAGAAATTTACAAGAAATGCACATAGACTGCAGAAGTTTATATAAATGTGCCAGAGAAGATTTAAAAGCAAATTTAATGATGGAGAATTAGCAATGATAGTAACTGATTTAAGCCAAAGTTTCCATCCTGTTCCAAAAGAGAGTGGCCGAAATGACAAAAAGAAGGCCGAAGGTGGACAAAAAAAAGAGTTTTGCATAATGCCAAAAAGCAAATTATATAGCACAGTAAGAACAGAAATATACTGCGAAAGGCATGAGGTTTATTTTTCAAAAGCTTACAGGCAAAAGAGTGTAAATGATGGCTTGATAGTATTTTTGAAAAGAGAAAGCCATCGTGGAACGAGTGGAGTACATGGCAAGAATGGAGACAAATTAAATAGACAATTAAAGAGATTAGCAGAAAAAGCATGGACAAGCTATTACAAGAAAACAAAAGAAGAATTTATAGAAAGATTTGGAAAAGCAAATTAGGAGGAATTGAAAGTGGGAAATATAGTAGGAATTGATTTAAACATAGATGATAACTATCTAAATGAAGCTGTAAAAAGCATTGTAATGACAGGAATTGCAGAGTCTTTAGACAAAGAAAAAATTGTTAATGGTCTAGTAAAAACTGTATTAGAAACAAAAGTAGATGAAGAAGGAAAAATAAGTAGTTATAGTAGAGACAACAGGTACACACTTTTAGAAGTGTATGTAAACAACATAATTAGAGAAATAGTTAAAGAAGAAATGAAAAAGTTAGTGGAAGAAAAAAGGCCTAAAATGCAAGAGATTATTAGAAGAGAGTTAAATAAGAAAGCAACATTGGATAAATTTGTAGATGCTTTTATAAGCAATAATTTAGACAATTTAGACAATAATTGGAAAACAAAGATAAGTGTTGAATATGAAAAAAATAAAGAATACTAAACAGCTAGGGTAGACACAACATCTACCCTAATATTTTACGAAAGGAGAAAAAATGAAAGACCCAGCTTTTTTATTTTATAGTAGTGATTTCTTATCTGGAACAATGCTAATGACAGATGAAGAAATAGGTCAATATATAAAGTTACTATGTTTACAACATCAAAAAGGACATCTAAAAGAAAAAGATATACTAAACATATGTAAGGTATATAACGAAGATATTTTCTCCAAATTTATAAAAGATGAAGAAGGAAATTACTATAATGAGAGATTAGAATATGAAGCTAATAAAAGAAAAGCATATTCTGAAAGTAGAAGAAATAACAGAAATAAGGTTGATAATACAAACACTTGTATTTACTTAATAAAAGATATGTTGACAGGTCTTACAAAGATAGGAAGTTCAAATAAACCAGAAAGAAGATTGGTAGAACTTAAAAATCAATATCAAAATGAGAATCTTATGCTAATAGCTTATGCAGAAAATGTGGAACAAAAGTTAGAAGCAGAGTTACACAATATGTATAAAGAGAAAAATCAGGTTAATGAATGGTTTAAATTATCAGAAGATGACATATCAAAAATTATAAAAAACAATCATATGAAACTACATATGAATAATCATATGTATAAACATATGGGAAATGAAAATGCAAATGAAAATATAAATATAAATAAAAATAATAAAAAAGTAAATGACAGTTGTGTTAACGATTTACAAGATATTATTGATTTTTATAACGAAAATATAGGATTAATAACACCTTATGGACTTGAAGTATTATCAAGTTATGGTGAAGAAATGGACAAGGAATTGATTATATTAGCAATGAAAAAGTCTGTAGAAGCTAATAAAAGGACGATTCAGTACATAAAAGCAATATTAAACAACTGGTCTAAACAAGGAATAAAAACTGTGTTAGATGCAGAACAGGAAGATAGGAGATTTAGAGAAAAAGACAACAAACCTGAAATAAAAGAGACACAAGAAGAAAGAATAGCAAGACTAAAGAAAGAGTGGGGCGTCGAAGATGAAAATTGAGGAGTTTGATGAAGAAATAAACAAGATAGAAAGATTCTATCAAAAAGAGAAATCAATAACAGACGAACAAAGACAAATATGGTATAGAGAATTAAGAAATTTAGACATAGAGAGATTTAGATACATAGTAGCACAAATATACAGAACATCTAAATTTTTGCCTAAATTGGCTGATATTTTAGAGATAAATGCTAACTTGGGATATTCACAAGCAAAACAAGAACAAAATATAAATAAATGCAAGAGGTGTAATGGAACAGGCTATATAACATACAAAAAAACAACTAAAAATGGAGCTAATGACATGCTATATGAGTTTGGAGCAATTTGCAGTTGCAGAGCAAAACCGAGATATGAAGGTTGGAAAGTAACAGATGAAAGGTATAGAAGTAATTTTTATACACCTTTTGCGGAAGAAGTTGGATTATAAGGGAGAGTGAAACTAATGAAGATAAATCAAAGACAAAGAATAATAGATTATATAAAGAAATTTGGAAGTATAACAAGTAAAGACGCATACAACGATTTAGGAATAACACAATTAGCAACACGAATAAAAGAACTAAAAGAAAGAGGTTATGAATTTAAAACAGAGTGGGAAAGTAGCAAAAACAGATATGGCGAAAAAGTAGATTTTAAAAGATATTATTTAGCAAAAGGAGAAGAGTAAATGAAAGTGATATTAATAACTATTTTATGCTGGTTATTCTATGTGGTAGGTAAACTTACAGGAGAGATAAAAACACTAGAAAAAATAAAAAATCACATAAAGGAATCGAAAGATTGGAACGAATTTATGGAAATGTTATCTGTAGACTTTAACAAAAACAATATCGAGGTGTGAGATGAAACAATTAGATCAAGATAAACTCTGCAAGAGATGTGCGGGATGTAACAGATTGCTTTTAGAAGAATTTAACGGAGTTTATAGATGCAATAATTTTATAGAAATGGAGCGAAAGAAGAATGAACAAATACAGAAATAAAAAAACGCAAGTAGACATGTATGTATTTGACTCAATAGCTGAAAGCAAGAGATATAAAGAATTAGTTTTATTACAAAGAGCAGGAGAAATACAAAATTTAGAATTACAACCGAGATTTTTATTGCAAGAAAGCTTTAAGAAAAACGGGAAAACATACAGAAGGATTGAATATATAGCAGACTTTATGTATTGCCAACGTCGGCAAAATCATAGTAGAGGACGTTAAAGGAAAAGAAACTGATGTATTTAAGTTAAAGCACAAGTTATTCGAGAAGAAATATCCAGATTTAACATTAAAAATAATAAAGTAAAGGAGAAAAGATTATGGCAGATGTAGCTGATAATGAGGAATTGATAGCAACAAGAAAGTTGCATGGCTTAGATGATGGATTATTTGAAGAAGATGAGAAAATCAAAGTAGGAGAATATGTAAGAACAGATAAAGGAAAAATTGCAAAAGTAACATCTGTGGCAAAAGAAGCACTAAAAGAAATTTTAGGCGCAAATGAATATAGAAATGTAGGATTTTGCAATACAGAACCGTATGTTTATGGAAATATAGTAAAACACAGCAAACAACTAATAGATTTAATAGAAGTAAAAGATTTGATTTGTTTTAAAAATACTTTATCGTCTAACACTTTAGAAAATGAAGAAATGATAATACATATTTTTAACAATGAAACTTTACAAGAAGTAAAACAAGCAATTGAAGATGAAGAGATTAAAATAATATCAATATTAACAAAAGAAAGTTATATGGTCAATTGCTATAAAGCAGGAGGAGAAGATGAATAAAAAAATAGCAAGACAGTATTATTGTAATAAATGTGGAGTTGAAATAGCAAAGAAAAAAAGACACACATATTACAAATATAATTCAAAAGCTTGTGTAACAACAAAAGATTTTGAACTATGTACAACTTGTAATAATGAATTAAGAAATTGGTTAGAAAACAAATATATTTCAACAACACAGCAATTAATAAATTCGTTTCCGATTTTCCTAGAGCAGAAGGAGAATAGATATGCTAAAATTAGAAATACATAGAGCAAAATATTATCATAGTCAGTGGAATTACTATATTATCACCAAAAGATTAACATTAAAATGTAATCCTCCAACATATAAATGGTTGTGTTTTGTAATTGGTTATGAGAAAGGAGAATAGATATGTTTAAAACATTAATAAGAAGAGATACGACAGTACATATAAAACAAGATGATGGGCGAATATGGTATTGCCCTGAAAGCAATATTGTAGAAGTAAAGGAGTAAATATGAGCGAAGAAGAATTTGAAAAAGCTTTAAAAGATTGGGGAGTATCATCAGAATTTAAAAATAAAAAAGATAGATTGTATTATATGTATTGTATTGCGTCACTGTATAATAAAAAAATAGAAATTATAAAAGTATCAAAAAGAAAATGTTATAGAAAAATTATGAAAAAAAGAGGAATTGAAATCAGTATGTGGGCAATGATGAGAAATTATAATGATGAATTAAAAAGTAATAGATATGAGATTATAGAAGCAAATATTATTTAATTAAGGAGTAAAAAGATATGAATAAAACAATTAGAATTAATATTAAAAGTTCGTAAAGGACAAAAAGAAATAATAGAATGTGCTGGAGGAAGTTGTATGAATTGTGACCCAGATATCAAAGCTTTAACTGAAAGTATAGATATTTTATCAGATTATAAAAGAGTATTAAAAGAGAATGAACAGCTACGAACAGAAGTGAACAGCTTAAAAAGAAAACTAAAAGAAGGTGAGGAATAAATGAACGAGGAAGAAAAAGAAACGATAAAAAGAATAACAGAAGATTGCACATTTAGAGAATTGCTTTTACTAAGAATAATAGAAAAACTACAAAAAAGAATAAAGAATTGAAAGAAAATAATAATAAATACACAATACATTTAACGGACGAGCAATACAAAACAGTAATAGAAAATGCACAAAATGATATAAAACAAAAATGGATTCAAAAAGTAAAAGACAAGATAGAAGAAATATTAAATAATAAAGAATATAGAATTGTATTTGAAGGAAATGCAGAATTTCCAGACGACGCAACAATTATTAATGCACAGAAATATATTAAGCTAGAAAAAATGCAAGAACTAATAGAAGAAAGAGAATAGAAATGAAATTTAAAGATAAAGATTTTGAAGAAAAGTTTTTGAAGTGGTTAAATTCTAAAACAGAAGAAGAAATAATTGAAGGAATTGAAAAAATAATAGAAGAAAGAGAGGAAAAATAAAAATGGATAATGATTTAAAAGAAGATTTACTTTATGCATTATGTTTGTCTATTTTGACAGTTTCATTTGTTCTTTCAATAGCGATACCTTGCTTGATTGGTAAAAAAATGAATATTGAAAAAGAATTAAAAATGAAAGAACTTGAAATTTATGGAGAATATAGAGAAAATGGAGGAAATATAAATGAGTAAAAAATATAAAGGTTGGGAATTAATGAAAGCAATAGCAGATGGAGAGATAAAAAATAAAAGTAGATTTAAAGCGGGATATAGAACTTTTATCGCTAGAGACGGTTATTTATTTACAGAATGTAGTGATAGGCAAGAATATGCTACGACCTTTGAACTAGCTTGGGATTTTGAATTAATAGAAGATGAAAAAGACGTAGAAAAAATATACTGCACTAACAATAATCAAGGTATGATAACAAATTCATCCGACGATAATGAAAAAGAAAGAGAATTAAGAAAGTATATAGTAAATAATTGTAAAGATATAGAAGAGATATTACAAGCAGTAAAACAAATAGATAAAAGGGTAAAGAAATTGGAGAAAGAATAAAATGGGAAGATATTTATTAAATAACAAAGTTTACGATACAGACAAAGCAGAAGAAATAATTAAATATAGAAAAGCAGTAAAGCACAACGGATTAGTTTTTGATACATATCCACAATATATACATACATTATACAAAACACAAAAAGGACAATTTTTCGTGCATATAGGAGAATATGTTAAAGATTCTAATGTTTTGTATACAGATAAAGATTATATTGAATTGTTAGAGACTGATGAAGTAAAAAAGATACTAAATCAATTAAACGCAATAGAAGAGTATAAGAAAACATTTAACGATTTAGAGGAGGACTAATCTATGACAAATTATGAACAAATAATAATATCAGCTGAAAGATATGCACTAGGAAGAATGACATATATAGTGGAAATAACAACAAACTATATATCTAAAGAAATAAGACGTGGTAAATTATCAAAATCATGTTTAAAGATAATTGAAAGAGATATAGAAGATGCAAAAGATTTAGGAATGGAATGTGACAAACAACAATGGTTAAAGTTATTAGAAAAAATTGAGGAGGCTATATGACAGAGAAAGAAGCACAACAAGTATTAGATGAATTAAACGAAATAAAACCAGAACAGCTTGAAGGTAATGCAAAAAGATTATTTGAAGCAATAATGCTAATTGCCGACGAGCGAGATGAGTACAAGAACGAAGTAATAGAAAAAGACAATAAAATAAAACGACTAGAAAATATGAATAAATTTCAAAGTAAAGATATTAAAGAAGCAGTAGATTATACTTTTGAATTAAATAAAGAGATAGAATTAAAAGACAAAATAATAGATTTAATGTCTGAACAATTAACAACACCGATACACGATAAAAATTGGGTAAAAGAATATTATGAGAAGAAAGTAAAAGAAAAGGAATGATACAAATGAAAATACCGAGATATATAACGAGGCAAGAAAAAACAAGACGGAGAAATTATAATACATAAGTATAAATTTATAGAAAAATGCAATGATAATTTATTTTTATACGAAGAAGTAAAGCAAAAATACAAAATGTGTTTTACAAGATATGATTTGGGATTAGTAAAAGAAATAGTAAAAGCACCAAAATCAGACTTAAAAGTAGAAAAAGTAAAAATTTGAGGAGGGTACAGATGACACTAGATAGAGAGGATCTAAAAGATTATAAACATAATCAAGAATGGATAAAAGGAAGATTAGAGTACATAGAAGAATATAAAACAAGTATAACAAATATAACATCAGTAATATCAGATATGCCACGAGGAAGTAAAGAAGTACAAGACAGTATGGCAGAAAAAGTTGTAACATTATTAGACAATGTAGAAGAATTGCTTGCAAGGATAATTAAAGAGCAAGAAAAGCAAAAATTAATATTAGAACAATTAGACAAAGTGGAGCAACCTTATAAGCTAATATTAGAAAAAGAGTATATACAAGGAAAATCATTAGTAACAGTTGCAAGTGAAATGAACTATACTTATGAATATATTAGAAAAGCAAATGGAACAGCATTAAAAAAATTTGAAGAGGTCACAAAAAGCTACTGAAAAGCACATATAAACTGTGATAATATATATAATGAAAAAGAAACAAAGTACAGGAAACCTGTCAACTAACAAGCAAACTATTTTTTGATAAGAGCAGATGTTTTAAATGTCTGTTCTTTTATTAATTAGAACAAGAAATAAACAAAAAGCTGTTGCTATTGCAACAAAACACGAAAAAAATACAAAAAATATTGATTTTTCAATAAAAGTAGGGTATAATAATTAAAGAAATAATTACATTTGTAACATATTTGTAATATAAATGTAATATAAATGTAATTGACAAAAGAAAATACAAAAGGTAAGATATATAAAAAGAGAAATGAGCTAAGCTCATCTCTCATCATCGTTAAAATTGGAGTTTTGTGTTGGTTGCACATGCTCCCTTTTTTTATCTATCGGTTCGACAGATAAAGATACTTGAAAACCATTTTTCAGCTTTGCTGAGCCATCGCCTTTCAAGTTCTTAATGAATTGCGTAGCCTTTTCAATTGCAATACCAATTGCGAAAGTAAGACATGCAAGACTTAAGATTATCTCCACAACACTCACCTCCTTCTTATGTAATTGCACTTAACTATTCAAAGCGAAGAGTCAGGTGCACGGATTAATAGTTGAAATGCAAAGATATCAATTACTAATCTATGCACCTAACCGAAGGAGTTTTATAACGATGATTTTAGTATATATAATATAATTTAAATTGTCAATACAAAAAATGACAAAAAATTATAAGAGCTTATCGTTCATGATAAACTCTTTTTCTAGTTGTTATTACTAGTATGCTAGGTAGCTGATAATATAAAAGATTTAACGAAATGACCTCCTTTCATTGGGAAACAGAAATAATGGGACAAAGAACTTTCCTAGCAAGTTCTAATTAATTGATATTAACAGATACTAGATATGTTGATATAAATATAAAGAATAAAAGCGAGTCAGCTTATAGCATCATTATTTATTGTTCAGAGCTTTTCTAGTGAGCTCTAATTTTATATTTGTAAGTTGTATGCAGTGATATAAAGGTATGAAGTGAAGAGAACACTGAACCGATTGCAAAAGAAAAAACAAGTGAAATACTATGAGGTTTGATTGTTTGCTTATAGTAACACAAATAACAATAATAACGCAAATTTATATCATTGCATAGAGCTTATAAAGAAAGAGTAAGATATGAATAAAGAATATTGTATGAAGAACAGATGCAACGGTTGTAAAAATTATGATTATTGTTTTGAATATAAGAAAAAGAGAAAAAATAACAAAAAGTTAAAAAATAATAGTATATTCGACAAAAAACGACAAAATAATAAATAGAATATGTTATAATTATATTATCGAGAGGAGATGATATAATGAATTGCCCAAAATGTGGAAGTGAAAATGTAAATATTCAAGTTGTGAATGAACAGAAATTAGTTACAAAACATCATGGTTTACTTTGGTGGTTGTGTATTGGATGGTGGTGGATACCAGTAAAATGGTTATTTTTAACTGTGCCAGCGCTATTTGCAGCAATATTCATTGGAAAAAGAAAGAAAATAAAGAACAAAACAAAGACGATGAGAGTTTGCCAAAATTGCGGATATCATTGGAAAAACTAAAGCACTTAGGTGCTTTTTCTTTTTGCTTAAAAGGAGTGAATAAAAATGTTAAAGATTATGTTATTAATTATATTGAGTCCAATAACTATATTGTCAGGAATAGTCAGCATGGCAATTATATATGCAATTATAGATAAGATAATAGATTATATAAAAGCAATAAACAATAGAGATGATAAGCAATGCTAAAGAGTTGTAGTTATTGTGGAAAGATACATGATAGCAAATATATATGCAAAGAAAAACCTAAACGAAAAAAAGAAGTAACAGAAGCGGACAAATTTAGATGGACAAGAGTATGGCAAAAGAAAAGAGAAGATATAAAGAAAAGAGATTTATATTTGTGCCAGATATGTATTAGGAAATTATACAATACAAAAAACAAATACAATACAACTAACTTAAGTGTACACCATAATATACCAATAAATGAAGACTACAATAAAAGATTAGATAATGACAACTTATTAACAGTATGTGATTATCATCACGAATTATGTGAAAATAAAAAGATACCAAGAGAAGTAGTACAAAAAATAATAAATGAACAGGAGAAAAAATATGATTAGTTTTATATTATATTATACCTTAAGAATGAAAAGATATGAATGGGATCCTGCGATTATATATAGAATTACTAGAAGTGGACAGATAATAATAAGTAAAAGTGTGATTGGGTGTGCTTTGGGAATTAGTAGTCCAAGTTTATTTGCAATTTATTACGACTTTATAAAAAAAGGTATCCCCCCTACTATAATAAGTGAAACTGAAAAATAAATTTTTACACCGACTGCATACCTTTGCTTAAAAAAAATTCCCACATCAGCATGATTCAATAATATACGAAAGGAGATGAACAATATGCCAACACCACCAAAGCCATTTAAAGTGTTAACATCTGAAAAAAAATCACATAGAACAAAAGCTGAACTCAAGAAAAGACAAGAGGGAGAGCAGTCTTTGAGTACAGATATAACATTAAAAGAAAGAAAAGAAGTAAAACAAAATAAAGTGGCACATAAAGAGTTTAAAAGAATAGAAAAATTATTAAAAAATATAGATAAAAACGATGCAATTTATGAGGCTGTTATAAATAGATATTGTTTACTCCAAGCGGAATGCACTGACTTAGAAGAAAGACGAGAAGAATTTTATAAGTTAGTGTTTGAATTAAAAGCTGAAATGAAGTCAGTTACAGATAATATGGATTACATTGAAGATGTTGCTAATTATAAGCTTGAATATGCAAAATCTATAGCTAAGATCATGAGCTCAATGAATGCAATAGATAAACAAATTCAATCAAAAAGAAAAATGCTGTTAGATATTGAAAAAGAAAATGTTATGACTATTGCATCAGCATTAAGATGTATACCGAAAAAAGAAGACAAAGATGCAGATAATCCACTTCTAAAAGTACTAAGAGGTGAAGCATAATGTTGTTGGAAAAGGCAAAAAGGTATGCAGAAAACTGTATATCAGGAAAAGAAATAACTACATTTGAGGTAAAAAAGCAATGTGAGTGGTGTCTAGAAGATTTAGAAAAACAAAATAATGATTATTATCCATATTATTTCGATACAAAACAAACAGAAATTATAGAAGGTGTATTGAAATTATTGAATTTTGCAACAGGACTTGGGATTGTTGGCAAAAGTATTTATGAAGGTTTGGAAGATTTCCAAGCTTTTTTTATTGCTAATATTTTTGGTTGGAGATATAAATCGGATTCAAGAAAATTTAGATATAGAGAAGTGGATTTATTTATTCCGAGAAAAAATTCAAAAACATTTTTAGCAGCATTAATAATTATAATTTTAATGCTTACAGAAGATGAATATTCAGAATTTTATTCTATATGTCTTGATAGAGATTTAGCAGGAGAAGTAAAAAAGGCAATATCACAGATATTAAATGCAAGTCCGTTAGTATCAGAGTATTTTAATATACCAAAAACACTAAGCGGAAGAATGGAATGTACTTTAACGCATTCATTCTATCAGCCAAGAACGGCAGAAGCTAATCGTAATAACTCAATTAGACCAAGTGCATTTATAGCAGATGAGTATGGTGCAATGAAAGATAATGCAAATGTGGAAGCAATGCGTTCAGGGCAATTAAGTGTTAGAAATCCGTTAATGTTCAAATTGACAACTGCTTATGCAGAAGATAAATCAATAATGCTTGATGAATTAGAATATTTAAAAAAGATTTATAAAGGATTAGAGAGTGATGATAGATTATTTGCACTTGTATATTATGCGACAGAAGAACATTTGTGGGATGACATTGGATTGCAGATGGCAAATCCTTTAAGAATTGAAGAAAATTATGAAGAAATAAGAAGAGCAAGGAAAAATGCATTAGCAAAACCATGTGAAAGAACAGAATTTTTAACCAAAAACATGAATTATTTTATGCCTTCAAATTCTGGCGAAGAATTTATTACAATTGATAAATTAAGACTATGCAAAAATACAAGAGGGATATTTGACTGGAGAGGAAAAGATGTTTATGTTGGACTAGATTTAGCAATGACAAATGATAATACAGCAGTTTCGATGGTAACAATAGAAGACGATATGATATATGCAAAATCATGGGCTTTTATACCTGCTGATAGAATAGAAGAAAAAAACAGAAGGGAAAGAACAGATTATAGAAGATTTATAGAAGATGGCAGTTGTTTTGCGTGTGGAGATGAAATAATTTCTTATGAATTTGTTGAAAATTTTGTAATGAATATAGAAAAAGAATATGGAGTTCATATAGTACAGATAGCTTTCGATAGATTTAATTGTATATCAACTGCAAATAAATTAGAAAGCAAAGGTTACGAAACTGTAGAAGTAAAACAGCACTCGACAATATTACATATGCCAACAAAGTGGTTACAAGAACATATTTTGCAAAGAAAATTTAGTTATGATGGTGATAGATTATATGAAATCAATTTTCAAAACGCAAGATGTGTTGAAGATACGAACTTAAACAAGTATATAAACAAAAAGAAATCGAATGGAAAAGTAGACATGGTAATGAGTACGATAGATGCCTTATATTTATTGCAACAAGAAATATTAAATGAAGATAACTTTGTATGTCAAAGCTTTTAGGAGGTGAGAAAAGTGAAGATAATAAATGTTTTTAAAAAGAAAATTAAAAATGCAGCAAATAATGAGACAATAATTGATGAGAATGCAGTAAGTGATGTTATACTAAAGGCTTTGCTAGCAGGAGAAGAAATAGATAGAGAAAAAGTTTTGATGATTCCTGCTGTTTCAAGTGCAGTAGGATTGATTTGTGATTCTTTTGCAATGATACCATTTAAATTATATAAGAAAACAACAAAAGAAAGTAAAAAACAAACAACAGAAGTGGAAGACGAGAGAGTAAATATAATAAATTATGATACTGGTGATACATTAGATGGATTTCAGTTTAAAAAAGCTATTGCTGAGGACTATTTACTTGGAAAAGGCGGATATGCATATATCAATAAAAGAAAAAACAGTTTTATTGGACTAAATTATGTACAAGAAAACAAAGTATTGTTTGAAAGAAATACAGATGCAATATTCAAAAATTATAACATATTGGTTGATGGGAATATATACAGACCATACGAGTTTCTAAAAATACTTCGAAACACTAAAAACGGGGCATATGGAACTGGATATACGAAAGAAATAAGTAAAAGCTTAGAAACAGCATATAAAAGAATAATATATGATTTAGAATTAATGAGAACTGGAGGAAATAAAAAGGGATTTTTAAAGGCACAAAAACATTTAGACGAAAAAGGAATGTCAATATTAAAATCTCAGTGGAATGATTATTTTGCAGGAAATTCTAGTTGTGTTATTTTAAATGATGGAATGGAATTTCAAGAAGCATCAAATACATCTGTTGAAAATCAATTAAATGAAAAAAACAAAACATTTAGTGAAGAAGTAAAGGAAATATTTCATACAGGAAAAACAAACGAAGATTTCTTGAAAAATGCAATTATGCCAATTGCAACTGCATTTTGTACAGCTTTAAATAGAGACTTTTTACTTGAAAAAGAAAAGAAGTCTTATTATTTTGCACCGGATTATACAGAATTAATTAGATGCACTATAAAAGAAAGATTTGAAGCATATCAAATAGCGATTACATCAGGATTTAAAACAAGAAATGAAGTTAGATACCTAGAGGGTGATGATGCACTTGATGGGTTAGATATGATTAACATTGGTTTAGGAGATGTGCTATTTGATCCAAAAACAAAACAAATTTATACACCGAACACTAATAAAATGGTGAAAATGAATGATATGAATCAAGAAAATGAACAAATAGAAACAACACAAGATGAAGAAAACAACAAAAATGAACAAAAATCTAATAAAGAAGTGGAGGGAGGTGAGCAAATTGAAGAATAAGTTTTATGAAATTAAAAACATAATACCAAACGCAAGTGCTGACCTTTACTTGTATGGTGAAATAGTTACAGATGATACTGACTGGTGGACTGGCGAAAAAGATAATAATTTAATTGGATTACAAAGTTTCAAAGAAGAACTTGATAATTTAGGAAATATATCAGACTTAAACATATTTATGAATACACCAGGTGGAGAGGTTTTTGTTGCAACTACTATATGCAGTATGTTACAAAGATTAAAAGATACTGGAACTAAAATTCATACATATGTAGATGGATTATGTGCTAGTGCAGGTACATTCATTTTAATGATGGGTGATGATGTAAATATTTACGAAAATTCAGTAGTAATGATACACAAGCCGGTTAACATTTGTTATGGAAATGCATTAGATTTTCAAAAGTGTATCGATGTATTAAATACAATTGAAAATAGTACAATGATACCACTTTACATGAAAAAAGCTAAAGTTGACGAAGAAAAAGTAAAAGAGTTAATAAATGCAGAGAGCTGGCTAGGTGCTAAAGAAGTAGACGATACATTTAATGTAAATCTAATCAAGGAGCAAAAACAAGTGGCTGCATGTGCATCTAATTTGTTTAAAAATTATAAGAATGTACCAGAAAAGTTGAAAAACATGATTAAAAAGACAGAAGAACCAAAGTTAGATTATTCTGATTTTGAGAAAAGATTATTTAATATCAAAAAATAACAAAAACAACTATTAAATTAGTTGTTTTTTTATTTTATAAAAATTTAAAAAAAAGGAAGGTAAAAAAACATGAACGAAAAAGAATTGAAAGAAAAAAGAAATGAATTACAAGTAAAAATGGAAGAGATTCTAAACAAAGCTAAAATTGAAAACAGAGCTATGAATGATGAAGAAATCAAAAGCTTTGATGATGTAGAAAAAGAAATTAAAAATATTGATGCAACATTAGAAAGATGTAACAAAATTAACGAAATGGAATGTAAAAAACCAGAAGGAGAAAAAGAATTAACACAAGAAGAAAAAGATGTTAAAGCATTTGCAACATTTATAAGAAACTATGTAAATGGTGTACCACAAAATGCTGAAACAAAACTTACAAAAGGAGATAATGGTTCAATAATACCAAAAACAATAGCACAAAAAGTTATTGATAAGGTTGTTGAAATATCACCATTGTATGCAAGTGCTACAAGATACAACGCAAAAGGAACATTAGCTGTTCCAAAATACAACGATACAACAGATGATGTAACGGTTGCATATGCTACAGAGTTTGATGAATTAGTTTCTCATTCAGGAAAATTCGATACAGTTGAATTAACTGGATTTTTAGTTGGAGCATTAACAAAAATATCTAGATCAATGATAAACAATACAGATATAAACTTAACAGATTATGTTGTAAACAAAATGGCAGAAAAGTTTAAATTATTCTATGAAGGAGAAATGTTAAATGGAACTGATAGTAAAATTTCAGGAATTGTTGGTTCTTATGATTCAACAAATATGAAAGTTACACTAGCTGCAAAATCTTCATTAACTGCTGATGAATTAATAGATGTTCAAGAAACAGTTCCTGACGCATTTCAGGTTGGTGCTTATTGGATCATGAATAGAGACACAAGAAAGAAAATAAGAAAATTAAAGGATAGCGACGGAAACTACATTTTAAACAGAGCATTTAATGAAAAATGGGACTATGAACTGTTAGGAAAACCTGTTTATTGCTCAGAAAAAGTAGAAAAATTAGGAACAGCATCAAAAGCTGTTATATTCTATGGAGATTTTTCTGGACTTGCTATAAAAGAAACAGAAGAAATGGAAATTCAAATTTTATTAGAAAAATTTGCTACACAACACGCAATAGGAGTTGTTGGATATTCTGAATTAGATGCTAAAGTAGAAAATACACAAAAAATAGCTGTTGCAGTATCTGGTGCAACAGACCCAGCATCTAAATAAACTTCCTAAAAAGGAGGACAAGTAATGAAAGTAAGTGAAATTACTGTAAAGGATATAACTAATTATTTGAGATTATCAGAGGTTAATGATGATGATAATAAAAATATTGAACTATTTTTAAATATTGCTAAAAATTATATTGAAAATTATACAGGAATACCACAAAAGTCCGAAAATGAAGAAGCGGAAACACTTGATACATATTCGGACTTTGTCATTGCTGTTTATGTATTATGCCAAGATATGTACGACAATAGAGTTATGTATGTAGATGGCAAAAACATAAATAATACTGTAAAAACTATTCTTGATATGCACACGAGGAATAATCTATGATAAATGCAGGTGATTATAATAAATTAATATCTATATATCAAATAGAAGAAGTTGAAGACAACGAGGGGTTCAATACAAAAAAAGAAACTGTTATCCTTACACCTTACGCTAAGGTAAAAACAACAAAAGGATATACTTTAATTGCAAGTGGTTCTGATTTTGAAAAAGCTTATACTAATTTTACTATTAGATATTCCAAAAAAGTTGAAGATGCATATTACAATTCAAACAGAGATGTATATGTAAAATACAAGGATAAAATTTTCACTGTAGAGTATCTAAATAATATAGATGAGGCAAATACTGAACTTGAAATGCAATGTAAGAGAGTTACAAAATAATGGCTAGATTTAAAGAAGAATTACCAAATGATTTAATAAAAATGTTTCAAGATTTAGATCAAGACAGTGAAAAAATGATTGGTGAAATGACAAAGGCAGGAGCGGAAAAGGTATATAAAAATGTACTGAAAAATGTTCCTGCTTCTTTTAAATCATCAAACATAATGAAATGCCTTAAAATTACTAAGGTGTATAAAACTCCAAGTGATGGAGGCATAAATACAAAAATCGGCTTTTTTAATTCTTTCATAAATAAAAGAGGAGTGGAAAGACCAGCACCGCTTGTTGCTAATGTTTTTGAACATGGTACATCAACAGTGAAAAAACAACCATTTATGCGTAAATCATTTAGAAAAGCAGAAATAAAAGCGGAAATGAAAAAAGTTCAAGAAAAATATTTACCAAAGGAGTAATTATGGAAAGTGAAATAAAGAAAATTTTAAAATTAGATGTTCCAGTTGCACATTTAAAGTATAAAGGAAAACAAAAAACTTATATTGTATGGACAATAATAGATGAAGAACCGACTTTTTCTAGTGATGATGAAATTACTGATAGTGAAGTTATTATTGATATAGATATTTATAGTGATAGCAATTATTTAAAAATAATGAGTTTAATAAAAAATAAAATGAAAGAAAATGATTGGACATGGGATGGAGACAGTCAAGAGTTTTTTGAAGAAGAAACAGGCTTATATCATAGAACATGTTCTTTTAAGAAAGGAAGGTATATAAATGGCTAGTATAGGATTAAGAATAGCAAAATATAATAAAATAGATTATACTACAAAAAAATATAAAGCATTAGAAAAAGAATCAATAGTGCCAATTTTGGGAAGATTAATTGATGCGAAAATAAATGAAGAAAGAAATAGTACAGAATTAAGAGCTGATGATATAATAGCTGAAAAAGACACATCTTTTAAGGGTGGAACTTTAAATTTAACAGTTGATGATGTTACAGACGAAACATATGCAGATGTAAAAGGATGTGCAATTTCTGAAAAGGAAGTAACTGATAATTCAGAGGACATAGCACCAGAACTTGGTTATGGACACATTGTTACTAAAATATATAAAGGTGTAAAAAGTTATAAAGTAGAATTTTTACCACGTATTCAAATAACTAAAATTACAGCGGATAGAAAGACAAAGGGAGAATCAATAGAGTACAATACAGTGTCTATTGAAGCAGATGTAATGGAATTAGAAGAAGCTATAAATGGAATGAAAGTTGGAGATTGGAAAAAAACAGAAACATTTGCAACATTAGCAGAAGCTCAAACATATTTAGACGGACTTTTAACACCATCAAAATAAATTTTATAAGGGCAAGTAGACTAGAAATAGTCTACTTTTTGATTTAGGAGGAAAAATGATAGAAACAATAAAACATATTAGTTATAAGGGTAAAGATTATCCACTAGCATTTAATTTTAATGTATTAGAAAAAATTCAAGATAAATATGGTTCTTATGAAAAATGGGGAGAGATGACAGATGGAAAAGGAAAAGAAGTAAACATAGGAGCATTTAAATTCGGAGTCTTAGAGATGATCAACGAAGGAATTGATATTGAAAATGAAGATAAAGAAGAAAAAATGGAATTTGTGACATTAAAACAAGTTGGAAGAATTATAACAGAAATAGGAATGCAAAAAATGACAGATAGAGTTCAAGAAACAGTGATTGAATCTACTAAAGATAAAGATGAAGAAGAAAAAAACGTGTAATCCACGAGGATGAAGAATTTATAATTGATTTCTCGTGGATTTTATTTATAGGACATTGCTTACTAGGGTTTAGCGAAAAAGAAGTAGGAAGAATGACTCTAGTTAAGTTTTCTAGGTTATATAAACATTATAAAAATAATTATGATTTTAAATTAAAGAAAATAACATATACAGAATTAGAAGAAAAAATCAATCATCAAGGGGAAATGTTTAGTGATGAGTAAAATGGAAAAAGTAAAATGCCCTCAATGTGGACAAACTCTGATTTTTATTAGTCACATTGACGGAGAAATAAAATGCACAAGATGCAGAAATAGGATACGAATACAAAAAGAAAAGAGTGAGGAACACGCACATACAGAGTTAGTGGAGTAGTTACCCAAAACCTTTCTTTATTATATAGATTTTAAAAATAAAGAAGGTGTAAAAATGGCGACTAGCTTTGGAGGAACAGTAAAGTTAACAGGTGAAAGTGAATATAGAAAAGCATTAAGAGATATTACTTCAAATTTAAAAGAAGTTTCTAGTGAACTTAAATTGACAACTACACAATTCAGTGCAGGTGATAAAACTATCAAAGAAACAAAAACTTCATATTCAAATATGAATAACACTATTCAACAGCAAAAAGCAAAGGTAACAGAATTAAAGACAATTATAGCTCAGATGTCTAAAGAATATAAAGATCATCAAGATAAATTAGTACAGGTAGAACAACAATATGGGAGAAATAGTGAAAAAGCATCTGAGTATCGAACTAAATTAGGAAATACAGAAAATCAATTAAGAACTTTTAAAGCACAACTTAATAATACTGAAACTCAATTAATACAAATGGAAAATGCAACAGGCAAAAGCAATAAAGAACTCAAAGATATGAAAGATGGTTTAGATGATGCTGGACAAGGTGCAATAAAATTTGGTGATTTACTAAAAGCAAATGTATTAAGTGAAGCTATAGTTGGTGGTGTTAAAGCTTTAGGAAATGCAGTAAAAGAAATTGGGAGTGCTTTACTTGGAGTTGGAAAAGAAGCATTAAATAGTTATGCAGATTATGAACAATTAATCGGTGGAGTTGAAACATTATTTAAAGATAGTTCTGGAACTGTTGAGGATTATGCAAATAATGCGTATAAAACAGCAGGGTTATCAGCAAATGAGTACATGGAAACAATAACAGGATTTAGTGCAAGTTTATTACAGTCATTAAATGGAGATACGGCAAAAGTAGCAGAAGTTGGGAATATGGCTGTAACAGATATGGCTGATAATGCAAATAAAATGGGTACTGATATGACAAGTATTCAAAATGCGTATCAAGGTTTTGCAAAACAAAACTACACAATGCTTGATAACTTAAAACTTGGATATGGTGGAACAAAAGAAGAAATGCAAAGGCTATTAAAAGATGCACAAAAAGTTACAGGTGTTAAATATGACATAAGTAATTTAAATGATGTTTATCAAGCTATTCATGTTATACAAGGCGAGTTAGGAGTTACAGGGACAACTGCAAAAGAAGCTAGCACAACAATTCAAGGATCAGTCGCTTCAATGAAATCTGCATGGCAAAACATGTTGACAGGAATTGCTGATGATAATGCACCATTTGATGATTTAATTAATAATTTGATAGATAGTGTTACTACAGCTAGCGAAAATATTTTACCACGTGTAAAAGTAATTATGGAAGGTATATCTACTTTTATTTTAAGTTTAGGACAAATGCTAACTAATCATTTGCCAGAGATATTGGATACAGGTGTACAAATAGTAAATACTTTAATGCAAGGAATTATAACAAATTTGCCAGCAGTCATGGAAAGTGCAAATCAAATAATAAGTACATTAGCAAGTACTTTGGTTGAACTGTTGCCACAAATTATTGATGGAGGAATACAGATAATCGTTGCACTAACACAAGGACTTGCAGAACAATTGCCGGAATTGGTTCCTCAAATTGTCGAAACAGTTATTACAATAACTAATTCATTGTTGGATAATATTGATATGATAATTGATGCAGGAATCCAACTTTTAATAGGGTTAGCTGATGGGTTAATGAATGCTTTACCACAGCTAATAGAAAAAGCACCAGAAATAATAGAAAAATTGGTGCAAGCAATAACTAATAATTTACCTAAAATCATTCAAGCAGGTGTTACTTTAATTATAAAAATGGGGGAAGGTCTAATTAAAGCTGTACCTCAATTGGTTAGTAAAATACCTCAGATTATAACATCATTAGTGAAAGGATTTGCAAATTTTGACTCAAATATGAAAGATGTGGGAAAGAATCTTGTTTCAGGAATTTGGGAAGGAATTAAAAATGCAAAAGATTGGTTGTTGGGAAAAGCAAAAGAATGGTGTGGAAGTGTCTTGGATGGAATTAAAGGATTTTTTGGAATACATTCACCTTCAAAAGTATTTAGAGACGAAATAGGAACTAATTTAGCTTTGGGACTAGGAGAAGGTTTTTCAAATACAATGAAGGATGTATCTACAGAAATGAAAACAGCAATTCCTGCTGAATTTGATGTAACCTCTACAATAAATAGAACTGATACATCAAATAAGTTGACATTAGAAAATATGACAAGTGCTTTTGTAACAGCCATTAAGAAAATGAATGCACAAATAATAATAGATAAGGATGTTGCTGGCAGATTTGTAATAACTACTGTAAATGGCGAACTTGGAGAAGTAATGTAGAAGGAGATGAAAAAATGAGAGTTAGAAGGTTCTTAATAGAAAATGAAAAAGGACAACAGTTTAGGCTGGACAATTTAAAAGAAGGATGTTTTCTTATATCTCCTTCTGATTTAGGATATTCATACAGTATTGATTTTGTCCAATTAGGACATGATTTTATTGAAAATAATAGAAAAATAGAGCAAAAGAAACCAAGCGGAACATTATATTTTAAATCATATGACAAAGTAAAAGAATTTTGCGACTTTGTAGAAAGTTCTCAAAAGTTAAAATGGATTTATATTATTCCATTCGAAAACGAAGAAAAAATATATTATAGAGATGTTAGCATTATCAAGTTAGACAAAACAGAAAAAACAGGAAGATGGTTGGCTTGTCCGGCAGTGTTTGCTGGGCTTTCTTTGTGGTATGAACAAAATGAAACTATATTCAAAATAGAAACATATGAAGATGAAATGAGGTACAATTACAGATGGAATAGTAGATATATAGACTATAACACAAGAGCAATTCAGTTTAATAATAAAGGACATGTAGAAGCACCGTTTCAAGTGGAAATAGATGGTTTTGTTCAAAATCCAACAATTTCTGTTTTTGTTGATAATGAAGAATATGCTAGTATAAAAATTCCAATCACAATAAATGAATTTGAAAAGTTCTTATATTCAAGCAAAGCGGGTGAGATTTATATACAGAAACAAAATACTGATGGAACAAAGGAAAATTTATGGAAAAATGATTATATAGATATAAAGAAACAAAATGTTTTTAAATTGCCAATACGGGGTGTCAGAAATAAGATTAACAGCAGATGACGATGTATTAAATGCAAAATTAACAATATTTCCGCAGTACAAGGTGGTGTAGATATGAGTGTGAAAGTAACATTTGATAGTAAAGAATATGAATTAATCTACAATGAACAAAGTGAACTATATGAAATAGAGCTAGAAGCACCGAAAATTGGTGGAGTATATAATGCAGAAATAGCATTTAAAGATTCGATAGAAAACATTGAAACATCAATAAAAAAGATTCAAATATGGGCAAAAGAAAAGAATACTAATGTATCACAAGAAACTTTAGTGTATTTTTTAGACAAGACAGATTTAGAAATAAAAGATGTTGTTGAATTTGAAGATTATGAGTATGTAATAGATGAAGAAACAAACAAGAATACAATTTTTAAAATAATAAAAAAAGTAAATGCAGAAAATGATGACATTGTTATTTTACAAAGAAATGGGAAAATAGACTATTTAGGAATTGTTGAAGATATATCTAATGTTGATGGTGATTTAGAAAGAAAAGTAACATTAAAATATATTTCTAATAAATTTGATAGAAAGATAATCTTATCAAATGAGAATTTAATAAACGAAAAAGGGATTGAGGATTTTATTGCAAAAGAAATATACGACAATTTTACCAATTCGGACGATGAACTATTAAATTATAAATGGCTAGATGTAGAAGTAAAAACACATACAAAAATACAAAAATCTGTAGATAACGAAAATGGTATTTATAATTTTCATACATTTATAACTAACTGTACTCAAAATTACAACATTATATTAGATTTTACTTATGATCAAGGAAGAATAAAATTAACAATATATAAACAAGATGCAGAAACACAATTAATAGATACAACAATACCAGATATAAGTAATTATATAGAAAAATTTGAAGCAAGTGTTACAGCAAAAGTTATAGTAAAAACAGATACAGACGTACAAACTTGGTATTTATTAAGTGATAGAACTACAACACAAAATAAAGATGATTTAAACAGAGCAATTGGTAAGGTTGAAACAGTATACACTGCAAAATCAGAAGATGCAAGACAAACAGCACTAGATAAGTTCAAGTCAAATACGTATAATCATTATATTTCATTTAAAATAAATAGAAATAGTAAATTATTTGATGTTGAAAAAATGAAAATTGGGACACCACTTAGTGTAAGAACTAACAACAATATAATATTAGATACATATATTTCAGCTATAAAAGACGACGGAAGTAATTTTATTGAAGTAACATGCGGAAATATGAGAATTAATTTTATAGATAAAATATTAAAAGAAAGGAACAAATAAAATGATAAAAGGTTTTAGATTTACAAATCAACTTGCAAATGCAGAAGTAGACGCAAGAATACATCAAGAGTTCTTGAATAAAAATGATGGTATTTTTTACGGAATGGAATTAAGCTATACAAGCAATTCGATAACAGTTGCAGAGGGATTATGCGAAATCGCAGGTAGACCGGTTGCAGTTATAGATAATGAAACCGTGAATGCAGGAACAGACAACTTATATTGCTTATTAATATTAGAGATTGATTTATCAAAAGATTCAACAAAAGATGTATTCAATCAAGCTTCTTTTAAATTATTAACATCAAGTACAAGTTATCCGGCTGTAACACAACAAGATATTAATATGTATAACGGTTCAAATAATTTATATCAGTTAGAATTTGCAAGATTCAAGAGTGGAACAGGTGGAATTACCGAATTTAAAGATACTAGAAAATTTTTAAGTTTTAGTGGTATATATGCACAAATAAAAGCAGATTGTGATGCTATTATAAATCAAATTAAGCAAGAACTTGAAAATGTAGAAGATGGTAGTTCATATCTATTAAAAAGTGGGGGAAAAATAGATGGAGATTTGGAAGTATCTAATAGTATTAAGTGTGATAATATTACTAATAATAGTCGGAAGTAAAGTAGTATACAATGATGCTATAGTAATAGTAAGAGGAATACAAAATGTGACAGTTGAAGAAAATCAACCACTAGACTGCACTTTTAATATTGATTATCCGTCAGGATTTTCAAAAGATAATTGCATAGTGTTAGCTATTGGTACAAGATATTCGGGCAATACGAAAGGATTTTCATTTGGCACTAGGGATAGTTATCAGAGTCCAGGTGCTTTGGTAGGAGCATCATTTGGAAAAGCAGTAACTTTATTAGCAGATAAATTAGTTGCACATTTTTATTATGCATATGGAAATGCTAATCATAATGGAGCAAGCTATTCTATTGAATATGAAATAGTACTAATGAAGATACCAACCTATGCTGAAGGAACTGATTATAAATTAGGAGACGTGAATGGAGATGGGGATATAAATAGCGAAGATTTTAACTTGCTTAATAATTATATGCAAGGAAATGCATCATTAACATTACAACAACTAAAGGCAGCAGATATAAATAAAGATGGCAAAATAGATGCAATGGACTCATACAAATTACAGCAATATATAGCGAATGGAACTCCGTTCGAGTAGGAGGCATTAAATGTCAAAAATACAAGAAATAATAGTAGAGCCAAATCAAATTGTAGTAGGCTCTACTTTTAAATTGAAGGTAAGAGCAATAAATTATTTAACATATAAAGAAATGAAAACGAAGACTTATAAATATTTTAAAGATTATAAATATAAAGGCTTGAAAGGAGCTTAAGATGGCTAAAACAAGTAAAAATAATATATATTACAATGATGATGAGGATAGTATAGCAGATGTCTTAGCAGACATGAAAAAGCTTGCTGAAAGTACAGATGAGGCAATAGAAAATGCAAAATATAATGATAAGCAAATTAAACAAGACATAGCAACACTAAAAACAGACAATGAAAAAAACAAAACTAACATAACAAACATAGAAAAAAAGAGTACTGAACAAGACAAGAG
Organism: uncultured Clostridia bacterium; assembly: GCA_934155265.1. Classification (GTDB taxonomy): domain Bacteria; phylum Bacillota; class Clostridia; order TANB77; family CAG-508; genus CAG-269. The sequence continues at coordinate 46,152 of CAKPGU010000013.1, forward strand.
TATATCTAATAATACAAAGTCGATAGAAGAGTTGCAAGCAGAGAATAAAGCTTTAAAAGAAGAAAATAGGATAATTAAAGAGCAAATACCAGGTGCAGCAGCAAGTGGAAATTCAATTCATTTAGAAGATAGTTCCAATCTAGAAATGAATTGGAAAATTAAAGATGGACATAGGCAAGAAACTAGAGAGGGGTATAATCTATTAGATACAAGCAACGTAGAAGAAAAAGAATATGATGGGGTTAGAGTTACAAGAAATAGTGATGGAAGCATTAAATTTAAAGGCGCTGCAACAAAAGATTTTGCTTTTACATATTCATTTGAAAAGGCATTAAATGGTACATACCAAGAAAGTATGCAAGTTATTGGAACAATAAATGATAGTACTGGTTTTATATCTTCTACAATTTGGAATGGTGGAACCAATTTATTTGGTGATTTAATGCTAAAGAGCAACAGCACACAAATTTTAAATAAAACATTTGCAGAAAACACAAATATAACACATGCAATGTTTTATGTTGCAACTGGTGCAGTTTTAGATTGTACAATATATCCTTTGTTATATAAATTTGATGGGACGACTAAACCCTACGAACAATATGGTGCAATGCCAAGCCCAGACTATCCAAGTGAAATTGAAACAGTAGGAAGTAATGTAAACTTATTAAACAATACATTACAAAGTCAAACAATAAATGGATTAAAAGTAACAGTAAATACGGACAAGAGTGTAACGGTAGTAGGGACAGCAACAGATGCGACACCATTAATATTTGACCAGTCGAAAGCAACGTTACCAGCAGGTACATATACAGTAAAGGATTGTGGTACATTTGTTGAAAGCGAAGAAAATCATGGAAGTTGGAACAGTGGAGAAACAAGAACTTTTACAGCAGAAGCAACATTAAGTGGTTCAGGTTTCTATAAGTATTATGGTTCTGGAGAAGAGGTAAATGTAACATTATATCCAAAAGTAGAAAAAGGCACAGTAGCAACACCACATTCACCACATGGAATTGGCAGTGTAAAAATAGATGTAGTAAATAAGAATTTATTTCCAAGTGTTAAAAGTCAATCAGTAGAAAGCAACGGTATAACGTTTTCATATAATGCAGATACACAAGAATTTCATGCCGAAGGAACTACTACTTCAACAAATTTTTATTGCGATATGAGCTGTGGAGAAATGAATTTTCTAAAAGCAAATAAAAATTATATATTTAGTGTTAATAATTCTATACCTGAAAAATGTCTATTTCAAATAACAAGGGCAAATGTTGGAAACAATGGAGATATTCATGCTGGTGAAAAATCAGTAACAATAGTAAATTTAGATAAATATATACCAAATTCAGTAATGCTGTATTCTTCTAATATTGAAATTGGAACAAAAATAGATTACACATTTAAAGTACAAATAGAAGAAAGAACAACAGCAACAGATATAGTTGAACATCAATCTCAAACAGCAATAATGCCAATACAGCAAGAAATGCTAGAAGGAGACTATGTTACAGATGTAGAACACCATGAGTGGAAAAAAATAGTGTTGACAGGAAATGAAAATTGGATAAAAGGATATGAAGATGGTACTGAAAGAGAAAATCTTGGGTTTAGGGTAGAATTAGAAGAATTAAAACAGATTGATAAGACTCAAAATTATGTTTTATGCGGTGCATTATGCAATTATCTAAAAGAAAGCTTGTTTTTTACAAATGATATTTCGAAAGAGGTCTGGGGAAATTTAAACACATTTGCTTTGTCTATGTCTGCACAATACACATTAGCTTTTAACATTGGAAACATTAATACAGTAGAAGAATTAAAAAATTTTTTGAACTCAAAGTACGAAGCAGGAACACCAGTAACAATATCTTATAAGCTAGCAACACCAATTGACTTAGAACTAACAGAAGAACAAAAAAGAGTACAAAATCAAAAGTTATACACATACAAAAACATAACAAATATAAGTGTAAGTGATGAATTATCAAGTATAGATGTAGAGTACAAGAAAGATCAAAATGCAGTAAATAAGAATTTTGAAAACAGATTAGCAGCACTAGAAACCGCTAGTACTAGTGAGGAGGCATAATAAATGTGGGAGTTTATATTAGAATATTGGCTACAAGAACTCTTTGCTGTAATCTGCATGTTAATAGTGTATTTATTTAAAAAGATAGCAAGATTGTGGAAAAGACAACAGGCAATTGAGAGTGGTGTACAAGCTCTTTTAAGAAATGAATTAATAAGAAGATACAGAGAATATGAAAGTAAAGGTGAGATTTCCATTTTAGATCAGGAGAATATAACACATATGTACGAAGAATATAAAAATTTAGGTGGAAATGGAACTGTAAAGAAATTATATGACGAAATGTTAGAACTACATATAAAAGTAGTAAAGTAAAAAGGAGTGATTAACATGGAAAAAATAAAGAAAATAGCAAAATACACAATAAATATATTAGCAATAGTAAGTGCATTAGTTGCAGGAATAAATGCTGTAGACGGAATAACAATACCACACGCAATACAGATAGTACAAGTTATAGCCGTTGTAAACGGAGTTATAAGTACGTACCTTTTGGGACAAAAAGCAGTAAATAGCAAGGAGGAATAAACTCATGGAAGAAGATAACATACAAATAGAAACTGTAGAATTTAAAGAAGAACTATACCAAAAGAACATATCAGAAAACGATTTTTCTGGAAGTGAAACAGACGGAATAGGAGATGATGACAATGCAAATAACTAAGATATTAGTGCCAGAGAGCAAATATTCAATAAAATGTCCGTTTGAAATGAATCCGGAATTTATCGTAATACATAATACAGCAAATGATGCTTCTGCAATGTCAGAAATATCCTATATGATAGGAAATAACAATAAAGTATCATATCACTGTGCAATAGATAATTATAGAGTTGTGCAAGGTGTAGAATTTAATAGAAGCACTTGGAATGCAGGAGATGGAAGAAACGGAAATGGTAACAGAAAAGGAATATCTCTTGAAATCTGCTATTCTAGATCAGGTGGAGAACAATTTGAAGAAGCTGAGAAGTTAGCTGCAGAATATACAGCATATTTATTGAAACAATTCGGCTGGGGAATAGATAAAGTAAAGAAACATCAAGATTTTTCAAACAAATATTGCCCACACAGGACATTGGATATGGGTTGGCAAAGATTTTTAGATATGGTTAGTTCTTATCTAGAAGATAAACCTGTTGAAAATGAAAATAAAAATATAGAAAGTGGAAGTGATGAACCAGTGAGAACATATCAAAATGGAAGTACAACTGAAAATGTTTATGCAGATACAGCTTGTACTAAAAAAATAGGAAGTTTAAGTCAAAGAGAAGCTTGCGATTGCTTTGGAATATTTAATAACAGAGCAATGGTAAGATACAATGTAAGTGGAACTTCAAACTACAAAATAGGTTTCTGCAAATGGCTTGGAGGAGTAAAATAATATAAAAAGAGACAGGTTAGAACAAATCTAGCTTGTCTCTTTTCTTTTTATGTTGTAATGTAGTATATTATACTACCAAGTTATAAAATTTCAATAGATTTATTTATATTTCTCTAAAATCGGTTTGAAGTATTTTTCTTCTAATTCTTTACGATATTTAATTGCATCATCTTTGTTTTTAAAAGCTTTTTTATGTATTTTCTTTTGAAATGATAGAGAAGCAATCCACTTATTTTTTGAAGAACACCAGTGGACCCCACGAACACCACTTTGACTGTTGGCATTTGCTTTTTGTTTTGTGATCAAGTCTATATTAGTATTCTCTTTAAATTGTCTGTTATGTAATTTGTTCATAGAATATTTTTGTCTTTCTTTTTGATAACAACCACAACTAACAGCTAAACTATTTACAAGTCTTTTTGAGCTTATTTCAACAATGTTACCACAATCACATTTACATTGCCAAACAATCGAACCTCCATCAGCACGATTGTCTGTTTCTCTTAACACGAGTAATTTACCAAATCTTTTACCTTTTAAATCATTTTTGTTATATTTCATAACTAACTCCATTATTGAATAGCAATTGTAGTAATATATTTTCCTGCTGTAAAACCATCTAATCTTTTTTCGAAATCTAATTCATTACATTCGTATATTTCAACTTTTTTAGAGTCTCCTGCTTCTTTTTTTATTGATTTGTCAGATATATATTTTGTATGAGTTACCTCTGTTCCGTTTTCATATACATAAACTAATTTTTTCATAATTTTCTCCTTCTATGAGTGCTAGTCGATTACGATCTAGTCTTATCTCTTTGTTAAATATATTATACTACGTGTACACGTAAATGTCAATACTTTTTTTAATTTTTTTCTAAAATTTTTTTAATATTTTCTTTTACCCATTCAGAGTAAGTTTTTCCTTCTGATTCTAATCTTTGTAAAAATTTTTCTGCGATATCTTTATCGACATCAACTACCAATCTTTTGTATTTGTTTTTTCTCCACTCTGTTTCTTTTTTTAAATCTCTCATATAAGACACCTCTCTTGATTTTTTAATATTTATAATATATAATATATATGCAAGAGAGATAAACTCTCTTACAATTAATCTTTGAAGTTATAATAGAAGTCATTCGCAAATTTTATAGCTTCATGTGAGTGTGCTTTCTTATGTACCAGATGAGAAAGCACTTTTTTAATTAATTCTATCATGTCACCACCTCCTTAACTGTATTTATTATACTACGTGTACACGTAAAAGTCAACACTTTTTGGAAAAAAGTTAAAATATTTTAAAATACTGAAAAATAAGGTATAAAACTATATTGATTAAAAATAAAAACGGCTTAAAATGGATTTTAAAGAGTCAATAAAAAGCATTAAATTCACTGTATTTTATGCGATTTGACAAAAATAAAAT
>CAKPGU010000014.1 GCA_934155265.1 uncultured Clostridia bacterium
TATACTTTATTAAATAGTATTTCTCACAATGTTTCACTTATTGATATAATAGAAAATGAAACATAAAGATACTTTTTAATATCTTTATGTTTCATAAGAAATTATTATATCATTGGATTATTTTCCGAAACTTCTTGACACTAATAAAATACTTGGAATTAAGAAAATAATATGATACATTATATATAAATTGATTGGTATTTGTATCAATCGTTACAAGGTGAGAAAAAGTTGTAGATATCTACGTTGTTCGCACCAAAAAAGACATAAAGCAAAGCTTTATGTCTTTTTGTTATTATACTTTCAGAAAGCAAAAAGGTGATTTTTCGTAAATTAAATATAATGCATATTAGTTGAAAACATATAGAATACATGTTATAATTATATTATGTAACTATAAATCTATTATAGAAAGGTTGGTAAAAAATGATTAAGTACTTTATGCGGAGGACTATTTACAAGGAGTTTGACAAAGAATCACAAGATATGCTTTTGCAACTAACTTCAAAGCAATACATAATTGAGATACTTTGTTTGATGTTTTGGGTAATTGCTTATATTTTCCCATTCATTCCATTATTTATAATTAATGTATGTGAAGATATAAAATTTTCCATGACTACCCAAATAGCAATTATAGCTTTTATACTGATATATTTTATTGGATTACTAGTATCTATAATGGTATTTACAAGAGCTATGTTCGGATTCTCACATTTATTAGCAGAAAAAATATACTTTTTAGTATGTACAACAAAGGGGAAAGCTCTTTGTAAAAATGAACTTAAGATTATCAAACAAGTAAATGAAACATTATATGAATTTATTTCAACGCAAATGTGTCCGGGATACTGCTACTCAGTCTGTTTTGAAATATGTAAAGCTCTGAAAAAGGGGTCTATAGAATTTCTTGCAATAAAAAAGTTTTCCCCACATAATGCCGAAAAAGATGATGAAAAAAATTTTACAATGCATGTTCTCTACGTAAACAACGGCTGGGCTTTTGACACATATAGTTCTCGCCAATATCCGATTGGAAAATTGCACAAAATTTACAAATCTAAAATTTACAAAATTTTTAGTTTTGAAGAGATTAGTAGCAAATCTTATGAAGAATTTAGAGAAGAGCAAGAACCCGAATTAACAAAATGGTCTACTGATAACGACTGTTCCATGTTTCTAAAAGGTAATAAAGAAAATACTTAAACATTTCACGACTGGTTATAAGTTTTATAGCCAGTCGTGTTTTTACTTATATTAAATATTATTTTTCTAAATTAAGACCATCTGTTCATATTTCATTGATATTTGTTCTTTTACATCTTTCATTTGTTTCGTAATTCCTCTTAATGTCACAAAAACATCAAAAATTCTCGAATTATTCCTTTTTTCAATATCCTTTATACATTCATGCTCATAATTATTTATAAATCTTTTGAATTTTCTTTTTCCTAATATTCTATTAAAAATCTTTTCTCTAATTTTAATAAATATATTCTCTTCATATATTTGCAATTGATTTATATTGTTTATAAATATTTCATTTATATCTATTTGCACATTTTTTATACACCATTCTATTCTTGCTTTACATTCATCAATAATAACTGCATAATTTAATTTCTTTTGTGCACAAGCTACTATAATATTTTTTATATTTTGTAATTCCTTATCATTAATTTCTTCTTTATTTAATTTCTCCCTTAATGTTACAATATTGGCTATTGCAATCTTTTGCTTTCTAATTTTTCTACATAATTATTTAGTTCTGTAATATTTATCCTATCAATATCTATGCTTCTTCCGTTAATATGCACATTACCATATTTTCCATCAACTTTAAACATTTAAATACTCCCTCTCAATTTTTCTTAACTCTTTTGGTTTTAAATAAATCCCTCTATTTATTCCATCAGATTCCTTAAAAATATATTCACTATTTTTCTTTTGAATCTCTTATAATAATAATATAAAAAAAATAAATATATATTTAAAAATTTTAAAAAAATAATTAAAGATGTAAAAAAACACCTTTAATTATTTTCTTTGTATTATTCCAGTCCAAAACTTACTCCTAATGCGTTATTCAATTGGTTTATAATTTGACTATCATCTATATGCCCTATCTTTTCTTTCAATCTACTTTTATCTATAGTTCTTATCTGTTCAGCTAACACTACTGAATTGCTTTTAAGTCCACTTGTATTTTCACCTAATTTTATATGTGTTGGTAATTCTGTTTTATTTGTTTGGGATGTTATGGCTGCTGCAATAACAGTGGGACTATACTTGTTTCCTAAATCATTTTGAATTATCAAAACTGGTCTAATTCCTCCTTGCTCTGACCCCACAACTGGACTTAAATCTGCATAAAACATATCTCCTCTTTTTACTACCATTTTCTTCACTCCCAAAAACTACAATTTTAAGTCTATATTTTCGTATTTTTAAACTTAGTTCGAAGTAAAGTCAATAGTATTTTACATTTATATATTTCGTAAAGTGTACAGATTTTAATTTGTACTATTTACCTTTACCTCATTATATAATATGTAAATTGTCGTTTTTTGTTTATTGTCCTTTATTTCCATTTGAGTTGGATTATATGTTTTTTTATCTATATGTAAAATCTTTTCTTTTATATAAATATTTTGAATATTGCTACTTGTTTTCATTATTATCTCATTATCTTTTTCTTCATATATTGCCTTTTCATCTTGTTTGTAATCCTCTATAAAACTGTACAAATCCAAGCAATTATCCCCTAAATAATTATAATTTTCTAGAATACTGTTTAAACTTAATTGACTATTTTCTATCTTCAAGTTTGTTCCATCATTTTCTATTTTTACACCAGCTATATTACTTGGCTCTATTACTTCTTGTATACTTTTATTTGGACTTTGATATATTTGTTTTAAAATATATTTATTGCTATTTTTATTACTTGTTACATCAACAGTTACTTTCACTTCATATGAACTAATATTTAAAATATAGTTTACGATTTCCTGACTATTTTTATTATTTCCAATTTTGTGATTTTTAACCCTGTTTTTGTAAAAAATTATTCCTCCAATTACAATTATTATTATTAACAAGATAAACCAATATTTCTTTTTCATGTATATTTCCTCCTAAAGTATATGTATTATTAAGAAAAGAAAATATAACTAAAAAATTTTACTTGTTTTAAATTGTCTCAAAATATTCCTTTATAACACTTATTAATTCGTCTTTTGTGTTTATTTTATTTATATAATTTCTAAAAGAACTTGAGTTTGGCATATTTTTCGTATACCATGCAATATGTTTTCTCATTTCATTAAGAGCAACTACCTCTCCCTTATAACGTATATCCAGTTCAATATGTTCTTTTAAGATTTCATATTTTTCTTGATTAGTTGGACTAGGCAATTTTTCTCCTGTTTCCAAATAATGCTGTATTTGTTCAAATATCCAAGGATTTCCCATTGTTCCTCTTCCTATCATAATACCATCAACACCAGTATACTCAAACATGTATTTTGCAGATTCCTCATCTATAACATCTCCATTACCTATAACAGGAATATTAACACTTTCTTTAACCTCTTTTATAATATCTAAATCTGCTCTTCCACTATAAAATTCATCACGAGTTCTTCCATGTATTGTAATAGCTGAAATCCCATTTTTTTCTGCTATTTTAGCAACTTCACATGCAACAATATTATTATTATCCCAACCTTTTCTATATTTTAATGTTACTGGAACCTCCGAATTTGCCACTACTGATTTCACTATTTCTTCTACTTTATTTAAATCCAAAAGTAATTTACTTCCGTCACCATTTTTTACAACTTTAGGTGCTGGACACCCCATGTTAATATCTACGATATCAGCTAATTTACTAACATATTTTGCTGCAAATCCCATTGTTTCTGGATTACTTCCAAATATCTGCATACTTATTGGTCTTTTTTCTCCATCACATTTCAATAGTTGTTTAGTTTTCTCATCACCATAGAATAATGCCTTTGAACTTACCATTTCAGTACATACTAATCCTGGTTTAAACTTTTCTACAATAGTCCTAAAAGGCAGGTCTGTTACACCTGCCATTGGAGCTAATATTAAATTATTTTGTAGTCCTACATTTCCTATTTTTAATTTTTTTAAGTACATATTTTACCTCATTTATTAAACATTCCATTTTTTCTTTGTCCACTTATATTTAGCAAGATTCCTAGACACATAAAGCTAGTTATCATAGAACTTCCGCCCATAACTTACAAATAACAATGGAACACCTGTAATTGGAAGTAACCCCATCGTCATTCCTACATTTTCTAATGTATGGAAAAGAAATATTCCACAAATTCCAGCAGCAACATAGCTTCCAGCTTCATCTTTTGTTCCTTTTGCAATTTGAATAGATTTTGTAATAATTACTACATTTAATAAAATAACACTACATGCTACAACAAATCCCATTTCCTCTCCTATTACAGAAAATATAAAGTCTGTTGATTTAGGGTATAAATATCCTAATTGAGTTTGATTTCCTTGCAACACTCCCATTCCAGTAATTTGGCCTGATCCTATTGCAAGTTTTGATTGTAAAATATTATATCCTGCTCCTCTTGGATCTGACTCAGGGTGCAAAAACGTATCAATTCTTGATTTTGCATGTTGAGGCAATACAAAATTATAAATTAATGGTACTGCAATTATTACTACTGCAAATGCAGATATTATATATTTTTTTTCAATTCCTGCTACAAAAATCATTATAATAAATGCTATTATATATGCTGTTGCTGTTCCATAATCTGGCTCTACAATTATTAAAAGTACTGGAACTGCTATTGTTAATAAAATTATTCCTAATTTTGTTATTTTGTTTATTTCACTTCTTCCTTTTCTTTGTATTATTGAAATTACATAAGATAAAAAAAGAATTATAAATACCTTTGACATTTCGGCTGGTTGAAATGAAAATAAGTCATCACCTATTACAAACCAACTTCTTGCACCACTTATTGGTTTTGTAAACAGAACCGCTATTAATGATATTATTGCTATTCCATATAGTATTGGAGATAATTTTATTAGAATTTTATAATCTATAAACATTACTCCAATCATTATTCCAAGACTTATTCCAATCCAAACAGCTTGCTTTTTAAATTCATCTAAATTTGAATCATATGATGCTGAAAATAGTGCAACTAAACCTATACCACATAGTATAATTGCACATATCAATATCCACCATTCCATCTTTCTTAATTTTTTCATAATTATTCAATCACTCTTTTTATAGGTTTCATTTTTTTACATTTGTTTTATTTTCAGTTTCTTCGTTTTTCTTCTTTTCATCACTATTCTGTCTTTGTTCTTTTTTCTCATCTTGATTATCTTTTGGTTCTATTTCATCTTGTTTCTTTGTATCTTGCTTTTTGTTTTCATGTTTTTTATTTTTTTGTGTTTTACCATTCTGTTGTTTGTCTTCTTGTTTGTTTTGTTTTACTTGCTCATTTTTTTTAACTTGTGCCGTTTGTCTTACCTCATCCTTGATATTTAGAATAGGAATATTGGCATATAGTGCTGGAGCACCATTCATTCCATCACCATTTTCTTTATTGGTTAGTCTTACATCCATTGCACTTTCATCTATATCTATATATTTCTTTATTACTTCAATTATTTCTTGTTTCATCAAATCTAAAAAGTCTGCTGATACATTTGCTCTATCTTGCATTAAAACCAGATGTAATCTTTCTTTTGCTGCATCTTTAGACTTTAATGTTTGTTCTTCTTTCTTAGTCATTTTCTTAAAAAAATTCATTATGCTTTCAAACATTATTTATTACCCTCCAACTTTTGTTTATTTTAATCGCTTTTATTTTCTAAATAGACTTTTTAACTTTGCCAAAAATCCCTTTTCTCTACCTGGAATTGTTACTTCTATATTTTCGCCCAATACTCTTTTTGCAATTTCCAAATAAGCCTTACCTGATGGTGCTTTTCTATTCTGAATTACAGGCTCTCCTTTATTTGTTTGTGTTATTATGTATTCGTCATCTGGTACAACACCAATTAAATCTATTGATAGTAAGTCAACTATATCATTTACATCCATCATTTCACCTTTTCGTACCATATTAGGTCTTATTCTATTAACAACTAATTCTGGATTTCTTATTTCAGATGCTTCTAACAAACCTATGATTCTATCAGCATCTCTTATTGAAGATATTTCTGCTGTTGTTACTACAATAGCACGATCTGCCCCTGCAATAGCATTTTTAAATCCTTGCTCTATTCCAGCAGGACAATCTACAAGAATATAGTCAAACTCCTCTTTTAACTTATTAGTTAATTCTATCATTTGTTCTTCATTTACTGCACTTTTATCTCTTGTTTGTGCAGCTGGTAATAAATATAATTCTTTGAATCTCTTGTCCTTTATTAATGCTTGTCTTAATTTGCATTTTTCTTCAACAACATCTACAATATCATAAACTATTCTATTTTCTAGTCCCATAACTACATCTAAATTTCTTAGACCAATATCTGTATCTATTAAAGCAACTTTTTTACCTTCTAGTGCTAGACTTGAACCTAAGTTTGCTGTTGTTGTTGTTTTTCCAACTCCACCTTTTCCTGATGTTATAACTATAACTTCTCCCATATTCTTCCTCCTTAGGATATTCCTTTTTAGCTAAAAATCCTAGTTTTTACAATTATTATAATACACTGAAAATGTCAAAAAGTCAATCTATTTGCCAGAATTTATACAAAAAGTTACCAGTGAGGAATTTTACCAGTAGGGACACCCATGTTTGGTCAAAAACGTTACCAGCGGGGACACCCTTGTTACCAGTAGGGACACTCATATTACCAGTGGGGACACTCATTAATGGTAAAAAGTATATTAAAAAGTTAATTATACTTTTTACATAACAATTATATTTATTAATTAACTATTTTAAATATAAAATTTTTACCATTAATGAGTGTCCCCACTGGTAATATGAGTGTCCCTACTGGTAACAAGGGTGTCCCCGCTGGTAACGTTTTTGACCAAACATGGGTGTCCCTACTGGTAAAATTCCTCACTTAACTATTGATAGAAATAATTTATTATCCCATTATAAATTCCCCAAGCAAGTTTATTTTGATATTCATCTTCTAGCAAAAGTTTTTCTTCCTCAGGATTAGATAAAAATCCACATTCAACAATAGTCATTGGAATTTCAACATGCTTAACAATATATACACTATCTATGCTTTTAGCTACTCTATTATTTTCTTTTTGTATTGCATTATTTAAATTGTTTTGTATTGATACTGCTAATTTCTGTCCATCTTCACTTTGAGCATTATAAAATGTTTGCCACCCATCATATTGTTGTTGCGGTATTTTATTTAAGTGTATTGACACAAAAATGTCTGCTGAACTTTCATTTCCAATTTTTACTCTATTATGAATATCAGAAATCTTTTTTTGCTTTAATGTTTTTGCATTTATGTCATATATTGCATTATCATCTGAACGAGTAAGTATTACAGTTGAACCGCTTTGTTCTAACAAATTTTGTAATTTTATTGCTATTTTTAAGTTTGTTTCCGCTTCAGTTGTTCCATTATTACTTTGTGCGCCTTCATCTGGCTTTCCATGTCCTGCATCTATTACTATAGTTTTTCCTGAAACAGGCAAAGATACTGTCGGAACACTTTCCTTTTTATCACATATAAATGCAAATCCAAATACTAATACAAATATTCCTAAAACAATCATTCTTATTTTCCTTTTATTTAAAACTAACATAAAAAACCCCCAATATTATTTATAGTACTATATATATGAAAACTTTACCTTTATATGTCTATATTTTTCTTGACAGTAAAATTAAAATTTATTATAACAAGTTTATGTAACTTAAATTTTCACTAGTAAATCAATACAAGGAGGTATAATATGTTCTGTAAATATTGTAGAAGTGTTATTGATTCTGACAGCAATTATTGTCCAAATTGTGGAAAATGCTTGACTACTCATTCTTCATCAAAAAAAGTAACCATAAACGGAGAAAAATATTCAGTAAAAAATGGAATTTTATATGATAAAGATGGATGGGATGTAGACAGAGCTCCTTCATACATTGATCCACATTCAGAAGATTACTAGTATAAAAAAATAGAGGTCCACTAACCTCTATTTTTATTATATATTATCTAATATATTTGCTTTTTTAGTAACTTCGTTAAGCCACTTGTTTAAATCCTTTTGTCTTTTAAATATTAAAACCTTTTCTTTTGGCACATCTTTTAGGTAATCTACAATAACATGTCTTTTCTTTTTATTATATGTAGCCACATATTTTATAAAGTTAAAATCTAATCTCTCTTTACATCCAGGAATTTCAAGCCTTTCCTTATTGCGTGTTTTAAAATATCTTTTTAAAACACCTTTTAATTGCATAAATGTTGAATAATCTAACCATATTATTAAATCTGCTTTGTCAAAACGTTCTTTAAGTGTTTTATTGTAATTTCCATCAATAATCCATTTTTCTTCTTCTGACTTCGTAGATATTATTTTATCTCTTTCATCTTTATCAATCTCTACCCAATTTGCATTAAAATTAATGGCATCTAAATGTATCGCTGGAAGGTTTAATTCTTTTGATAAAATGTTGCATAATGTGCTTTTTCCACTACCAGAACCACCAACAATAGAAATTCGATTATAATTCATTATTTTTCTCCTTACATGTTTTGTTTATAATTTATTTCGCGCCTTCATTTTTACAAACTTTTATCTTTAATATTCTCTTATCTTCATATTCCTCAATTTTAAAAGTCAATTCCTCAGTTTCAACTATCGGAATTTCCTCTTCCGTTGGGATTCTTCCCATCTCTTCTTGTAGGTATCCTGAAATAGTATCGTAATCTCCTTCTGGTATATGTGCTTCTAATAATTTGTTTACATCATAAATTGGCATACTACCAGATATAATGTATGTTTTATCGTCTATTTTCTCATATTCCTCTTCTATCTCATCATATTCATCATAAATATCTCCAACTATTTCTTCTAAAATATCTTCCATTGTTATAAGTCCTGCTGTTCCACCATATTCATCAACTATTATTGCAATATGTTTTTTATTTTTTTGTAATTCTTTGAACAATTCATTTATTAATTTGCTTTGTGATACAAAATATGCTTCCTTCATGATATTTTTTATTTTAAATGTTTTCTTGTTGATATTTTTTATTATATCCTTAACATATAATATTCCCTTTATTTCGTCTATTGTTTCATCATAAACTGGAATTCTACTATGTTTGCAATCATCTTTTATTATTTCCTCTAATAGCTCTCCTGGTGATGTATTTATATCAACTGCAAAGATATCTGTTCTATGTGTCATTATCTCTGATGCAGTTATATCATTAAATTCAAATACATTATTTATATATTCTTTTTCATCTTCTTCAATTGTACCATTTTCCTCACCTTGATCTACCATCATTTTTATTTCTTCTTCTGTTACAATTTCTTCTTCATTTTCTGATACTTTAAATATCTTTGAAATTGCATTTGTTGTAACAGTTAAAAGCTTTACAAATGGTGCTGTTATAATTGATATCGTTCTAATTATTCCTATTGTTGCAAATGATATTTTTTCATAGTTCTTCATAGCCAATCTCTTTGGAACTAATTCTCCAAATACAATAGTAAAAAATGATAATATTATTGTTATTATTATTATTGATATATTTTGCCAAATCTCAGTCCCTATTGGAATAAGATTATTTAATACAGGTGCTAATCTATATGCAAACGCATCTGATGCAAATGCACTCGATAAAAATCCTGCTAAAGTTATTCCAATTTGTATTGTTGATAAAAATTTACTTGGACTCTTTAACATTTTTTCTATTTGCTTGGCTTTCTTATTTCCTTCTTTTGCTTGCTTTTCTATTTTTGCATCATTTAAAGAAATAAATGCAATTTCACTTGCTGCAAAAAATGCATTTAATCCTATTAATAAAATTAAAACTAATATTTGCGTAATCATCTATATATCCTTCCTTTTAATGAGATTGTCTTCTATCTATTGCATAACTACTTCCCATAGTTGATTTAGCTATGTGTTTTACTTGTGCTCCAACATCTCCTATTTCTAATATATTAGAAAATCTTCCTTTTTCTACAATTACTACACCTATTGATATTGATGTTAATGCAAATTGTTCTATTATTCCTTTTCTATTTGCTACTTCTATATATCCTTTTTCTATATCTTGTTCTGTAAAAAATTTCATTACATTTTTGTCAAAATTAGCTATTATAGATTGACAAATTTCGTCTACTTCCACTGATGGTACTATTGCTATAAAATCGTCTCCACCTATATGACCAATAAACGAATTTTCTAAAAAAGTTTCATGTACACATTTAGTTATTGTTTGTGCTGTAAATTCTATTATCTGATCACCTTTTAAAAATCCATATACATCATTATATGCTTTAAAATTATCCAAGTCTAAGTATAATACTGAAAATTCTTCCCCTTTTGAAATTCTTTTTTTCAGTTCTGCATGTATTTGGATATTTCCAGGAAGACCTGTTAATGGACTTATTCTTCTGTTTATACTTAATAATCTGTTTAAATTTTTTACTGTGTAATATAAATAATCTGTATCCACTGGTTTTTTTATGTAGTATTCTACTGATTTACTTAATACATTTAGTCTATGTTTTCTGTCAGTATTTGATGATACTACTATTATTGGTGTTATCTTATTATCTTCATCTGTTCTTATCTTTTCACATACTTCAAGTACATCTCTATCAATTGCATCTTCATTTATAATTATTAAAAATGGTATGTTTTTTAATGCAATATCCATCTGCTCAGTTTTTACTCCAATGAATTTAAATTCATTATCCTCTTTAAAAAGTTCTCTAAATATTGGTAATGACGATTCATCATCATCAATTATGTATATCTCTTGTATCATAAATTTCTCCTATTTATTATCAAATTTTACTCTGGATGTTTTTGTTAATCCTGTTAAATTTGTTACAGTAACTATTAATGTATTTGTTTCCCCTGTTGTCATTATTACATTTCCACTATAAGTAGTAGCATTTACGTCTATAACTTGTTTTTCTCCTCCATTATGTGTTATTTCTACTTTTGTTATTCTCTCGTCATCTTCTGCGTTTATTACAAATGCTACCTGACCATCTACATATTGTGGTTTTACTGTTAATGATGGTTCTTTATCTCCTACTATTTCTTGAGTTTTACTAGCTTTCTTTTCATTTATATCTACTACTTCTATTTCTAAAACATGTTTTCCTTGTGGTGCACTTATTACCTCTTCATGACTTTTTTCTCCAACTTCTATTGTTGTAGCTTCTTCATCATCCCATTTATATGATATATGGTCAATTTTTATTTCACTTGTTGTTATTATTTTTACCCCATTTGATACAGCTTCAAGTTTTATTTCAGGTATATTTACTGTATATGTATTTTCATATGTTACTGTTTGACCATTTTCCTCTGTAATTGCTACATATAGTGTATTCTTTCCACCTATTAAATCTATAGTTTTTTCTACCTCTTTACTACTTTCTCCATCTTTTCCATATATAACATTTTCACTTCCATCATTCCATTTGTATACAATTTTAGTTATATTTCTTATATGCTTTACTTTTATTTCTACAGTATTATCATCATCATTTCTAGAAATCTCTACTTTAGGTTTTGTATTTACTTCGACCACTTCATTAATTTTATCTTTTGCATATACACTACCACTTATCATACATATTCCTAATATTATAATAGCTATAGCGAAAAATGATACTATACCATTTATTGGTAGTACTTTTTTTTCTTTCTTTACTTTTTTTACTTTAACTTTTTCTTCTCCTGTAATTAATATCTGGTTCACAAAATCACCTCATATCTATTCTTTTACGATTATATCATAAGCATTTTTAGTTGTAAATATCAATTGTTTAAAATTAACGAAAAAAGAACCGCAACCATTTAAGGTTTCGGTTCTTAATCTGTTTCTATTACATTACAAATTTCTTAATTAGTACAACTCCTACTAACACTATTGTTAATAATCCAATTGCCAATGTAAAATATGTTTTTGCAGCACCTGTTGATATTGCTAATATTACTTTTGCTATATCTATATCATCTTCACCATCTTTTTTGTTATCAGGTGTTGAATCTCTATCAGGTACATCATATTCATTTTTATCTTCAGATATTTCAGCTGTATTTGTTTTTAATGCTAAATTATCTGCTCCATTTATCCATGTTAATATAACTTGAACAGTTACACTTTCTCCTGGTTGTAATAATGTGTTTTCTAATTGTTTTGTTGATATCACATTATTTCCTTCGTCTGTCCATAGTGGATTATCAGATGCATCAAATCTTAATCCTTCTGGAACATAATCTGTAATTTCTGTTGCATATCCTGGTATATCACCTTCATTTGTTATAGTTATACCATATCCGAATTTTACAGTAACTTCATTAATTTTCTTTTTATGTAGTTCTACTTTTACAACTGGTTCTGGATTTTCATGTCCATTATATCCAGTCTCTGATATAGTCTCTTTTCCATTTTCTATAACAATTACTTTTGAAACAAATTTTAGTAATGATAAATCAAAATATTCTACTTTAACATTTTCTTCATCTTGATCATCTTCACCATCATTCCATTCATCTGGCTTTGAGTCTATATCCTCTATTGGGTTGCCGTCCTTATCACTATCATCTGATATTTGTGCATGGTTAGTAATTATTGTTGTATTTGAATTTGGATCTTTCACCTTAAATGCTATTTTTACATCTTGATAATTTACTGTTGTACCATCAAATGCCTTTAATAATTTATCTGTTCCATTATCTTTTGATAAATATTTCGTTTTTACCTTTACTGCATCTTCTACATTTGTTGTTTCATTTCCGTCTTTATCATACATTTTCCACATATATTGAACATTTGTGTTTTCATCAGGTAAATACTCTAAATATTCTGGAATATCATCTGTTACTTCACTTGCATATCCATCAATATTTCCTTCATTATATACTCTTATTGTATAAATAATTGTATCCTCAACATGAACAGTTAGTGGATCTTTAGTATGTTCATATGTGATTTTTTTATCTTCTATTTTTACTTCTGGTACTCTTGATGTTACTTCTTTTCCTTGTACTTCAGTTATAAATTTTCTCAAAGCTAAGTCAAAGTTTAATTTTTCATTTTCAACTTCATATTTAATTTCTTTTTCATTATAACTATCTTTATTAATTATAACTTCAATTGTTCCATTATGTTTTTGATAACCAGCTGGTGCTTCTATTTCTGCTACCCAATATTTTGTACTTGCACTATCTGCATCATATTTATATGTTCCATCAGATGTCAAATTATCTTTATTTGAATTTGCATCTCCTCCATATTTTATACCAATGAATTTTACAATTCCTTTGTCATCTGATACTGCTGTTGCTATAACATTTTTATTATTTTTTGCATCTTCTTCTGTTGCATATATTCCAAATTTTGCACCTGCTAATGAAATCTTTTCACCATTTGCAACATAATATTTATATAGTGTTACTCCACCTGTATGAACTTCAGGCTTTTCTGATTCTTTAACAACCTTATTATCACTTGATGAATTTTTATATTCTAGTTTTGCTTGGTTTTCAACTTGTTCACCCATAGCTGCTAAAAGATTTCCATTTTCGTCTTTAGCAAATGTTGTTTTGAATGTAACTTGTATTTTTTCTCCTGCATTGTTCTTTACTTTATCTGAAGCATTCATTGAATTTTCAGTATCTATAAATGTCAACACTAATGTTCCTGATTTTGTTTTATCTTGAACTCCTGTTGCATTTTCAGTATAAGAAATTTTATAGTCTGTTCCTTCTGTTAATTTAGTATTTCCAATTTTTACTGTAACATTATCAGTTCCTTCAAATTTCAATCTATAATCAATATCATCAACTATATCATAAAATTTATATTCATCTATATTTTTAGGAATATCTGATTCTATAACCCAAGTATGTACATCATCAGCATTATATCCTGAGTCTTGATTTTTTACATCTTTAACTCCTTTATGTATTTCTGGTTCTTTGTAGTTTTTAACTTCAACATAAATATTTCCGTCTTCATTCAAGTATACATTTGCATCTTTCTTTCCAGTAATGTCATTTCCGTTTGAATCAACTACTGTATATTTCATACTTGTTTCATATCCAGAACCGTCATCTTTAACTTTTTTAGATACTGTTACTGTTATTGTCCCATCAAATTCACAATATTCGTCTGGTGCTTTAGTTTCTTTTATTATATATACATCATCTGTTAAATGATCTTTATCTACTGGTACGTTTTCAGCAATTGTTAATCTTCCTGTTATTTCTTTTTCTTCTTTTACTCCATTTGTTGTTACTTCAAATTTAGCAGTAGAATTTAATTGTTGACCATCTTTATCTTCTTTTACTAAAACAACATTGTATTTTCCGTCAGTTCTTACTTTTATTCTTTCAATATCTTGATCGTCTTCTCCATCAATCCATTTATCAGTTGTTGAATCTATATCATCTACTGGATTACCATTTTCATCACTATCATCTGATATTTGTGCATAATTTACTAATACTCTATCTGAAGTTGCATTTTCTGTCACCTTACATAACACTTGTGCATCTAAATAATCTGGATTTGCAGGTTTTGTGTTACTTATTGCACCTTCTTTATTTAATGCATTTAATAGATTTGCCTTATAATTTGCATCTCCAGGTTGAGCATTTAATTCAGCTCCTTGTCCTTTTGCATACCATGTTGTTGAAACGATTTGTCTTCCATCTGTGTCTAATCCTTCTAAGTTCCATATTCCATTATATTCTTCATTTCCTACAACAAATTCCAATCCTATTGGCAATGTATCTTTTATTTTACTTGCATATCCATTTATTTCTCCTTCGTTATATACTCTTATTGTATATAATACATAATCACCTGGTTCAACAACTAGTGCTTCTTTGTCATCTTCTTTATATGTTATTTTTCCTGTTTCTGCATCTATTGCAGTTACAACTGGTGCTCTTAAATAAGTTCCATCAATATTTTTGGTATCTGTTACATATTCTCCAGGTTCTATTGTTTGATCTTTACTAATAGCTGCTATATGTTTGAATAATGCTAAATCAAATATTTTTTCTACTGGTTTTATTACTAATTTTTCAAAATCATCATCATCTTGCTCACCTTTATAGAAATTATCACTTTTTGATAAATCATCTGGATTTGATGTATCTCCCTTATAATTTTGCATATTATCTTTATTAACATTTGGTTTTGTGCCTGGAGCTGAGTCCCTATCTTCTCCAATAGTTGATGATGTTATATCTTTATTAGCTACTGAATCATGAGCTTTATTAATCCAAGCTACATTTGTTAATGTTATATCATTTTTTGTATCTGCTTCTTGAGCAACTTTACATTTTATTTCAATTGTTTCATAATCAAGTTTTCCTGTTGTATATGCATTTAAATCCTTTACTTGATTTTCTGTTGTATTTACAATCTTTAATGTAATTTGATTTAAAGTTGTATTATATGTTAATGTATATGTGTTTTTTGCATTTCCATTTTTGTCTTTTGATACAACTGTTGATGAATTATTTGGTGAACTTATTAATCCTGTTGGTAATTGATCTATTATTTCACTTGCATATCCTGCTTTATTTCCCTCATTATATATCGCCAATGTATATGTTACTTCATCTTTATCTTCAACTATCACAGGATCTTTTCTGTGTTTGTAATTTGCTGTTGTTCCTGTTGCTAGTGTTGATGTATCAATATTTGGTACTCTTGTATTTTCAACATTTTTTCCATTTACTTGTGTTATATATTTACGTAGAGCCAAGTCAAATTCATCTGGTACTGCTTCAAATTCTGTTGGTATTGTTTCTTCTGTTCTTGTTACTTCAACAATTGGCTGTTCCGCTTTTAACTTAATAGAATTTTCATCTTCTGTACCATTCAACCATAATGTTTTCTTTGTTATCTCTTTTTTTACATCTATTTTTACATTTATTTTTTCTATTCCATTTCTTGGTACAGAAACATAAAATCCTTCTGTTTTTCCAACTAAAGTCTTTATATCTGTTGTTCCAAGTGAATTTCCTTTACTATCTGTAAATGTATAATTAACGTCTTTACTGTTTTGATCAGTTACTTTTATTGAAACATCATTTGTTGTTGAACCGTTTTTGTCTATTTTAATTGGTCCAGCAATATAATTTGCTCCAACTCTAGTTATAGTTAATCTATATTTTTTATTTGTATTTTGAATCAATCCTGTTGTATTTACTGTTGCACCATTTGCTATTGTATAATTATTATCTGCTGTATAATTTTCTGCATTGTTTTTAGCTGCATCTATTAAATAATTATATAATACTTGTACTTGTTCAAATCTTTCAACTCCTTCTCCTGTTGTTTGGTTATAATTTGCTAATTGTTGATAATCTGAACCATTAGTTGTAATCGTCAACCAATCAGATGATGAATTTTTATTATTAAATATTGCATCATTTGTTT
The DNA here is from genome assembly GCA_934155265.1 of uncultured Clostridia bacterium. Classification (GTDB taxonomy): domain Bacteria; phylum Bacillota; class Clostridia; order TANB77; family CAG-508; genus CAG-269. Next base: position 16,678 of record CAKPGU010000014.1, read on the forward strand.
GGTCTTGCATATAATTTGTATAATACCATATTGCAGCTCTTTGCACTGCCTTTATATCTGCGTCTGTAATTAAATGATCTTTACTATATCCAAAAGATACTGAGTTTCCTGATATATGACTGCTATAATCATATCCACTTATTGGTTCATAAAAATATTTATCTTCTCCAGAGTCATATTTAATTCCAATGTTACTCAAAAATTCAGTTTTATCTGTTTTTCCTTCTATATATGAATTATCTAATATCCATAAAAGTTCTCTGTAATATCCTGATTCTGATAATAGTGTTTTAACAACATCATCTGCATCATTTTCATTGTCAACGATCTTTTTTAATAAATCCTCTCTATCTGCTTGTATATCATATGATAAGTTATATCCTACTATTGTATCTTTGTTTGTATTCCAAGAATCTCCATAATTTCCTTTTATACAATATAGGTTTCTTTGATTTTTGCTTGCTGTTGTTGATGTTGATGTATCATAAGTTGTAATATTCCATATATATGCACTTGTTGCTGGCTTGCCAGCTTCATTAGTACCATTCGTTGGATCTCCAATCCCATATCCAATTCCTTTTGTGTCTAATTTTTTTAAATTCACATATATTGTTTCACCAGTATTAGCATAACTTATAATATAACTTAGTAAAAATGCTACTATGGCTATTACTGCAATCAATATACTAACTTTTTTCTTTTTCATTTAATTCATCCTTTCTCATTTTCGAGTTTCATACATTATTTATTATACTTCTTTTTAAGAATAAAATCAATATTTTTTCATATATTTTATAAGATATTTTTATATTTTTTAATTTTGATCAATCATTGATATATTGGAGGTTTTAACGTGAAATTTTACAAGATTTTATTTTGCATATTTGCAATAATTTTTTCATATATTTTTCCAGTTTATGCTGATGATGAAGACTATGAAATTTCTTCTGATATTTCTTCTATTAATGTATCATCAGAAATTTCGGATGAACCATCTCTAAATTCAAGAGCAGCTATAATTTATGAACGTTCATCAGGTACTATTTTATTTGGAAAAAATGAAAATGAAAAAAGAAAAATGGCTTCAACTACAAAAATTATGACTGCAATAGTTGTTATTGAAAAATGTAATTTAGAAGATATTGTCACAGTTTCCAAAAAAGCTGCTGGTACAGGTGGATCACGTTTAGGATTACATACAGACGACAAAGTTTCAGTTCTTAATTTACTTTACGGACTATTACTATGTTCAGGAAACGATGCCGCTGTTGCACTTGCAGAATTTGTTGGAGGTGATGTTTCTAGTTTTGCTGATTTGATGAATTCAAAAGCCTCAGAACTAAGTTTAACTTCAACTCATTTTGTTACTCCTCATGGACTTGATAACGATAATCATTATACTACTGCTTACGAACTTGCACTTATTACAAACTATGCTTTAAAAAATGAAACTTTTCGTAATATTGTTGGTACCAAAAATTATAATATTTCTATTAACGGATATTCTAAAAATTTATCAAATACAAATGAACTTCTTGGAAATTTAAATGGTGTTTATGGTGTAAAAACCGGATTTACTAATGGTGCTAATCGATGTCTTGTTACTTCTGTTAAACGTAATAATATGGATTTGATATGTGTTGTTCTTGGTGCAGATACAAAAAAAGACCGAACTAAAGATAGTTGCAAATTAATTGAATATGCTTTTAAAAATTTTGAATTAGTAAATATTAAAGAAAAAATTTTAAATGAATTTGCAAATTGGAAAATATGTAATTCTTCAAGTTTTACTGTTGAAAAAGGTATTTCCAATAACATTGATGCAATATTGGAAGATTTGCCTTATAATTTTTTGCCAGTAAATTGTAATCATGTTAATGATATTAGCATATATATATATTGTAATACAACTTTTAAAGCTCCACTTTCAGCCAATACCTCAATAGGTTATATTACAGTCTGTATTGACAACAAAAATTCACTTACTTTAAGTATATATAATTCTAATGATATTCCATCCAAAGGGTGTTTTAACTTTTTTAATACTATGATTAAAAATTATACATATCATTTGGAAGCTTTATTTTACTAAAATTTTATCCTTTTTTTCTTGACAAATCAGAAATATTTTGGTATTATAATTAAGCTTACAGTTGCAGGTATAGTTTAGTGGTAAAACATAACCTTGCCAAGGTTAAGTTACGGGTCCGATTCCCGTTACCTGCTCCAAATGTGGCGACATAGCCAAGTGGTAAGGCACGAGTCTGCAAAACTCTGATCCCCGGTCCGAATCCGGGTGTCGCCTCCAATATAAATTTATTTGTATTAACAGAATAGATAACCACAAAAATCATTCTTTTCAGAATGATTTTTTCTTTACCATTAAATAAAATTGTGATATAATTTACATACTTTAATTTATATAATCTCCTTTAGGAGTTAATCATAAAAAGCATATACATCACAATAATTTGTAAGGAGGTAAATTATATGACTAAACTTTCTTTTTTTTCTGTCTTAAAAAGTAACTTAAAATGTGCATTTTGCAAAAAAGAAAATTGTACCGTAAAATATCTTCCAGAACGAAAACGGATTCAATATTACAATGGTTCAAAATTTGTTATAGAATGCGAAAAAGATAAAGAAAAACGTGAAAACGCAATCTTTAAAAAACATTTTAATTAAAAAGTTAGTCAATAAAATAGAATGTTTCTCCATTCAGTGGCTAAACATTCTGTTTTATTTTAAATTCTTTTTTTATTTCTTCTATAGTATTCAGCAATTAATTCATCAAGTTCGATACTCAATTGATAAATAATACTATAGTCTTTTCCTGTAACAATACTCTCATTTAATTTATCTCTTAATTTACAAATTTCATCATTTAACATGTAGTCTCTCTCCTTTTTTACAATTATTCGTAAGTACATTTATAAAATAACATATTATTACATTTGGGTCAATAAAATATTTCATTTTTTTTACTTTTCGTCTGCCCTTTTTCCATTGATTTTACGGTATTTCGACAACATGTTACATTTTTTGAGTTTATTTTATTTAATTCATCATATTTCATATTACTTTTTTATTACATTAATCTAAATAAATTACAATCATGCCTTTTTTATTACAGAAATAATCATCTTTTTGTCATCAAATACTTCTTTTAAAATTTGTTCAGCATATTGTTCATTAACTGTATTTATTTCTTCCAAATAATCAAAACTATTTATTTCCTTAAAGAAATCTGCAAGAAACATTCTTGCAATATCTGCAACATCATTATATTCTTTTACATATTCACCATAAATTCTTTTCTTTATTCTATTAAATTCTTCAGAATTAATTGATGATTTCTTCATTGTTTCTATTATATTTTGAAACCTATTAAATACTACTTCAGGTTTTGGAGATTGACCTGTAACCAAAATATGTGCATACCCTCTTGCAAATTCATAGTCAAGGCTTGGTGTTGCAAATAATATTCCTTCATCATATAATTCTTTATATAATTTTGAACTTTTTCCAATTATCATATTTAATAATATTTCTATTGCAATGTGTTTACGTACTCTTTCTTTTGTATCAACCAATTTATCTTTTATACCAATTGCAAATAGTGGTTGACTTACATCCATGTTTTGTTCTATTTTTTCTTTTACTATTTCTTCTTGTTCTTCTGGATATATTCTTTTAATTTCTCCATTTGCTTTTTTATCTATTAATCTCTTCTTTATTTCTTCAAGTAATTCTTCTGGTTCAAAATCACCACATACAACCATTGCCATATTTGATGGATTATAAAAAGTATTATAGCATTTATATAAAATTTTTTTATCTATGTGGCTTATTGTCTCTATCGTTCCTGTTATATCTAATTTTACAGGATGCTCATGATACATAGCTTCCATTGCATTTAAATAAACTTTCCATTCAGGGTAATCATCATACATCATTATTTCTTGACCAATTATCCCTTTTTCTTTTTCTACGTTTTCATCTGTAAAATATGGATGTTGAACATAATCCATAAGTTCATCTAATGCTGGATAAAAATTTTCTGTACATTCAAACAAATATGCAGTATGATCATTTGTTGTATATGCATTTGCATCAACTCCTAATGCCGTAAGTGCATCAAGACTATTTACGCCATTTTCTTGTTCAAACATTTTGTGTTCTAAAAAATGTGCAACTCCTTTTGGTACTTCTGTTTCGTTTTCTTCTCCTGGTACAACAAATTTACTATCATTAGAACCATAATTTGTTCCCCATATAACATATTTTTTCTGAATTCCTTTTTTTGGTATAATCATTACTGTTAATCCATTTTCAAGCTTTTCTATATATACTTTTTCTTTTACTTTTGAATTTTCTATAATTTTCATATTGTTCTTGTTTCCTCCTTATCCTTTTTATTTAGTCAAATCTTTCAAAAAATATACAGTATTTATACTTATAGAATTTGCAACATCTATGATGTCTTGTTTATTTACTTTTTTAATCTTTTCTATATATTGCTCTAATGATGTTTTCGAATTTGTTAATTCCTGTCCAAAAAAATAAGTAACTTCTGTATCTTGCTCATCATCTATACTTCTTATCCCAGATATTATACCTTTTTTCGCATTTTCTATATCTTCATCTGTAAATATCCCTTTTTTCATATCTTCTAATTGTTTTCGTATAATTTCCATTGCTTTATCATAATTCTTTATTTCTATTCCGCATCTTATAAATATATTGCTTTTATATCTTACATAATTTGAACTTGCTGTATATGCTAAACTTGCTTTTTCTCTTACTTCTTGGAACATTTTGGAATTTGCTGTTCCTCCAAGAATTGCATTATACATCATTGCATTATATTTTTGCTCTTCATTATCTAAATGTAAATCTAATCCAATTACTATCTTTCCTTGAATAACATCCATCTCTTCTTTCAATTCTTTTTCTTCAACATTTTCCTTTGTTTCGACTCTGTTTATTTTATATTTTGGCTCTCTTTGTTGTAATTTTAAAATATTTTCATTTTGTTCTACTATTTCTGTAGCATCTTCTATATCTCCTGATATAAATATATCTATTTTACATTCTGAAATCATTTTTTTATAATATTCATATAAATTTTGAGCTGTAATTGAATCTAAGTCCTCAATATATCCATATTTGTATAATCCATATTGTTTATCTTTATACATTTCTTCTATACATCTATCAAATGCATATCTTGCTTTATTATCGACTTTTCCCTCAATTATTCTCTTTATATTTTCTTTTTCTTGTTTAATATATTCCTCTTTAAATGCATTATTTTCAACAAGCGGATTAAATACAATCTCTAGTAATTTATCTATTGATTTTTTTAATATATTTTCATTACTTTGAGGAAGAAATTTGTCATTTATTGTTTCTATATAAAATTTTAATATATGATTATCTCCTGTTTTATCTAGTCCACAATCAAAGCTTGCACCATACATTTCTTCCATTTCTTGGCTTATTTGTGCCAATGTAGGCATATTTTTACTTCCTCTTCTTAACACTGCTGATAATAAAGAATTTTTTGTTACATCTTCTCTCGTTATTGGCATACTTAAAAATACTGCTATTAGATTTGTTTTAAATTTTTCTGTTTGTATCTCATGTAATTTTATTCCCTTTTTTATTTCTTTTTCCGTATATTGCATTTTCCTCATCCTTTCTTCTTTTTAGTTATTTTTTACTATTATATAGTATAATATATTTTAATTTAATTATTCAAGAGTTTTATTTGTATTAATCAATTTTTTCATAAAAAAAAGAAGCTTTCGCTTCTCCTTTATTTTAGAATTTTCTTTTTCTAGCTGCCTCTGATTTTTTCTTTCTTTTTACACTTGGTTTTTCATAATGTTCTCTTTTACGAACTTCTTGAAGAACCCCATTTCTTGCACATTGTCTTTTAAATCTTTTTAGTGCATCTTCTATATTTCCATTATTAACTTTTATTTCTGACATTAATATTCCCCTCCTTCCGGCGTTTAGAACACTGTATGTGGGATTTCGTTTGTTCTCATCCTATATACGTTAACCATTATACATTATTTGGATATACATTGTCAAGCTTTTTACAAAATTAAGTTAATTTTATTATTAGTAATATTTATTTAAAATTAAATATTATATGGAATTACTTTATGTACTTTAAGTGATTTTGTAACATCTATAATTCTTTGATTTGAAGAACCTCTAAATTTTAAGCTTAAGTCTTTTTTATCTTCATCAAATTTTCCATCAACTAATACATCTATATATGACATTAATTCTTTTGTTTCATTCCAATTACTAAACATATTTCCTACTACATCTTTATCAAATGTATATCCTGTATAACACCATATGTTTTTTTCTGGAAATTTTTCTTTTACTCTTTTAACTAATGGCAATAATCCTTTTTGATTTTGATATTCTAGGGGCTCTCCTCCTAAAATTGAGAGCCCTGCTACATATGGATGATCTAATTCTTCTATTATTTTATCTATATCTTTTTCCGTAAATTCTTTTCCATAGTTAAAGTCCCATGCTTGTGCATTAAAGCACCCTTTGCAATGATGATTGCATCCACTTACAAATAATGATACTCTTACTCCTTGTCCATTTGCTACATCTGCTACTTTTATATCTGCATAATTCATTTATATTCCTCCATTTTTTATCTCCATATAGCATATAATGTTAATATTCCATTATATTTCTGTTTTACCTCTTGAATGGTAAATGTTTGCTGTGTAATCTTTTGAGTTGAAGTTTCTGAAGCTCCCCAACCATAAAATGTCTTACCAGTAGGTGGTCTAAGCATATCTTCATACTCATTCATATTAATTATTGTATCAATAGAACCATTTATTGTATTATTGTATACTCCGGGCTTATAGTTTATAGATGCCCAAACTCCTCCATTTGAATAAAGTTGGATATATACTTTTTGTTCTACTTCCCATTGTGCATATAATGTAATATCTCCATTACATATGTCATTTGCTGTTACTTGTGTTCCACCACTTGGACTAGTATACAATCCTTTAAATATATATCCAAACTTTTTAGGGGCATTTGGTAAATAATCTTTATATTCACTATTATATGTTATATTTTTTTCTGCATATACTTGATTATCTACTTTAAATGTTACTTTAAAAAATTCCTATTTTAAATAATCATTCCAAGTTTTATATGTACTTGCTCTCTCCCTACCTAATGCTGTATAAAAAGCAATTTTTAATTCATTACTCTGATTATTTACATATGTATATATATCATCATATGTATCCACATTATTTTGCATTATAATACTGTTATATGACGCATTATAATCCTGCATAGGATAATAATAATATCTTACCTCACCATTTGATAATACATTTCTTTTAAAAGATAAATTTAACCTTCCAGCACTCACATAACTATTTGAATTCTCAGCATAATTTCCTGAATCTATTTCAACTGTTCCATCTCTAATTCCCTGATCTCCTATCTTGTAGTATTCATTTTTTCCAGTTGCATTGTTTTTTCCTAATATATATATATTCTGTTCAAGTACTACTTCTTTGCTTTCTGAATTTGTTACTATTGAATAACCATTATATACCTTTCCACCTATAGGTAATCCTTGTAAAAAACTTATTAAAGATATATTATGTATAATATTATACCATTCATCTTCCTTTAAATCTGGCATTTGAAAAACATTATTTGATGCTGCTCCCGAATACGTATTATAATTAGCTATAGCTATAGCCAAATTTACTTCTATTTTTTGTCTTATTACAGCTAATCTATGTTGATTAAAGCTAGACACTTCATTTTCTATATTTTTACTATAATCAGCATTAGATGAATTAAACTGAAATATTTTTGTATTATCACCTGACCATATATGTTCTAGTGGTAATATTTCTCCATCTTTTGTAACTATAGTCCCTTGTGCATCTGCATAAGTTAAATCTATTAGTCCTGTACTTTTAAACCAACTAGTAAAATTATAAGCATCTATATAATAATCTTTTGCCAGAGTATTCCCACTTTGTATAAAACTAACAGCTCTATCATAGTCAGGATCTCCCTCTTTGTATTGGTCGGTTAAAGTATTTTCATTTAATCTAGCTCTTATTTTTTTATTAGCTTCATCATAATAATATGTTTTTCCATCAAGTTTAATATATTTATACATGCCATTACCTTGTAGTGGTAAATATTCTTTTGTGCATTCTTTTGTTATCTCTACCCCATTGTAAACAACTTTGTCAGAATTTTCATTATAATTTATATTATCAATTAGATATCCATCTTTATTTACATATTCTCCACCTATCATACCTTGAATCGTTATATGGTTATCTAGTGCATAAGTAATTACAACATCAATATCTCCTTTAGTATATCTACAACTATAAGATATATATGGTTTTAATCCATACATATTTTCTCCATTGTCATCTTTTGCATTTCCATTATCGTCATATCTATAATTTTCATTTTTATATGGTGAATAGATATAAAATCCATCATATAATGTATATACTAATGCAGGTATATAACTATTTAACTCATCTTCTGAATATCCATCAAGTGAAAATGTTGACATGATTGAATTTCTAAATGTTGAAACCGATCCTTCCAAATCTCTTGTTTTTGAATTTGTTAATTCAGATAATTGGTTTTCACTAGTATTTATTTGAAATGCTCGTATTGCATCATATGTCGCTGACGCAAGTTTATTGTCATATAATGTCTGAGTATTTATAGTCTGTATTTGATACTGTGTATATGCTGCGAGTACTATTGAAATCGGTAATATTATTATGATAAAAATTACTGCTAAATCTTGTATTCTCATATGTATTCCTCACTTTTTCCCCATTCTTTCATATAATATAATTACTACATTTATTGAATTTTGTCAATAGATAAATCTGTCAACTTCTTTGCCAAAACAAGCAAAAGAGCATATAAATATGCTCTTTTGCTACATATAATTTTATTGTAAATTTTTATTCTTCAAAAATTCTGTCGAACTCTTCTCCTTCAATTTTTTCTTTTTCCATTAACACACCTGCAACTGCATGAAGTTTATCTGCATGTTCACTTAATATATTTCTTGCTCTACTGTATGCATAATCAATTATTTTTTTAACTTCTTCATCAATTATTCCAGCTGTTTCTTCTGAGTAATCTTTAGTTTGTGCAAAGTCTCTACCTAAGAATACTTCTCCTTGGCCTCCACCAAACATTATGGCTCCAACTCTATCACTCATACCATATTTTGTAACCATGTTTCTTGCTATTTGTGATGCTCTTTCTATATCATTACTTGCACCTGTTGATATATCATTTAATATTAATTCTTCGGCAACTCTACCACCTAATAATGATACTATGTTTTCTTCCATTTCTGTTTTTGACATAAATGATTTATCTTCTGTTGGTCTATACATTGTATAACCACCAGCCATACCACGTGGTATTATTGATATTTGATGTACAGGATCTTGAGTTGGTAAATATCTACTTACAACTGCATGACCTGCTTCATGATATGCAACTAATCTATTTTCTTTTTGACTTCTTACTCTTGTTTTCTTTTCAGGTCCCATAGTAACCTTTACCATGGCATCTTCTATTTCTTTCATTCCAATTTCTTTATAATTTCTTCTTGCTGCTAATAATGCTGCTTCATTTAATACATTCTCTAAATCTGCTCCTGCAAATCCTGATGTATTTTTTGCTATTACTTTTAAATCTACATCTTCTGATAATTTTTTCTTACGTGCATGTACTTCAAGTATTTGCTCTCTTGCTTTAACATCTGGGCTTGATACTACTATTTGTCTATCAAATCTTCCAGCTCTTAATAATGCTTTGTCTAATACGTCTGGTCTATTTGTTGCAGCTAATATTATTACACCCTCATTATCTGAGAATCCATCCATTTCAACAAGTAACTGATTTAATGTTTGTTCTCTTTCGTCATGTCCTCCACCTAATCCAGCTCCTCTTTGTCTACCAACTGCATCAATTTCATCTATAAATATAATACATGGTGCATTTTTCTTTGCTTGTTCAAATAAATCTCTTACTCTTGAAGCACCAACACCAACAAACATTTCAACAAAGTCTGAACCACTTATTGTGTAAAATGGTACTCCTGCCTCTCCCGCTACAGCTTTTGCTAGTAATGTTTTACCTGTACCTGGTTGACCTACTAATAATACACCTTTTGGAATTCTTGCTCCCATGTCTGTGAATTTTTTTGGATTTTTTAAGAATTCTACTATTTCTTCTAGTTCTTCTTTTTCTTCATCAACACCTGCAACATCGTCAAATGTTACTCTATTCTTTTCTCCTGCATTTACAAGTCTTGCCTTACTTTTTCCAAATGTTAAGTTTTTAGCTCCTCCTTGATTGTTTCCACTCATCATCATAAACCAGAATATAAAGAATATTATTAGTAATCCAAATGGTGTTATTAAGCTTAATACTGTAATCCAAATTGATTCTTTTTCTTCTTCTAATGTAAATTCACCTGTTTTTAAGTATTCTTCTGAATATGACATGAAACTGTCTAAGCTTGGTACATTAACTTCTTTCTCCGTTTTTGAATTTTTTAATTTGACTGTTGCTGTATTTCCATCTGCAGAAATTTTTATATTTTCAACTTCCTTATTTTCAATACTTGTTACTAATTCAGAATATGTCATTTTTGAACTACTATTTTCCATTATTGATGATAGTAGTACTATTACTATTATTCCTATTATTAACCACATAGCTAATGTTTTTATTCCTTTTTTCATCTAGTTCCTCCTATTTTATTATTATTCATTTGAAACTATAACATATCTTTTTTTATTTTTCAATAGTTTTTTCGTGACTTTTTTGTGTCCTTTGTATTACTATTCAAGAGTTTTCTACGGATACAAAACTCTTACTATAATTTTATAAAATTAATTTTTTTGTCTTTTATTAATATTTTTATATTTTTATTTGGTGTTAAATATTTATTTCCTATATTATTATTACATAATTTAATTATATCTTCTATATGAATTTTTTCTATTCCTTGCGTAGAACCCATTAGTTGTTTTGTTGTTAATAATATTAGTTGACTTTTTATTATTTTTTCTTGTTCATTGAATTTTCTTAAATTTAATGAAATCTGTTTATCTTTTTTTTCTACTAACATTTGTTGATATGTTTTCTGTGTTTGTTTATCCACATATTCGACTTCTTCCGTAACAACTTCTGATAACCTACTTAATGTTTGTATTATATTGGGATTAAATTCTCGTTTTATATACGGAATAACTATGTTTCGTATTTTATTTCTTGTATATTCATTCTCAAAATTTGTTTTGTCTATTCTTGGATTTAAGTTGTTTTCTTCACAATATTGCTCTATTTCTCTACGTTCACATTCTATTAATGGTCGTATAAACTTATTATCTCTTATTGGTTCTATTCCCTTAAGTCCTGAAAGTCCGCTTCCCCTAAGCAAATGCATTATTATTGTTTCAATTTTGTCATTTTTGTTATGTGCTATTGCAATTTTATTTGAATTCGTTTTTTTCAATATTTCTTCAAAAAAGTTATATCTAGCATTTCTTCCAGCTTCTTCTGTTCCAATTTTCATATCATTTGCAATTTTAATTATATCTATTCTTTTTATATAACATTTTATATTATTTCTATTGCAATAATCTTCAACAAACTTTTCATCATCAATAGCTTCTTCTCTTATCATATGATTTATATGTGCTACATATATTTCAAATTTTATAATTTGCTCATCTTTTATTTCTTTTAAAATATTTAGCATTGATATTGAATCTGGTCCACCAGATACTCCTAAAACTATTTTATCTCCATCTTTTATTAAATTATATTTTCTTATTGTTTCTATTACTTTTTGTTTCATAAAACTTATTCCCTTCAAAAAATTGCTTTAATTTATACTAAGAGAATCTTAAAATATAAATTCTAAATGTAGTGACGAATATGATTAATCATCAAATCTTTTTTCCAAGTTAACAAATTTAGTGTAATTGCCCATCCACAATAATTCAACAGTTCCAGTTGAACCACCTCTCTGTTTAGCAATTATAACTTCTGCAATATCCTTTTTCTCACTTTCTTTATTATAATAGTCATCTCTATATAAGAACATTACTATATCCGCATCTTGTTCTATCGCTCCAGACTCACGCAAATCTGAAAGCATTGGCCTGTGATCAGGTCTTTGCTCTACCGCTCTTGATAACTGTGATAATGCTATTACTGGTACATTTATTTCTTTTGCTAATATTTTTAAAGATCTACTTATTTCTGATATCTCCTGCTCTCTACTTCCAACTCTTTTATTACTTCCTTGTACTAACTGTAAATAATCTATTACAACTAAACCAATATTTTTCTCCATTTTAAGTTTTCTGCATTTTGTCCTTATTTCCATTACAGAAATACCTGGTGTATCATCTATATAAATTTCTGATTCTGATAATGGTCCAATAGCCCCTGCAAGTTTAACCCAGTCATCTTCTTCTAGCTTTCCTGTTCTAACTTTATTGCTATCAACCATTGCTTCACTACATAAAATTCTGTTTACAAGTTGGTCTTTAGACATCTCTAAACTAAATATAGCAACAGGAGCATTTCCTCTTAATGCAGCATTTGTTGCTATATTTAATGCAAATGCAGTTTTTCCCATAGCAGGTCTTGCTGCTACTAATATAAGTTCAGAACCATGTAATCCAGCTGTTTTATAATCCAATTCTGAAAATCCTGTTGGTACACCTGTTATATGTTGTTTTCTATTATATAATTCCTCTAATTTAGTAAAACTTTCTACTAATACATCTTTTATTGGAGAATATCCTTTTTGATTCTTGCTTTGCATTATATCAAAAATCTTTTTTTCTGCCCCATCCATTATATCTTCAACATCTTCTGTTGGACTATATCCAAGTTCTATTATTTCGTTAGCTGTTTTTATCAAATTTCTTAGTATTGATTTTTCCTCAACTATTTTTATGTATTTTTGAACATTGGCTGTTGTTGGTACTTTATCTGGTAAACTTGCCAAATATTCGTATCCACCAACTTGTTCAAATTTATCCATAGATTCTAATTCATCTTTCAATGTAATTATATCTATTGGCTCTGATTTACTATATAAATTAACTATTGCCTGAAAAATTATTCTATTATCATCTCTATAAAATGCATTTTCTTTTAATGTTTCAATTGCTGCATTTACTGCATCTCTATCTGTTAACATACTTCCTAAAACAGCTTGTTCAGCATCTATATCATGTGGTGGTATTTTTCCTAATTCCATTTTTATTACCCTCTTACGTCTACTTTAATCGTTCCAGAAACTCCTTCATATAGCTTTACACCAACATTATGAACTCCAAGTGTTTTTATTGTTTCCTTCAAATCAATTTTTTTCTTATCTACTTTTATTTTATGTTGTTTATCTAGATTTTCAGAAATATCCTTTGCTGAAACGCCACCAAAAATCTTTCCATTTTCTCCAGCCTTAACTTCAATTCTTACTGTTATTTTAGTTAATTTTTCTGCAAGCATTTTAGCCTCTTCTTTTTCATTATTTTTTCTAAATTGAGTGGCATCTTTTTGTGCTTTTAATTTACTCATATTTTCAGGATTTGCTTCAACAGCTAAATTTTTTGGAAATAAGAAATTACGAGCATATCCATCTGATGCATTTATTACTTCATCTTTTTTTCCTACACCTTTTATATCTGCTTTTAATATTACTTTCATGTTTTATCCTTCTTTCTATTCTTTTTCACTAAAATATTCTTCAATTTTGCTAATTAATTCTTGTTTTGCTTCACTTATTGTCATATTTTCCAATTGTGCACCTGCAAGTGTTATATGACCTCCACCACCTAGCTTTTCGAGTATTACTTGAACATTTATATCTCCAATTGAACGTCCACTTATACAAATTTGATTTTCCATTGTTCCTAATACAAATGATGCTGTAATATTTCCTATTGTTAATAATTCATCTGCTGCTTTTGCGCATATTAAACTTGTATCATTTTCTTGTACTTCATATGATGAAATTGCAATTGTGTCACGTATCACTTCTGCTTTTCTAACAATTTCTGATATTTTATTATAACTCTCCAAATCACTTTGAAACCATTTTTTTACTTTGATTATATCAACACCACATCTACGTAAATATGCTGCTGCTTCAAATGTTCTTACACCTGTTTTAAATGTAAAGTTTTTTGTATCCATCATAATTCCTGCATAAAGTGCTTCAGCTTCTAAAGTCGTTAATTCAACCTCATTTTGTGTATATTGTATTAATTCTGTTACTAATTCTGCAGCTGAAGATGCATAAACTTCTTGAAATGTTAATATACTTTGATCAATAAAGTCTGTTCCTCTTCTATGATGATCGATTACAACTATTTTATTTGTTTTATTTAATAACTCTGGTTCTTCTACATATGATTTTTTATGTGTATCTACAACTACTAATAAGGTTTCTGAATCTACTTTCGCTAAAGCTGTTTCTCTATTTATTATTACATTTTTATAATCCTCTGGCAAATTTAATACAAATGTCTTTATTGAAGCTGATTCACTATTTGCAAGTATATATGCCTCTTTTCCTAAACTTGTCGCCATTCTATATACACCAAGTGCAGAACCTACTGCATCTATATCTGGATTTGAATGTCCCATTATAATTACTTTTTCACATGTTGACATTAATTCTTCTAACGCATGTGCTACTATTCTTGCTTTTACTTTTGTTCTTTTTTCTACTTCTTCTACTTTACCTCCAAAGAATTGGTATTTTCCGTTTTCTCTTATAACAGCTTGATCTCCACCTCTTCCGAGAATTACATCCATCGCTGCTGTTGCAGATTTATATACTTCTTTATCAGTTTCACCCTCATTTGATATTGCAATACTTAATGTTAATTGAATTTTATCTTTTCTTACAATATCTTTTATAGAATCTAATATTGAAAATTTACTCTCTTTTATTTTATCTAAATTACGTTGTTCAAAAATATATACATATGTATCTCTATCTTCTTTTACTAAAATTCCATTTGTTTCATTTACCCAATCATATATTATATTTTCTACTTTTGCCATTAATTGTGTTTTTTGTTCAGTATCTACTCTTTGCATTACTTCTTCGTAATTGTCTACCATTATGATTCCAACACATGTATTTTTATTTTCATTTTCTTTTTTTAACTCATATTTTTCTGTTTCATCTATAAAATAGATAATTACCATATATTCTGCAACTTTTTTTCTTTCACTTCTTTTTGTTTTTGCAAATTGACATTGTACCTTGTATTTTTTCTTTCCAATTTCAATATTCTTTACTATTGATTTGATTTTTTGATTTTGTCTTTGATTTTCATCAATTTTGCTTTTTACATCTATTATTAAATCACTAAGATAATTATTAATATCAATATTTGCGAATTCAGTTATAAACTTTGAACTTCTCCATACTACATTTCCATCAGTTTCTATTATTATTAAAGGAAATGGCGAATTTATCAAACTACTTTTTGCAGCTGAATCTACTGTTAATGTTAAATCCTGTAGCTGTTCAGATATTTCACTTTTTCTTTTATTGTTTGCGAAATAACTATATCCTAATACTAATACATATATTATAATAGATGGTATTATTAAATTTGGTTTTAAATATGATACTATTACAAGTAACAAAAATATTATTACTAAATATATTTTAGTTCTCGAAACTAAATTATCAAATATTTTTCTATTATTTCCTGACATATTATATTCCTTTCTCAAGGCTTTCTATTTTTAATTATATTTTGTCATATTATCGCCCTTTTATACTATTCTAGTATACTTCTAAACATGGCTTTTGTCAAGATTTCTAGTACTTTTTTCCAGTTACATTTCCCTTTATATTATGTTATAATATTTTTAAATATATTATTCTTTGTTGAAAGGATGAATTATTTTGAAACATAATAAAGAATTTTATAAAATAATTGAAGATATACTAGAAAATGAAACTTTTCAGAAATTAAAGTTATATAAACACCATTACATATATACAAGATTTGAACACAGTTTATCTGTTTCCTATTACTCATATTTAGTATGTAAATTTTTAAAACTTGATTATACTTCAGCAGCCCGTGCAGGATTATTACATGATTTATTTTTTTATGATTGTGAAAACAAATTTACAAGACCTAAAAATCACATAAAAAATCATCCTATAATAGCTCTAAAAAATGCAAAACAGCTCTTTTCTTTGAATAATAAAGAACAAGATATTATTTTAAAACATATGTGGCCTTTAACTTTTTCTTTGCCAAAGTATTTAGAAAGTTTTATTATTACATTTGTAGATAAATATTGTGCATTTAAAGAGTGGAAAAATTTTTGTGCTTACTACATATATGCTTTTTTTAATAAAAAATACACTACAAATTAATGTAGTGCATTTTTTATTATTGTGCAATTTCTTGTGTTTCAAGAACACTTTCTTCTGTTGTTTTATTTTCTTCTTCACCTTCAACTTTTATTGTAACATCTTGATATCTCTTCATACCGGTACCTGCTGGTATAAGTTTACCAATAATTACATTTTCTTTTAATCCCAACAAATGATCCTCTTTACCTTTTATAGCAGCTTCAGTCAATACTCTTGTTGTCTCTTGGAAAGATGCTGCTGATAAGAAGCTATCTGTTGCAAGTGAAGCTTTAGTAATTCCAAGTAAAACTCTCTTACCTGTTGCTGGACGTTTACCTTCTTGCTCAATTAATTTATTCTTATCTTCAAATTCATACATATCAATTAAAGATCCTGGGAACATATCTGTATCTCCACTATCTTCAACTCTAACTTTTCTAAGCATTTGTCTTGCAATTACTTCAACGTGTTTATCATTAATATCAACACCTTGGCTTCTATATGCTTTTTGAATTTCAGAAATTACGTATTCATAAACTCCTTCTGGTCCTTTTATTGCTAAAATTTCAGCAGGGTTTATTGAACCTTCTATAAGTGGTTGTGCTGCTTTTACTTCATCTCCATCTCTAACTTTTAATTTAGACCCGAATGGTATTGTATATGTTTTTGAATCATCTTTAGAAGTAACAATAACTTCTAATTTCTTCTTAGATTCTGAAATTTTAACTTTACCATCAATTTCTGTAATTACTGCAACACCCTTTGGTTTTCTAGCTTCAAAGATTTCTTCAACTCTTGGAAGACCTTGAGTGATATCTGCAACACCTGCAACACCACCAGAGTGAATAGTTCTCATGGTTAACTGTGTACCAGGTTCACCAATTGATTGTGCTGCTATAATACCAACTGATTCACCAATTGATACTAATTCTCTTCTTGCTAATCCCATACCATAACATTTTTGACATACACCATGTTTACTTCTACATCCAATTACAGAACGTACAAATACTTGTGTATATCCTGCATCAACTATTTGTTTAGCAATGTCTTTGTTAATCATTGTATTTCTATCTACAATTAATTCTCCTGTTTCAGGATTTGTAATATCATCTAATGGATATCTTCCTTCTAGTCTTTCTTCTAATTTTTCAACTATTTGGTTTCCATCTTTAATATCTTCTAGCATTAATCCTTCATGTGTATCACAATCATGTTCTCTAACAATTATATCTTGTGATACATCTACAAGTCTTCTTGTTAAATATCCAGAGTCAGCTGTTCTTAAAGCTGTATCTGATAAACCTTTACGCGCACCATGTGAAGAAATAAAATATTCTAGGGCATCTAGACCTTCACGGAAACATGACTTAATTGGTATTTCAACTGCTTTACCTGTTGTACTTGCCATAAGTCCACGCATACCTGCAATTTGTCTTAACTGGTTCATATTACCACGGGCTCCTGATTTAACCATCATGTATATTGGGTTCAAGTCATCAAAGTTTTCTTCCATCTCTTTACTTACATCATTTGTTGCTTTTTCCCAAATACCAACAACTGCTTGATATCTTTCGTCATCAGTTATTAAACCTCTTCTATATTGGTTTCTAACTTTCTCAACTTGTTTATCTGCATCTGCTAATATATCTTTTTTAGCTGCAGGTACTTCAACATCTGCTACTGAGAATGTGATACCAGCTAATGTAGAATATTTGAATCCTAATTCTTTAATATAATCTATTACTTCTGCTGATTCTGTTAAACCATGTTTTTCAATTACTCTATCAATTATTGTTCCCATTGTTTTCTTCATTACTGGGAAGTCAATTTCATATTGGAATGGATCTTCTTCTCTATTTATAAATCCTAAGTCTTGTGGTATTCCTTGATTGAATATTATTCTACCAACACTTGTAGGAATTTTTTTAGATTTCATTTCACCATTTATTTCTTTTGTTACTCTTACAAAGATTTTTGCATGTATTCCAACTGCTTCATTTTGGAATGCCATTAAAGCTTCATCAGGATCTTTGAAGTATTTTCCTTCTCCTAATTCACCATCTAATGTCATTGTTAAATAATAACTTCCTAAAATCATGTCTAGTCTTGGTACAGCTACTGGTTTACCATCTTGTGGTTTTAATAAGTTATTTGTTGCAAGCATTAAATACCTTGATTCTGCTTGTGCTTCTGGTGTTAATGGTAAGTGAACTGCCATTTGGTCACCATCGAAGTCAGCATTAAATGCTTCACATACTAATGCATGTAATTTTATTGCTCTACCTTCTACTAAAACTGGTTCAAATGCTTGAATTCCAAGTCTATGTAGTGTTGGAGCACGGTTAAGCATTACTGGATGATCTTTAATTACTTCTTCAAGAATTCCCCATACTTCTGGACTTAATCTTTCTACCATTCTTTTTGCACTTTTTATATTATGCGCTAAATGTCTTCCAACTAATTCTCTCATTACAAATGGTTTGAATAATTCGATAGCCATTTCTTTTGGAAGTCCACATTGATATATTTTTAATTCTGGTCCTACAACTATTACTGAACGTCCTGAATAGTCAACACGTTTTCCTAATAAGTTTTGACGGAATCTACCTTGTTTTCCCTTTAATAAATCTGATAATGATTTAAGTGGTCTGTTTCCAGCTCCTGTAACAGGTCTTCCTCTTCTCGAATTGTCTATTAAAGCATCAACTGATTCTTGTAACATTCTTTTTTCATTTCTTACAATGATTTCTGGTGCTCCAAGTTCAAGTAATCTTTTTAATCTATTATTTCTGTTTATTACTCTTCTATATAAGTCATTTAAATCTGATGTAGCAAATCTACCACCATCTAATTGTACCATTGGTCTTAAATCTGGTGGAATTACTGGAACTACATTCATTACCATCCATTCTGGTCTATTTCCAGATTGTCTAAATGCCTCTACAGTATCTAATCTTTTTATTAATTTTGCTTTTCTTTGTTCACTTGCATTTTCTAAGTCTTTTTCTATTGAAGCTGTTAATTTTTCTAAGTCTATTTCTTCTAATAGTTTTCTTATTGCTTCAGCTCCCATTTCTGCTTTAAATGATTTTCTACCATATTTTTCTTCTGCTTCATGGTATTCTTTTTCATTTAAAATTTGACATTTTTCTAATCCTGATGTTCCTTTATCTGTTACTATATATGAAGCAAAATATATTACTTTTTCAAGATTTCTTGGTGAGATATCTAGCATTAAAGCTATTCTACTTGGTATTCCTTTAAAATACCAAATATGTGCAACTGGTGCAGCAAGTTCAATATGTCCCATTCTTTCTCTTCTTACTTTTGCCTTTGTAACTTCAACACCACATCTATCACAAACTATACCTTTATATCTTACTCTTTTATATTTTCCACAATGACATTCCCAGTCTTTTGTTGGTCCAAATATTTTTTCACAAAATAAACCATCTTTTTCTGGTTTTAATGTTCTATAGTTTATAGTCTCTGGTTTTTTTACTTCACCTTTTGACCATTCTCTTATTTTTTCATCTGATGCAATTCCTATTTTTATTTTGTTGAATATCTCTAATTCATCCATCTTTATTAGATGTCCCCCTTCTCTAATTTTTTGGGCATTTTAGAACAAGTTTCAAACTTTACACTGCTGTACATATTTTAATGAAGTTTGCACCTTTCTAAAATTTATTCAATTAACTTTCTCTACAAAATGAGGTAAATTAGGTATATTACTAGGCAATTCAGAAAGGAAATCCGCAGTCGTACTTATTGTACGTCGAGGATTTTCCTTTTTGAATTAACGACGTAAGATGCCTGATTTAATTCATTTTACTCAATAATATCTTCATCATTATCCAAGTTATCATTAGCTAAATCACTATCATAGATGCTTTCTTCATCATCTAAATCGTCATCATCAAATAATTCGTCACTATCTTCTTCGTCATCAATCATATCTTCATTTTCTTCAGAATATCCATCTTCTAAATCTTCATGTATTAAAACATCATCCTCTGTTAGAGTCTTTCCTGATGTTTCTTCATAATCGATTCCGTCTTCGATATGTTCTTTAAGTTCAAGTTCTTCATTATTATCAGAATATAATTTTATATCTAGTCCTAAAGCTTGAAGTTCTTTTACTAATACTTTAAAGCTTTCTGGAACTCCTGGTTCAGGAATATTTTCACCTTTAACAATTGCTTCATATGCTTTTACACGTCCTACAGTATCATCTGATTTTACTGTTAAGATTTCTTGTAATGTGTAAGCTGCACCATATGCTTCAAGTGCCCAAACTTCCATCTCTCCGAAACGTTGTCCACCAAATTGAGCTTTACCTCCAAGTGGTTGTTGTGTTACTAATGAGTATGGTCCAGTTGAACGAGCATGTATTTTATCATCAACTAAGTGATGTAGTTTTAACATATACATTACACCTACTGTTATAGGGCTTGCAAATGGTTCACCTGTTCTACCATCATATAATGTTGTTTTTCCATCTTTTGACATGCCAGCTTGCTCTAATAATTCTTCTATTTCAGCTTCTGATGCACCATCAAATACAGGTGTAGATACTTTCCATCCAAGTGCTCTTGCTGCTCCACCTAAGTGAACCTCTAAGATTTGTCCAAGGTTCATACGTGATGGTATACCTAATGGGTTTAATAATATATCTACTGGTGTTCCATCTGGTAAGAATGGCATATCTTCTGTAGGTAATATTCTTGAGATTACCCCTTTGTTTCCATGACGTCCAGCCATTTTATCACCAACTGAAATTTTTCTCTTTGTAGCAATATAACATCTAATTACTTGATTTACACCAGGGCCTAATTCTTCTGAATTATCTCTAGTAAATATTTTAACATCTACAATTGTTCCAGCTTCTCCATGTGGTACACGTAGTGAAGTA
This sequence comes from uncultured Clostridia bacterium, assembly GCA_934155265.1. GTDB lineage: Bacteria > Bacillota > Clostridia > TANB77 > CAG-508 > CAG-269. The sequence continues at coordinate 38,103 of CAKPGU010000014.1, forward strand.
TCTCTTACTTCTCTAGCTTTTTCACCAAATATAGCACGTAGTAGTCTTTCTTCTGCAGTTAGTTCAGTTTCTCCCTTTGGAGTTACTTTACCAACTAAGATATCTCCAGGTCTAACTTCTGCACCTATTCTTATTATTCCGTTTTCATCTAGGTCTTTTAATGAGTCATCACCAACATTTGGAATATCTCTTGTTATTTCTTCTGCACCTAGTTTTGTATCACGACATTCACAATCATATTCTTCTATATGTATTGATGTGAATACATCTTCTTGTACTAATCTTTCATTTAATAATATAGCGTCCTCATAGTTGTAACCTTCCCATGTAGAGAATGCAACAAGCATGTTTTTACCTAATGCCATTTCTCCATCTTTTGTTGATGGTCCATCAGCAATAGCATCACCTTTTTTAACAATTTCACCTTTTTTAACAATTGGTTTTTGATTTATACATGTTCCACCATTTGTTCTTTTAAATTTACGCAATTTGTGGATAACTGTTTTTCCATTATTATATTTAACTGTTACACTATCACCTGTAACTTTTTCGATAACTCCATCATCTTCAGCTAATACTAATATTCCTGAATCTTTTGCAGCTCTGTATTCTATACCTGTTGCTACAATTGGAGCTTCTGTTGTCATTAATGGAACTGCTTGACGTTGCATGTTTGAACCCATCAATGATCTTTTAGCATCATCATTCTCTAAGAATGGAATCATTGCAGCAGCAATTGATACTAATTGTTTTGGTGATACATCAATATATTGTACTAATTCTTTGTCAACTTCTACGATTTCATTTCTATGTCTTACACGAATACGATTATTTATAAATTCTCCATTTTCATTCATTGGTTCAGAAGCTTGTGCTATTATGTAATTATCTTCTACATCTGCACTCATGTATTCTACAATATCTGTTACTCTATGTGTTTCTGGATCAATTTTTCTATATGGTGTTTCAATAAATCCATATTCATTAATACTTGCAAATGATGATAATGCTGAGATTAATCCGATGTTTGGTCCTTCTGGTGATTCTATTGGACATAATCTACCATAATGTGTATAGTGAATATCACGTACTTCGAATCCAGCTCTTTCTCTTGATAGACCTCCAGGTCCTAATGCTGAAATTCTTCTTTTATGTGTTAATTCTGAAAGTGGGTTTGTTTGATCCATGAATTGTGATAATTGTGAACTTCCAAAGAATTCTCTTATTGATGATGTTATTGGTTTTGTGTTTATTAATGTTTGTGGTGTTATAACATCTAAGTCTTGAATTGTCATTCTTTCACGAACTACTCTTTCAAGTCTTGTTAAACCAATTCTAAATTGATTTTGTAATAATTCTCCTACACATCTTATTCTACGGTTTGCTAAATGATCTATATCATCTTTTTTACCTAATCCATGATACATGTTTAGTAAATAATTTACTGAAGCAATTATATCTTCTGTTGTTATGTGTTTTGGTACTAATTCTTCATATCTTTCTTCTATAACTTTTACTAAATCTTGTTCACTTGTGTTTTCAATGATATTTTTTAATACTTCGTAATTTACTTCATCTTTGAAATGTAACTTACTTAAATCAACATTTGGTAATACTTTGTGGATATTTACTATTCCATTTCCTATTACTCTTATCTTTTTGTCACCTAATTTAATGTCTACTATATTTATTCCCGCATTTTGAATATCTTCTGCAACTTCTGGTGTTATTATTTCTCCAGCTGTAACAAATACTTCTCCTGTTTCTTTGTCCATGATATCTTCAAATGCTACTTGATTTTTTATTCTGTTTGCTATGCTTAATTTTTGGTTGAATTTGAATCTTCCTACTTTTGCTAAATCATATCTTCTATTATCAAAGAATAATCCATTAAATAAACTTCTTGCAGCTTCTACTGTTGGTAGTTCTCCTGGTCTTAATTTTTTATAAATTTCTATTAATGCTTCTTCTCCAGTTTTTATTGGATCTTTTTGAATTGTTGTTTCTAATAGGTTTTCTTCTCCAAATAATGCTCTTATTTGGTCATCTGAGATTAATCCAAGTGCTCTTAATAATGTTGTTACAGGTATTTTTCTTGTTCTATCAACACGTACCCAGAACATGTCATTTCCGTCTGTTTCATATTCTATCCATGCTCCTCTTAATGGCATTACTGTTGATGTATAAGTTTTCTTTCCTGTTTTTGTATCAAACACTTCATCATAATAGCATCCTGGTGAACGTACTAACTGGCTGACTACAACTCTTTCTGCTCCATTTATTATGAATGTTCCACTTTCTGTCATTAGTGGGAAATCTCCTAAATAGATTTCTTGTTCTTTGATTTCTCCTGATTCACGATTTATTAATCTTACTTTTACGTGTAATCTTGTTGAATATGTTGCATCTCTTTCTTTTGCTTCTTCCTCAGTGTATTTTGTTTTGTCTTCCATGTAATAATCGAAAAATTCTAGAACTAAGTTTCCTGTGTAGTCTATGATTGGCGAAATATCTTTTAATACTTCTCCAAGTCCTTCTTCTATAAACCAGTCATAAGAATCTTTTTGAACTTTGATTAGGTTTGGCATTTCTATATAATCCCCAACCTTTGAAAAGTCTTTACGAGTTGTTCTTCCGAACTTTACGTCTTTGATTTCCAAATAAATCACTCCTTAAAAAATATTAAGCAGATTTAAATTTTATTTTTTTAGAAAAATCTCTTCTTAATACATATTTCCACAAAGGTCTGAGAATTGTCTGCTTCCACAATTTCTTTTCTTTGCTTTCATATCTATAATTCTTATTTTTCTAATTTTTAACTATTGTGAATTAAATATGTATATTTCTAAAATGGCACAAAAATCCATTTTTATAAAATCATACTCTTTAATAATAACATAAAATTTCTATATTTGTCAATAATTTTAGTGTATTTTTTTGTTCTATCTTCTTGACTTTTTTATATGTTATAGTAAAATAGAATAAGTTTTATTTAAGGAGGAAAAACATGGCAAGTTTACCATTAGTAGTAAAATATATTTTAGTTTTCTTAATCTCAATGGTTCCAATAGTTGAATTAAGAGGTGCAATACCTATAGCAGAAAGCCTAGGACTAAATATATTTTTATATTATCCAATAGCAATTATCGGAAATATGCTTCCTGTACCTATTATTTATTTATTTGCAAGAAAAGTTCTTGAATGGGGAAAAGACAAAAAAATAATAGGTAAATTTTTCACATGGTGTTTAGAAAAAGGTGAAAAAGGTGGAGAAAAACTAAAAAAGTCAGCTGGAAATCGTGGTATATTTTGGGCATTACTAATATTTGTAGGAATCCCTTTACCTGGAACTGGAGCATGGACTGGAACTTTAGCAGCAAGTTTCTTAAAGCTTGATTTTAAAACAAGTATATTTGCAGTAACACTTGGAGTATTACTAGCAGGCATTATAATGTCTTTAGGAAGTAAGATTGTTGCTATTTTAGGCTGGGCTGGAGTATTTGCAATTATTGCTGTAATATTAGTTATTATATTAATATCAGTTATAATAAAAAAGAAAAAATAAAAAATCTTTTTGAATATAATATGCACTTATAATTGGGTGCATATTTATTTCTTTTTATGTTGTAAAATTATTGCATAAGGAGGAATGACATGAACAAATTAAAAATACCAGAAAATCATAGCGGAGTTAGTAAAACTCTACGTTTGCCAGAAGACATTGTTGAAGATGTACAAAATTTAGCTGATTTAAAAAAGCTTTCTTTTAACAAAACCATTATTTCTTTACTTAGATTCAGTTTAGAAAATCTTGATGACACTGACAAAGCATCTCTAAATGAAAAACGCAACTAAAAAAAATTAAGATTTTCAAAAAAGAAAATCTTAATTTTTTTAATTTAATTGTATTTTGGTATCATTGTCTAAGAATAAAATCATTTTGTTTTCTCCAATTTCTACTTGATATACTTGATTTAAATTTAATGATATATACACTTCTTTCATTTCATCTCTCAAATTTAGGGTATCATTTTGAATTTTATACATCATTTTTTCCATAAAAAATTGATTAATTAAAAATCCATCTTGTTGTATTGTTACTGGCTTTTGTTGTAATTTATCTAAATATTTTTCTATTTTTACAATCATATCTTGTTTCATTTTATTACCTCTTTCTAGTTATATTTTACCTTTATAAAGAATTTTTATACTTCTTCACCTCTCTTTTCTTTAGCACAGTAAAAACTTACAACTTGATGTGTGCTTATTTTTTTGTTTGATTGTAATTTAGTGACAAAAGCGACCCAAATTAATTTGACTGAATTTATTATTTTAAATTTATTTTATGCTTCTGAAACTGCATAGACCTAAAAATCTCATGCTAAAAATTCCTTAGCATGAGATAATATTAACATTTTTTTACTTTTTTTTCAATACTTTTTAGGCATATTTCTTGTTGTTTTTAAATTCTAACCAATCATTTATAAAAATCTTCAACACTGCTGCAACAGGCACTGCTAAGAACATTCCTAAAACACCAAAGTATGCACCTCCAACAGTTACAGCAAATATTACAAGTAATGGACTTATTTCTAATGAATTTCCTATTATCTTAGGATTTATTATATTTGAGTCAATCTGTTGTAATACTATTACTACAATTGCCATTATTAAAGTTTGTGATATACCACCAGTAATAAGTGTAATTAATATACTTATCGCAACAGCTATTATTGCTCCAAAATATGGTATCACATTAAATAGACCTATCATAAATCCTAATAATACAGCATATTTAACTCCAATTATACTCATTGCAATAGTAACTAAAATTCCAACTATAATTCCATCTATTAATTGACTACTAATAAACTTAAAGAATATTCTATTTGTACTATCAATATATTCTCCAATTTTATCACATGTCTTTTTATCAAACATAATCATTGTTAGTTTGTTAAAAAATCCATAAATTTGATCTCTTTGTAACAATATATATACTGAAACTACTATTGATACAAACACATCAAATATTCCACTAGCAACCCCTAAAACACTTTTTATATAACCTGTTATTCTTTCAGTACTCACATATTGTTTAAAATCTATATTTTGAATTGCATCTCCTATACTTTTTATTGCCTCTTCTACTTGTTGACTCTTTAATATTGAATCTTCTGGTAATGCATTTAATTTTTCTATAGCTGTATTCCAATATCCTTGAAAGTTATTTACTAATTCAATAACACTATCTATAACAACTGGTAATATTACATTAACTAATAATATGATTACTAATATTGCTAGTACATATGTTATAAATACACTTAAACCTCTTGATTTCTTTTTTAATAGTTTTCTTTTAGATTTCGAAAACCTTTTTTCAATTCTAGAAGCTGGTATGTACAACAAATATGCTAATAATGCTCCAGCCATAAATGGTGCAATTACATTAAAAAATTTTCCTATTGCTCCTCCAATTGCAGTAAAATTATCAAAAAATTTATATACAATTATTATTGCTGCCCCAAGCAAAAAATAATACATCCATTTCGAAAGATTTTTCTTTATTTCATTCATATTTATTATTCCTTTCTTTTCCTCCAAATTTTAATCTAATTACAAAAATTTAAATTTCTATTTCTAATCCAACTGGACAATGATCACTTCCAAATACCTCAGGATATATTACAGCATCTTTTATATTTTTTTCAATATCTTTAGATGTAATAAAATAATCAATTCTCCATCCTACATTTTTTTCTCTAGCATGTCCCATATAAGACCACCAACTATATGCATCTGTCTTTTCTGGATATACATATCTAAAACTATCTGAAAAACCTACTTGTAACAATTCAGTCATTTTGCCTCTTTCTTCATCTGTAAAGCCAGCATTTCCTTTATTAGTTTTAGGATTTTTCAAATCAATTTCTTCATGTGCCACATTTAAATCTCCACACATTATTACTGGTTTCGTTTCATTTAATTTTAATAAATACTTTCGTATTTCATCTTCCCATATCATTCTATAATTTAATCTTTCCAATTCTCTTTTAGCATTTGGAGTATATATTGTAACCATATAAAACTTTTCAAACTCTAAAGTTATAACTCTTCCTTCTTTGTCATGTTCTTCTATCCCTATTCCATATGTTACATTTAATGGCTCTTTTTTTGTAAATATAGCTGTACCTGAATATCCTTTACGTTCTGCACTGTTCCAAAAACTTTTATACCCTTCAAATTCTAAGCTAATTTGTTCTGGTTGACATTTTGTTTCTTGTATACAAAATATATCTGCATCTATTTCTTTAAAAAAATCAGAAAATCCTTTGTTAACACATGCTCTTATTCCATTTACATTCCATGAAATTAATTTCATTTCTTACCTCCTTTTACCAGTAGGGACACCCCTTAATGGTAAATTTTTTTACCATTGGGGACACCCTTGATAATTTTTTGTTAATTGTTGTTTTTTCTGGTAACATACATATTATATATTAACATATTTTAAAGGGTTTAGCAATCTCTAATTATACATTTAATCGCACACAAGAAAATAAAAAATGAAATTCAAACTCAAAGTTTTAATTTCATTTTTTATTTTATATTTTTCTTACTATAATTTTATGCAAAAATGTCACCTATTCGTTTTCAGAATTATATTTATTAATAATACTATAACTACTTATTAAATAATTAACTCTATTTGTAGAATAAAATGAATCATCTGGAACATTTTCTTTTTTCAATTCTATACTAGTAGATTTGGTTCTTTCAGGTTCTGAATCAATTATCGAATTATTTTTTCCTATGTTTAAAGTTTTCTTTACCTCTGTTGCAGTTAAAGATATATCATTTCCAGTGTCAAATAAATAATTAAGAATTATTTTATCACCCTTAACAATATAATTACCTATTGTCCCAACTTGAGATCCTACATAATCTATATATTTGTATTTCAACATTATTATATATTTTCATGGAAATATTTGCAACTCTTTTAATAAATAATTATCAAAATATCTTTATAATATATGCTTTGAATAAAACCACTAATGTATATGAATAATTTTTTAAATTTCATAATAAAACAAGAAATATAATAAACAAAAATAGTTATAAAATAATAAAAGAATTAGACAAATCATCTAATTCCCATAAAATTTATTGTAATTGTTTCATAACTTCTTCAGCAAAGTTTTCTTCTTTTTTCTCGATTCCTTCACCTTTTTCAAATCTTGCAAATTCAACAACTGATGCATCTTTTAAAACTTGTGAAACTTTCATACTTGGATCTTTAACAAATTCTTGATCTACTAAGCAGATTTCTTCATAGAATTTATTAATTCTACCCATAACAATTTTTTCAGCAATTGCTTCTGGTTTACCTTCATTCATTGTTTGTGCTTTTAAGATTTCTTTTTCTTTTTCTAATCTTTCAGCTGGAACTTGTTCTCTATTTACAAATTCAGGTCTTGCAGCTGCTATTTGCATACATACATCTTTTGCTAATTCCTTGTTTCCATTTGTCATGTTAACTAAAACAGCAATTTTTCCATCACCATGAATATATTTTTCAACTAATCCATCTGTTGTTTCAAATCTTGCAAATCTTCTTATTGTCATATTTTCACCAATTGTTGCAATTTTATCTATTAATACTTCATTAACAGTTTTTCCTTCTACTGCTATTGATGGTTCTGCTAATAAATCTTCAACTGTTGCAGGATTGTTTTTTACAACTTGTTTTGCAACATCCATTACAAATGTTTTAAATTCTTCATTTTTTGCAACGAAATCTGTTTCTGCATTAACTTCAACAATTGCACCTACTTTTCCATCTTCAGTAACATATGCTTCTACTAAACCTTCCGCTGCAACTCTTCCTGATTTTTTAGCTGCTTTTGCTATTCCTCTTTCTCTTAATAGTTCAGATGCTTTTTCTAAATCTCCATCTGTTTCTGTTAATACTTTTTTGCAGTCCATCATTCCTGCTCCTGTTTTTTCTCTTAATTCTTTAACCAATGCTGCTGTAACCATCTATACATTCCTCCTTTTAGTTTTTAGAAGATATTTTTATCCTCCTTATATAAAAAATAGAGTAGAGCAGTAGAGCCCCACTCTTTTATTAACATTTTATTATTCTTCTACTTTTTCTTCACTTTCGCTAACAACTTGTTCCATTGATTCTGCTTCTTCTGAAACATCTTGTTCTTCTGTAGTAGGTTCAAAGCTTTCACCTTGTTTTCCTTCAATTACTGCATTTGCCATAACATCTGCAATTAATTTAACTGCTCTTATAGCATCATCATTTCCTGGAATTGGGTAATCTAATTCTTCAGGATTACAGTTTGTATCTACTATTCCTACTACTGGAATTCCTAACTTTTTAGCTTCTAATATTGCTATTCTCTCTTTTTTAGGATCTACTAAGAATATAACTCCTGGTAATTTGTCCATATCTTTGATTCCACCAAGGTTCTTTTCTAGTTTTTCCATTTCTTTTTTAAGTAATATTACTTCTTTTTTAGGTAATACTTCAAATGTACCATCCTCAGCCATTGTTTCTAGGTCTTTTAATCTTTTAATTCTTGTTTGAATTGTATCAAAGTTTGTTAGCATTCCACCTAACCATCTTTGATCTACATAGTACATTCCACTCTTAATTGCTGCATCTTTCATGCATTCTTGAGCTTGTTTTTTTGTTCCTACAAATAGAACTGTTTTTCCTTCTTCTACTTGTTCTTTGATGAATTCATATGCTTCATCAATTTTCTTTGAAGCTTTTTGTAAATCGATTATATGGATTCCATTTCTAGCTTGAAATATGTATTCAGCCATTCTAGGATCCCATCTTCTTGTTTGATGTCCAAAGTGAACACCAGCTTCTAGTAATTGTTTCATTGCAACTACTGCCATTTTTTATTCCTCCCTTTTTGTTATAACTTCCATAAAGTTTCATCATCTATGTGGACCTTGATTATATTTGATTTTCAAGGCACTTCCACATAAACTCTTCTTTATGTGTTTTTTACGATAAATATTATACCATATTTTTCCGAAAAATCAAGTCCTTTTATGAAACTTTTTGCTATTTCACGCAATTTTCTAATAATTTCACTTTCACATTTTCACTTGTATCAATTTTTGCCATAACTCCTATTGGTATAACTGTCTTCTGTTCTATATGTCCGAAATTCTCTGATTTTATAATTGGACCTTTAAACTCATTTCCTAATGTATCTAATAAAATCTGCTCTAATGTTATTCCACTTTCATGTGTGTAATTGCCAAGCCACATTCCTTTAATTTTATCAAACACACCATTTTGCTTCATATAATATAAATAATTACTTACTAATGCAGGCCCTGTTTCAAATCCCAATTCTTCCAAAAACAATATTTTATCAGAAAAATCTATATTATATTTTCCAGCTACCATTGCTCTTGTTAAGCTTAAATTCCCTCCAATTAATTTTCCTTCCGCAGAACCTTCTTGTATTGTTTTATATCCAAATTCATTTTTTCCAAATTCCAAACTACCTTCTAGAAATCTTTTTAAAGTTTCTTTTAAACTATAGTCTGTTTCATCTGTAGATATTGTTTTAAAATTTGTTCCACTAAAAGTCACTAATCCTGTTTTTTCTGCAATTATATTTGTAAGTGACGTAATAT
>CAKPGU010000015.1 GCA_934155265.1 uncultured Clostridia bacterium
GTTTTTTGTAAGGCTTCTATGCTATCAACTTTTTCTTGTTCATTATCCATTTTTCGACCTCATCCTTTCTTTTGATTATCTACTTTTTCATCATAACAAAAAAGAAATAAAAATGCAAGAGAAAATAAAAGAACAATTTTCTTTTTATGTCAGTATTTTCTTTATCTTTACAAAAAGCCTCAAAAGATGTATAATTAATTGACAACATTTGTAGAATCTCATACGAAAGGAGAAACATTATGAATAAAAGATTTTATTTTATTTATCGGTTTCTTACAATTGCGAGTTTATCTCTTGGATTAATATTCAACCTTATTAATACACCTTACCCATCAAGACTTATGGCTTATTTCACAATGCAAAGCAATTTATTATGTTTGATTGTTTTTATTTTCTTTCCACTAATAAAGAAAAATCACAAGAATTTTTATTACACAAGCAAAGGAGCAATTACAATTGCTATTTTACTTACAGCTATTGTATATTTAATTGCTTTAATGCCAAATAGTTTTTCTATGTACTCAATAAACAATTATAGATTAAGCAAAGCTCTTGGGAATTGGCTTGTCCATGTAATATCTCCTATTTTGGTTACATTGGATTACATTCTTTTTGATGAAAAAGGACATCTAAAACTATATTACCCTTGGATATGGCTCATTATTCCAATTCTGTATGTTTGTTTTGTATATCTTTTTCATTCATTAGGAGGTCATTTCTATGGTATTGGGGGTTCTAGTGATTTTGCATACTTCTTTTTGGATTACAAAAAAATAGGAATATTTGCTGTTATCTGGTGGATAATTGGAATTTCCATATTTGTAATTATATTAGGATATGCATTAATTGGTATTGATAAAATACTCGCAAGAATAAAAAAAGGGGTTGTAAAAAAGTTCCGAAGCAAAAAAGAGATTTGAGTTAAGATTTTAGCTCAAATCTCTTTTTTGCTTCGGAACTTTTTTACAGCCACATTTTTTACATTATAACTTCAACATTAAACACCTTTCCACTACTATCAAGAATAATTTTATTCTCTTGTTCAACTCCATTAACATAAACTTTAGAAATGCCCGTATTTTTGCCATCTGGATTTTTTATATTAATATTATAGATGCTATTTCCAAATTTATACTTAATTTCAAAGCTCTCCCAAAACTTTGGAACACAAGGGTTAAAACTCATAGAATTATGATAAATATTCATGCCAAGAATGTATTGAACACCTGCTAAATAATACCAACTACTTGAACCTGTATACCAAGTCCAACCACCTGAACCAGCCAAATTTTGTGCACCATATACATCTGCTGCAATAACATAAGGTTCAACCTTGTATTTATTTGCCGCTTCTTTAGTCCTTGCATGTTCAATAGGTGTAATCATTTTATATAATTCAACCGCTTTATCTCCTTTTCCAAGCATTGCTTCTGCAATAACAGCCCATACGGCAGAATGTGTATATTGTCCACCATTTTCTCTAACACCTGGAACATAAGCTTTAATATAACCTGGCTCAAGTTTACCTTTTTCAAAAGGTGGATCAAGTAATTTAATAATTCCACTTTCATTATCAACTAAATGATTTTCTAAGCTTTCGATTGCCTGTTTTTGTTTTTCTTTATCACCTGCACCAGAAATTACAGACCAACTTTGTGCAATACTATCAATTCTGCACTCTTCATTTTCCATACTTCCATAAACATCTCCATTATCAGCAAAAGCTCTTTTAAACCATCTACCATCCCACGCATTTGTATTTAAATTTTTTTTCAACTGTTCTGCAATCTGTTTGTATTGCTCCACCATCTCCGAATCATTCCTATATTCTGCAATTAAAATAAACTCTTTTAAAACTTCATATAAGAAAAATCCAAGCCATACACTTTCTCCTTTTCCTTCAGGTCCTATATTACTAAATCCATCATTCCAATCACCTATTCCAATTTTAGGCAATCCATGTTCTCCAAAACTCCACTCATCATCACTAATTCCACAAGTTCTATTGATAGCCTTTTTACAGTGTTCATAAATATTTTCTTCAATATTTGATGGCAAATACTGCTCATATTTTTCTTTTTCATTTTGTTGTAGTTTTGCTCCATTCAAATATGGTATAACAATATCTAAAATTTCATAATTTCCAGTGTGTCTGATATACTTTATAACCATATAAGGAAGCCATAATAAATCATCTGAAAATTTCGTCCTTATGCCTCTATTATTTTCCTCATGCCACCAGTGTTCAACATCTCCTTCTATAAATTGATGTTTACTGTGTTTTATTATTTGATTATATAAAATGTTAATATCTAAGAATTTTGTACCATAAGAATCTTGTAATTGGTCTCTAAATCCATATGCACCACCAGATTGATAAAATCCACTTTTTGCAAGTAATCTACTACAAATAGTTTGATACATTATCCAACCATTAAGCATTATATTTAAAGATTCATATGGTGTTTTTACTTGTAATTTTCCTAATAAATCATTCCATTTATTTTTAACTTTTCCAAGTTCTATGTTGCAATTTTGAACTTTTGAATATTTATATGCTGTATCTTTTGCTGAAACTAAATTCTCCTCTGCTCCTAAAACTATAGATATTTTCTTATCTGAAAAGCTTTCTATTTCAACTTCTAATTCTATTGCAATACAAGATTTTTTTCCTATTCCATTATCATTGTCAAGTCTAACTTTATTAACTCCAAATGTTTTCTTATTTCCTGTAAATGACTTTATCTTTTCACTACTAGAAACATATATTGTATCATTAAATTTATCAACATTATAAAGATTTTTAGCTACTATCATATTTGAATTCTCTTCATATTTAAGTTTAATATAACTATCTGATTTTATCTCATCTTCACCTATTACAGGTTTAACATAGTATAAAATTTTCAATTTTTTCTTTTTCGGTGCATTATTTTTTAATGTTAATATATTAATTTTGCAACTTTCCTCTTGAGGCACAAATACTTCTAATTCTTGCATTATATCATCACTAGAATGAATATATTTTGCATATCCAAATCCAAATATTGCATTATAATTTTTATCATCTTGCATAGGCATTGCAGTTGGAGTCCATATTTTTCCATTTTCCTTATCCTTTAAATATATTATTTCTGATGGAATATTGCTACATGCACTATTTTGCCAACTTGTAATTCTATTTAATCTACTGTTTTTATACCAAGTATATCCTCCACCACTTTCTGTTATAACACTTCCAAATTTCTCATTTGCAATTATATGACTCCATGTTGTTGGTAATTTGTTTTCTTTATTTACTCTTATAATATATTCTTTACCATCTTCTGAAAAAGCCCCATACTCATTATAATATTTTGTTTCTTGAATATTATTTAAAACATCTATATCTTTTGTTGTATCTTCCTCATCAGCAGTTTCAATTGTATCCTCTACAACTCTATACTTATCTAATATATCTTCTTCCATATCTTTTATGATATTTTGTAAATTTCCTAAATGGCTATCTATAACAAGACTCGAAACAAATTTAATTAAATTTACATCTTGTACATCCATTTCACTCTTAGAAAGCACAAAAATTCCACCATAAATATTTTTCATATATGCTAAATGACTATTCAAAATTGTACCTTCAATTTCATCTTTTATATAATTTTCATAACTGTAATTTTCTTCATCTATAATTACAAGTTCTACTTGTACATTTTTAGTTCTAAAAAATTCATAAGCTTTTATAATTTGTTTAACAACATAAATGTCATTTATATATTTAATTGTAACTGTTATTATAGGCAAATCTCCTGATATACCATATTTCCACAAATCTTTTTGTTCATAAGTTTTGTATGCTAAATTAGAATTATTTTTTAATGGATTATCAAATAAAATATATGATAATATTGTTTGATATATATCAATATCTTTACCTTTAATTTCTAGATATCTTGATTCCGCTTCTGTTTTAGCTTTTACAATTTCAAATTCTCTGCTTACATTTTCCATAACTTTGTATTTTTCTATATTTTGAATTGCCAATTGCTCTTCATACTCAACTGATAATATTAAATCAACATACACTTTCTGCTCTGGTTGAACTTTAATTGTATTTTTTAGTGCAACTATTCCTTCTGTTGTAAGGCCTATCTTTTTAGATAGTGGTGTAGAATTTTGTATTGTTTTAGGAACTCCAAAATTATTTCTTCCAGCAAATTTTGCTCTATCTATTTCATATTCTGTTTCACCAATCTTTTCACTATTAGTCTGCATTTTAGCAATTAAATATAATTCTTTTTGATGACTCTCTCTTTTCTTTCTTTTTACTGTTAAATAATCATTTTCTTCATTATATCCATATACCAAAAACAAATTATTAAAAGATTGATGTGCATAATCTTGTTCTTTTCTTGATAATACTGGTTCAAAAAAAGAAGTAACCTCAAATATCTTTTCTTCTTGTGTATTATTTTGAATTTCTAACCTTCGTATTTCAACAGGTTCATTTGCATCTACTGTAACTTTAAGTTTTGTCTTAATCTGTTCCTCATTTTCTTTATCATTATTAATCAATTTTATCTTTTCAAACTGATCTTTATCAGGCATAAATTGAATTGTAAAATGTTCACAATTATCTTCTCCTGTAGCAGACCAAATCTCATTTGTTTGAATATCTTTAATATAGAAAAATATCCCTTGATTATAATCATCAGTTCTTTTAAATCTATTTATATAATTCTCTTCAAATTTACTTACTCCATTACCATTTTGATTTATTGCTATAACATATTTTTCATTTCCAATTACATTACCTCTAATAATTCTTTCATCGATTTTATTATATTCTCTAACAGTATAATTTTCATAATCTTGATATTTAATCTTTTCAGGTTTTTCTTTATTTTCTTTTGTTAATATAAATGTTTCTGGCATTCTTTCTTGTAACAAAATACTAACTGCTTCTATTTCAGGATTTTGCATAAATCTCTTTTGAAAAATTTGATTATTAAAAAAGTTGTTTATTGATAGCAAAATCAATGCTTGATGATGTGCCATATACGTTTTAACAGGTTCCGATTTTTTACCTTTTGACAATCTTTCTGGTGTATAATCTATGGACTCATAAAATCCATATTTACTATACATACCTTGCTTTTCTAATATTCTCAAATTCTCAACAACCTCTTTAGGCATATCAGTAATTGCCAAAACACTTCCATAAGTTGCAACAACCATCTCATCAGCTAAACCTCTTTTTAGACCAAGCCACGGAATACCAAAAGCCTTATACTGATAGTTTGAATGCAAATCCTTTAAATTAAATGCAGCTTCAGAAATTCCCCATGGAATACCTAAGCTCTGACTATACTTAATTTGATTTATAATCAAAAATCTACAAGACTCATCTAATAAACTTCCTTTATATCTAGGAATATTTATATTAGGCATCAAATATTCAAAAGCAGTACCAGACCAAGATATAAGCCCCTTATACTTTTTCAAAACAGTCAATGTTCTACTCAAATTATTCCAATGCTTTTGTGGTACATCTTTTTTAGCGATAGCAACTAAACTTGCTTGTCTTGCTTCAGATGCAAGCAAATCATAATATGAATCTGTTAATTTATTTTCTTCTATATTAAAACCTATTGAAAATAAACGTTGTTCTTCACTATACAATACACTAAAATCTGTTTCCTCAATCATTTGAGTTAGTAAATTTTGGACCGGGTACATTTTTGTCTTTTTTCCTATTTTTTCCAAAAAAGTTCGTGTAGTATACATATATCCAACTAAATTTCCACTATCAACAGTTGATACATATCTTGGAATTAGTGGCTGTTTAGTTTTTATGTTATACCAATTGTATAAATGACCATTCCATTTTGGAAGTTTATATACAATATTTATAATATTTGTTAATCTATCTATTGTTGATTCCAAATTTTCAAACCCTAAATCATAACTTGCAATCACAGCTAACATTGAAAGTCCAATATTAGTTGATGAAGTTCTTGGAACTATTATTTCTTTTCTATCTTCTTGATAATTATCTGGTATTAGATAATTATTTTCTGGTGTTAAATAATCTTTAAAAAATTGCCATGTTTTTTGAGCAACTTCTTTTAGGTATTTTTTATCTTCTTCATTTAATGATTGTACTTTTGACTTCTCATCTTTTTCTGGTATTTTACTTATCTTACACATTATATATGGTGTTATTATCCATAATATGCCAATTATTGGTAATAAGTTAACCTTGCTTATCACCAATACAATTCCTAATATCACATTTGGTAACATCATTCTATAATAATTTCTCACTGTTGTTTTTGATTGTTTTTCCGCTTCTTCTGATGTCATCCATTCAAGCAAGTGCTTATGTGATATTTTAGCTCTATATATTGTTTTGCAAATTGATATTAATTCTACATAAGC
This sequence comes from uncultured Clostridia bacterium, assembly GCA_934155265.1. Taxonomy (GTDB): domain Bacteria; phylum Bacillota; class Clostridia; order TANB77; family CAG-508; genus CAG-269. Next base: position 6,436 of record CAKPGU010000015.1, read on the forward strand.
TTTATATGGCACACATCCTAATGTAAGAATTCCTCTATATAATGCACCTTTAAAACCAGCTATCTGTGGTGTAAATGTTTTTTGTTTTTTTTCTCCCTCTTTTTTTGAAGCTATTAGGTTTAGCATTTCAAGTAAAAATGGATATACTACAATTCCAAACATAAGCCAAATCAACCAATTTGTTTTTATGAAAAATGCCCATATTCCAAATAAAATAACTGATATTTCAAATAAACTTCTTCTTAAATTATCAAAAATCTTGAATTTTGAAAGTTTATTTAATTTGCCTTTTAGCCATCTAGTTATTTGCCAATCTCCTCTTGTCCAACGAGCAAGTCTGTTCATAAAACTTGCATATTTAGCTGGATACCCATCCATTAACATGATGTCTGTTGCAAGCCCACATCTTAAATAATTTCCTTCTAGCAAATCATGACTTAAAACTGTATTTTCTGGTATTTCATTTTTCAATACTTTTGAAAATACTTCTACATCATAAATTCCTTTTCCAGTGAAAATACCTTCTCCAAAATTGTCTTGATAAACATCTGAAATAGCATTTGTGTAATTATCTATTCCTCCCGCTCCTGCAAACATCTTTGTAAATAAATTTATATGACTCGCATCTAAATTTACACCTACTCTTGGTTGCATAAGTCCATGTCCATTTACTACAATTCCATTCTCTATTTCTGGCTTATTTAATATATGTGCCATTGCTCCAATTAGTTCAAATGCTGTATTTAGCACTAAATCTGTGTCTGAATCTAATGTTATAACATATTTTATTTTTGGTAATTCATCTTGATTTATTGTATTTACTTTGAATTTATTTTTCTCATGTTTCAAAATATATTCATTAAATTGTGTTAATAATCCTCTTTTTCTTTCCCATCCCAAATACTTTTCTTCTGCATTATTGTACTGTCTTTCTCTGTAAATAAAATGAAAAATCGGAAATCCTACTTTAGCATATTTTTTATTTAAATTTTCTGATTGTTTTAGCCCTTCTTCAATAACTTCTTTATCAAATTCCTCTTCTTGAAAATCACTTTCTGAACAATCCCCTAAAACTGCAAAATATAAATTTTCACTTTTATTCGCCAAATAAAATACTTCAAGTTTTCTAAATAATTCTTGAACTTTTTCTTTTGTTTTTATTATTGTTGGAATTACTACAAATGTAGCATTTTCATGTGTTATCCCATTATAAAAATCCATTTTGGGTATAAGTTTTGGTTTAACCGTTTTCCCTAATATATATTGAATTGATTGGTTTACAAATTCTGATATTGGTATGATTAATAAAATTGTTGTGACTACAAATTTAACTAAATTACTTGTTACTGATTTTGATATAAGTATTGAAATAGCTATTGTTAATACACAAAATAATATGATATACATTTGTGCTTTTGTTTGTTTATTAATTGTTTTTTCTTTATATTCTAATTTTTTATATAATTCGTTTTTTCCTTCATCAATTAAATAATATCCTATGTGACTTTGTTTGCTTCCTATATTTTTTTGATTACAAAGTTCTATTGTCTTTCTAGCTACATAAATTTCTGACATATTTGTTTTTCTTGCTATTTCTTTTATTGTATTTCTATAATATTCTTTTGTTTTATATTCCATATTTTCATAAATTCCTGCTGGATCATTATTAAGAATTCCTTCAACTCCATTTATTTTTTCAAATATATCTAAAAAATTTATTCTTTGAATCTTTTTTATACTTGTTATACAATTTCCCATTGAAATTTTTCTGATTGCTGTTGCAAAATGCTCTTTTTGTATTGCATCTGAAACTGTTATTCCAAGCTTTTCTACTTCCTCTTCTAATATATTTAAATATCCATAAGCTTTTTTTCCATATTTTTTTAATGAATATGACATATATTCTATAAATGGATATTTCATACTTCTAAATTCGGTAGACTTTATTTTTGATCCATATGTTTGATTAAATTTAAGCTCATTTTTATCTTTTTTTTCTACAAGTCTTTCTATTATATTTTTTACTTTATATTTTTGAATTTGACTACTATATATTTTTTCGCATATTTCCGAAATGTTTTGTATTATTGCAATTTGTAAAAATACTCCTATATTCCAGATTTCTTCCATGTTTAATGTTTTTTTGGTTTGATATGCTTGTAAATATTTTTCTAAATTTTCTCCGTCTATTTTGTTATCTGTATATGCTACAATCTCTGTTGCTAATACATATATTCTTGCAAATCCTGCATACTTTCCATTTTGTATTCCAACAAAGTTTGTATATTTTTTTACTGTCATTTCTTTTTCTATTTGCCTAACTGATTCTTCTATTATATAAAAATTGTCTAAAATCCATTCTCCTGCTGGATGTATGCTTATTCCTAATTTGATATGTTCATTTAATAAATTGTATACACTTTTTATTTTTGCATAGTTTTCTAGCATTTGTGGTATTGGATATGTGCTTTTGTTTGATTTACTTTTTAATGTATGTTGTATTGCTATTTTTTCCATGTGTGCTTTTAATTGCTCTTCATCTAATATTGCTCCTTCTATCTCTAATTTTTGATATTTTTTCAAAAAAATCCACTCCTTGCAAAATATGTTTTATACATATTGTTTGCAAAAAGTGGTTATTTATACATAATAAAGAAGACGTTATTAACGTCTTCTTCTGCGGCGGTTTTTCTTTGGTTCTGATACTAAGTATGCAAATCCATACAGTGCCATTACAAAAAATACACCATACAATCCATACCGTACAACCTGGTTAGCCAGAATATATTTTCCATTTACATAAACCGGAATAAACTTGTCTGATAACCACATAAGAACTACCATCATTGTTGAAACTACTGTTAACACTGCTGCAATTATTTTATTCATATTCATCCTCCGTTCTTGACTATATTTCTAGTCAATATCTCTAATTAATAAGTTAATTATATTATACTACTTTTTTTCAAAAAATGCAAATTTAACAGTTTACATATTTCTAAGTTTGAATTCAAGACCAGTATTTCTTTTTTTACTATCAACATTTTTAATCATATAATCAACAACTCTATCATTACCAATAACAATCAACAACTTTTTAGCACGAGTCAAACCTGTATATAATAAATTTCTTGTAAGAAGCATTGGTGCAGCTTGTGGCACAATCATAATAACAACATCAAATTCACTTCCTTGTGCTTTATGAATAGTCATACAATAACTATGTTCTATTTGCTCTAAATCATTAAATTCATATTTACATACTTTTTCATCGTCAAACTTCACACTTAAAATTTTTCCTTTTTCATTAATATTTGTTATTATTCCAGTTTCGCCGTTAAATATGCCATTTCCTGTTTCAACACCACTTTCACATAATCTTTCCCAATACATATCATAATTATTTTTTATCTGCATTACTCTGTCACCAATTCTAAAAATAGTTCCCATACTACTTTTTTCTGCTTCGCCTTCTCTATGTGGATTTAATTCTTCTTGTAATGCCTTATTTAGTTCCTTTGTTCCAAGTAATCCCTTTTTAGTTGGTGTAAGAACTTGTATATTTTCAAAAAAGTCATATTCTCCAAAATTTTTTAAACGACCATTACATAATGATAAAACTTCTTTCAAAATTTTCTCTTGATTATTTTCTTTTATAAAGAAAAAATCTTGATTTGCATCTTCTTCTAATTCAGGATCTTCTTTACTTATAAACCCTTTTCCATTATTCACTCTATGTGCATTTACGATTATTTTACTTTTAGCAGCTTGTCTAAATATTTTATCAAGATGTACTGTTGCTATTTTTTCTGATGCAATTAAATCTTTCAAAACACTTCCTGGTCCGACTGATGGCAACTGATCACTATCTCCTACTAAAATTAATTTTGTTCCTTGATATATGCAGTCAAGCAAATAACTCATAATAAACATATCCACCATTGATACTTCATCAACTATTATTATATCTCCATCAATTGGTGCACCTTGATATTCATTATCTTTTTTAAACAATGACTCTTCATCAACTTTTCCTATTTCTAACAATCTGTGTAATGTACTTGCTTCTTCTCCTGTCGTTTCTGACATTCTTTTTGCTGCTCTTCCTGTTGGTGCACATAGAACTATTTTGTATTTCTTTTGTTTATATATTTCTATTATACTTTTAATTATTGTTGTTTTTCCTGTTCCAGGTCCACCTGTTATAATTGTTACATTATTATCATTTATAGCCTTTACAGCTTCTTTTTGCTTTTCTGATAGGATTATATCTGACCTTTCTTCAACAAGTCTTAGTTCTTTTTCTATATTTGATACTTTCTTTACATTTCTTGCTTTATCTAATTTTGTTATTCTTTGTGCAATTTGATTTTCTGCATTATAAAATGTATATAAGTACACCCATTCTTCTTCATCTCTATCTTCTATTACAATCTCATTATTTACTTTTAAATTAATTATTCCATCTTCTATAACTGGCTCACTTACATTTAAAAGTGTTTTTACGTATTCTATTAAATTCTCTTTTAATGTGCAACAATGACCATTATATGTTATTTTTATTAATGCATATTTAATTCCACTTTTAACTCTTTTTTGATTTTCTCTTTCTACCCCGAGTTGTATTGCCATTTGATCTATTTGTTTAAAATCTACCCCTCGTGATATATCTATTAATATATATGGATTTGCTTCTATTTCTGCTATTGCATTTATTCCTAGCAAATCATATACTTTTTTTGCGCTTTCAGCTCCTATTCCAAATCTTTCAAGAAATCCAACTATTTGCCATACTTCCCAATTTTCTATAAAGCTTTCTGAAATTTCTACTGCTTTATCCTTAGTTATTCCTTTTATTTGTGCTAATTTTTCCGGTTCAAATTTTAATACATATATTGTATCTTCTCCAAATTTATTTACTATTTTAGCTGCTGTTGCAGGTCCTACTCCTTTTATATCTCCATTTGCTAAATATGTTTCAAGTGCTCCAAGTGTTTTAGGCATAAGTTTTTCAAATGTTTCTATTTTAAATTGTTCACCATAGTCTTTATGTTCAACAAATTTTCCTACTATTCTTAATGAGTCTCCTTTTCTTATAAATGGTAAATACCCTACTACTGTAAACTGTTCTTCTTCTGTTTCAAATACTCCTACCACATAACTATTAACTTCATTTTGGTATATTATTTCTGCTAATACTCCTTCGATTTCTTCCACTATTCTCCTCTTTCCATTAATAAATTATTATTATAATAACACTTTCTTGTATTTTATTCAATACTTACATTTATTATTGAAAAATCAATTTCAGTTAATACAAAAATATCATTTTATCGTTTAACTGCGGTCGCTCTGCTATTTTAAATTTGTTTTAAAAAAAATTTAAAACACCTTGTTAAACTTTAAAATGATATTTTTTATTTTCTTATATTTATTTTTCAAAATAATTGCTAATTCCTTGCAAATCCTCAAAATTATGCTGTCTTAATATCTCATAAGTAATTATTGCAACAGAATTTGATAAATTTAATGACCTTAATGTTGGCAACATTGGAATTCTTATTGTTTTTTTATCTAAATACTTTTCTAAAATCCATTCTGGCAATCCTTTAGTTTCTTTTCCATATAAAACAAATACTTCATTCATCTTTGAGTAGTCTATATCTGTATATTGTGTTTTTCCCTTTGTTGTAGCAAAAAACATATTATTTTCTTCTGGTTTATATTTTTCTAAAAACTCATCCAATGAATCATGTTCTTCTATATCTAATTTATCCCAATAGTCTAAGCCTGCTCTTTTTAATGTTTTTTCATCTATCTGAAATCCCAAAGGATGTACTAAATGTAATTTTGCTCCTGTTATTGCACATGTTCTTGCTATATTTCCTGTATTTTGTGGTATTTCAGGTTCTACCATTACTATATTTAATTTCATATTTTATAATTTCACTTTTCTATTTTTTCTAAATTTTTTTACCCATTTATTACTACATCTTTTATATTATTTCAAACTTAAATTTTCTTATATTTCTTAATGAATGAATATAAGTATATCGATACTATACTAATTACAATTATTAATATACATATAATCTTCATTTTATATCCAGCTTTTGGTATTTCTGTTTTCGCTATTGTACTATCATTTTTTACACCTGGAACATTACTATTATCACTATCATTTTTTGGACTTGTAATACTAGTATTGCTATCATAATTATTATCATTTTTTTCCGGAACCCTATTAACTTCTATCTCTAATTCAACCTCTCGGCTTACACCTTCTTCGGTATACGATATAACAATTTTATTATCATTAATTGTTAAACTCTCACTTGGCAAATATGTATAATTTGTAATATTTTTACTTGTACCGTTACTATATTCAGCTGATATCTCCATACCTTGTTTATCAAATTTTTCTCCAACAATATATACTAATTTATCTGGTTTTTTTGTAATTTTTATTTCTGTCAATACTACTGGATTTTTAATTTCAATTGAATTTTGTACATCATCAATTTTAATTGTTTCAGCCTCTTTTGTTATCATTTTTACATTTGTTAATGAAATTATTCCTTCTCCTTCTTTATCAGATGTTGTAATTTCTATATTTAATATTTCTTCTTTTTGTGCTCCCTCTGTTTTTTCCAAATCAAATTCACCTGTAACTGAATTATATCGAATTTTCCAATTATTTTGCTCAACAAGCTTCATACCTGTTATATATTCATTTTTTTGTAAGATTCCGCTTAAACGGCAAATTGCTTGTTGAGAATATAATGATACCTTTAAAACTTGTGTTTCTTCTGTTTTTGCTTCTTCTTGTCCTTCTATTACTATCTGCTCCTTTGATTTATCAAGTACTTTTATCTTTTGTTCTACTGTTTTGGTTATTTCATTTTCAGTATATTTTATTATAATACTTGCTGTTTCAAGAGTTAAATTTCCTCCTCCAACAATATCATATGTAGTTATTTCTTTTTTTGTATTATCTTCATATGTTGCAACTACTTTCATACCTTCTTTTTCAAAATTTTCACCAATAAAATATATTGTTTTATTTGGCTTGTTCTCAATTTCAATTTTTACTAAGTCATTTTTTACTTTAATTTTAAATGTTGTTGTTTTTTCTTTATATTCTACTGTTATTATTTGTTCTCCAACTATCTGTTGATTATATCCTGTTACACTTACATTGTCATCCTTCATATCTATTATTTCTGTTGTCTTATCTTCATATGTTATCTGTATTTTTCCACCTGTTAAATCTAGATTTTCACCTTTTACATATATTGTTTTTGCTGGATTTGTTTGTATAACAATTGATGTAACTTTATTCATAACTTCAACTTCAAATGTTGTTGTTTTTTCTTTATATTTTACTGTTAATGTTTGTTTTCCAAGTACCTGTTCATTGTATCCTGTTACACTTACAGTGTCATCTTTCATATCTATTATTTCTGTTGATGAGTCCTCATGTGTTACTTGTATTTTTCCTCCAGTTAGATCAAGTTTTTCACCTTTTATATATGTTGTTTTTGTTGGAGTATTTTTTACTTCTATTTTCTTTATATCTTTTTCTAATACTGTTACATTGCATGTAGCTTTTTTAGCTCCATCTTCTGTTGTTGCCGTTATTGTTGCCTTTCCTGTTGAAATAGCTGTTATTATTCCTTTATTTACAGTTGCAACATTTTCATTACTACTATTCCAAGTAACATTTTTATTTGTTGCATTTTCCGGTAATATTGTTGCTGTTAAAGTTTGTGTGTTTCCTTCTTTTATTTCTGTGTTTGTTTTGTTTAAATTTATTCCAGTTACTGATTCACCAGATACTTTTACATCATATGATATTGAGTGTCCATCATGTTGAATTGTTACAGTAGAAGTTCCTGGGCTTATTGCTAATAGTTTTCCATTTACAAATCTTATAGTATTTTCATTTGATATTTTTACATTCCTACCTTCTATTATGCTTTGAACACTTTCTACTTTAGTTGATTGATATACTAGCTGGTAGTTCACCTTAAGTTCTGTTCCTACTGTAATACTTTTATTTTGATTATCACTCCTTGATATTGATTCAACAAAATCTAATGAACAAATATATTTCCACCAGTTATTAAAATGTCCGTCGTCATAATATCCTGTTACATGAGGAAACAGTGAAAGCCACCATCTCATAAACATTCTATCAGAACTCTTATTTTCATTTTTTCCTTGTAATTTATCTAATTCCGTTTGATTCATCCATGCAGTATAGTTAGTAAGTTCTTTTTTTCCTGTTAAATTCGGATAATCTTTCCAATCTACCCAATTACTATAAACACTATTGGGATTTTGATAATCATAAGCAGCTTCTGCATTTGGTGGTAAGTGAACATTTCCTGCTCCTGTATAATTTCCTGTACAATTAAATTTACTTAATGAAAATTTTTCCCATAAATTTAATTTTTGCCATTGCTCATCATTTGTTACATCATATCCTTTTTCAGTGTAGTCTTTTTGTTCTCCATTTTTTATATTAAATGCTCTCCTTACAATATTTTCAAATGCATGTCCTAAAGCATGAAGACTTGAATCTCTTCTAGAAAACGTTGGACTAAATATTATGAAATTAGAGCAGTCTTTTTGTATCGTTCCACCATTCACCCAATAAGGTGTCCTCCCTACCATCATATCTTCATAAGCATCTGAAGGATCTAATGAACATAGCCATACTTGATCAAACTCTCCAGCATTTTTTTTATTTACTAAATCATATTTTTCTATTAAATATTCATAATCATATGTGAAACCTGTTGGACTGTATTTTCCCTCATATGCTTTATTCATAACAAAGTTATACCAGTCTCCTTTGTTGCTATTATTCTTGCTTCTACTTCTTTCAATATATGTCCTTTCATCAAAACTTTTTGCAGTTGTTGTATCATTTAAATAAAATTCTTTTGTATATTTAGGAAATTCATTTAATCTTTCTGTTTTTACTATGTTAACATCTAAATATCCATGTGAAGCATATTCCAAATCTTCAACTAGTTCATCTACAAGAGCTGTTTCGCTATGTCCAAACCAATCAGTTACTTTTGGATGATTTCCTTCATTATTAGGATATAATGTAGAGTCCGTTATTGAGTATAACGTCGGATTAATGTTTATTACATATACCTTCAATTCTTGTTTTTCTCTACTTCCATCTTCCTCTAAATTTGCATTGCTAACTCTTAATACTGAATCTACATTTGAATTATTAACTTCTGCATTCTGGATAGTGTGTTTACTTGTTGTCATTATATTATATATACTAATACCAATCAATCTAATTGCAGATAAACTAACTATGAGTAAAATTAATAGTGTCAAAATCATTATAACTTTTTTATTCATAACATCCTCTCCATTTTCATATAGAAATTTTATCATATATTAATTTTTTTTCAATTACATTTTTATTACTTTTTTGTTACTTTTTTGTTACTTTTTGTATTCCGTATTTATAGAATTTAATTTAAAATATAATGTAATACATCTTTTCAAAGAATTCGTTTTATAAAAATCCTCTCACAAACTAGTAAGAGGTCTTGTTATATTTCTATTTTCCACTTTCAATTTTAATTTCTAACAATTTATCCTTCAATTCACCTTCAATTTGTTCAAGTTGTTGCTCCGCTTCTTGTCTCTTAGCTTTACCATTTTCATGAATTTCAAGAACCTTATCTAATGTATCAATAATATCTTTATTAGTTTTCTGTAAAGTCTCAACATCAACAACAGCCTTTTCTGATTGCTCAGCAATATCTATTGTACCTTGTTTTAGAAGTTCACTATTTTTCTTAAGCATTTCATTAGTCATTTCATTTACTTGTTTTTGAGCACCTAGTGCATTTTTAGCATTTGTAATTCCTAATGCAATTACAATTTGATTTTTCCAAAGTGGTATTGTATTTATTAATGAACTTTGGATTTTTTCAACTAATTCACTATCATTATTTTGAATTAAACGAATTTGTGGTGCCATTTGAATTGAAATTATTCTTGTTGTTTTTAAATCATAAATTCTTTTTTCAAAACGATTTATTGTTGCAATCATATCATTTACAGCTTGTGCATCTGCTTGTTCTTTTGTTTCTTCTGCAACTTTTTGTAATTCAGGTAATGTTACATTTCTTAATTCTTCTAATTTCTTTTCACCTGCAATTATGTATAAAGATAATTCTTTAAAATATTGTAAGTTTTGTTCATACATAGTATCAAATATTGCAATATCTTTCATCATTTGAAGTTTATGATTTTCTAATTGATTTTCTATTGTTGATATATTATTTTCAACTTTATTATATTTTGCAAGTAGTTTTTCCATTTGTTTTTTGGCTGAATTGAAAATACCAAGAATTCCTTTTTTCTCTTCTGTTGGTACATCAGAATCAAATTCTTTTATTTCACCAACTAAGTTACTTAATAAATTTCCAACCTCTCCTGTACTTCTTGTTCTTACATCTTGTAATACTGTATCTGAAAATTTAGAAATATTATTTTGTGCACTTGCTCCAAATTGTAATATTTGTGTTGTATTTTTTACATCTATTTTCTCTAAGAATGTATCTATTGCCTTTTTCTCATCATCTGTTAAAACATCATAATTCAATGATTTTTCTACAACTGCCTCATCTACCTTTTTGGTTGTTTCTAATGCTGTTTCAATTTCTTTAGTATCTACATTTGACACTACTTCTAGTTTAATTTCTTCGTCCATAATTTCCTCCTAATTTTTTATTTTATTCTAAAACACACAGTCTTAGATTTTTAACTATTCATTATTTCCTAAATATGAAATTAATTTTTCATATAAATTCATTTTTAAACTTGTTACTGTACTATCAATACTTTGTGGTATTCCATTTACATTAACTTGTGATACATCATAATTTCCACCAGTTACACCTGTTCTAAATCCATATTTTGACCAAGCAATTTGACTGATTTCTTTATCATTATAAACATCATAATATTTATTTCCATTCTCAGTAAATGTTGCTATACAATGTGAATTCCATATTGTTGGTGTTGGATATAACACACGAATTTTATCTTTTACTTGTTCCCATCCATCTGGATTAGAATTTGCAAAATCTATAACACTTTTTTCATAATCAACAATCATTGGCTTTCCACCCATACCAGTCTTTAAATATAATTCAAATAAATCTGCTGGTGTATTATTCATATATCCAGATTTAGTATAAAATTCTTTTAATTTTGGTAAATTTGCTTCAGCTGATTCTTCTGTTACATTTCCACCACACATAATTGATAATAATAGTCCATAATAAGTTGCACCTGGTGATGATGTTACTGGATCTGTTGAATCTATATTTATACTTCCATACAATGTATTAAGTCCTATATCAGACCATTTTTTTCCTTCAAGTATATAAGAAATTAATTTGTTCATATCTGTTATATAATATACATCGTCTTTTTCTGTTACTATATTTTCTTTTATAAGTGCATCTACTACTGTGTCCCAACTGTATATTACTATTGGTGTATTTAAAGTTAATCCACCTTTTTGAACAGTATATCTTTTTGCTTCTCCTTTTGATGTATCTGGTGCTAATTTATAATAATCATAAAATCTTTGGTCTGATGCAAACATTACATCATATTGTGTTCCATCTTCTCTTACTAATGGATTTTTTATAAGTTTACCATTACTCCAAGAATCATATACTACATTTAGCCCATATTTTTGTTTCATAACATTTATGACTTCTTCATCTGCTAAAAAGTTTTCTTTTCCTCCACCTGTTGCAACATATACTGTTGTAAGATTTTTATCTGATACTTCTCCTTTTTGACTTACTGCTTTTATACCTATTATTACTAATATTAAAATAACTAATATTCCTAGTCCTAGTAGGACTTCTTTTTTTCCTTTCATACATGCCTCCACTTATTTCTTTGTATTAATATTTATATCATCTAAAAAGCCATCTGATTTAAGCATTGATTCAAATACTTTTATTTCTGCATCTGTATCAATCATTTCTGTTTGATACATATTATTTAATTGTTCATTAAAAGCATTTTTTATTTTTTCGGTCATTTTCTTTACTGATTCCATAAATTCTTTACTTTCAGTTGTATTTAATCTTTGATTTTCTATTTCGTCATATCTAGTTAATATTTTTATTGTTACTGGAAGATAATAGTTCAAAAAATTTCGTGCTTGTCCTAATTTATTAGGATTTTTAGAAAGTGTATCTATTATTTTATTTGAGATATCACATATTTGCTCAATATTTTCAACTACTTCTTTATCTTCTATTTGTTTAGAAATATTACTAATTTGTAGAGTTTCTTCTTTTGCTTCTTTTAGTATATCATATAAATTCTTTTTATCAATAGATAAATCTAATTTATTTCTATCTTTGAATATTAGAGTTCCAGCTCCATATGCTGCTGCACTTATTGCTAAAGATGGCAATAATTCTATTCCTAATGCAACATATGGCACTGCAAAAAAAGCTCCTCCTAAAATTGCTGAATAAATATAATTTTTTTTCAACGCTTTTCCTCCTTGATTAATTATATCCTCTTACTTGTTTAAATGCTTCTAATAAATTTGTTTTTCCATCAAATATTTTAGCATTTGTTAAATCTGCAATATCTTGTAATTGCTCTTCTTCAGCATATCCAAACATTATGCTGAAAATTGGTATATCTTTTCCAGTTTGTTTATAAAGTCTTGTTAGTTCATCTAATCTATTATAATTTGATGCTCCATCTGTCATTAATACTACTGATACATTATAATTTTCTAAATCTTCTTGTGATAATATTTCAAGTCCTTTCATTGCTGGTAAATATATGTCTGTTCCTCCACTAACACTTGTTGATGTTATTTTACTTATCAAGTCTTTTGTATCTACTCCATTTTCTGTTGTGTATGTTCCTAATATATTGTGATTAAATGGGATTATTGTAATTTTGTCTTTTGATGAAAATTGAAGTAAATTTTTGGATGCTTCTTCTTCATTTAGAATATATTCCATAGCTTCTGTTAATTGATTATTTCCTTCTCCATACATGCTTCCTGAATAATCTAAGCAAAATACTGTATGTATAGGTTTTCTAAGTTCTGTTTGATATATACCAAGTGATTTTTTTATTACTTCTGTACTTGGATATTTTACTGGAACAATATATTTGCTTGTGTCAATTCCCCAGTCTGGATTAAATACTGTTTTGTCTGCATTTTCATTTGTTCCTCCATACCATACTCTTCTTCCTGTTTTTACAAGTTCTGCTTGTCCTTCATTACTTAAAATATATTTTTGTAGTTTACTAAATTCATCTGCTTTTTCTTCATTTTTATTATCTATATATGCAAATGGTGAGTCTGATATTGATACCCCATCTTTTGCATAAATTATATATAATGGCTCTTTTCCTTGACTTTCTAATTGTTTGTTAATATTTATTATTGATGTTTCATATGTTACAACTGCTTCATAATTTCCATTTAAAAACATTTCTTCTAAGAATTCATCACTTCCCGAAGAACGTGCCATTCCTGTATATAGTTGTGTTAATTCTTTTTTTAGTTGATCATTTTCTAAATCTTTTTCTGTTAAAACTTCTGGATTTCCTGCTAATGTACTTACAAATCCTAAATATGCTGATGCTCCTGTGTTTGTTTGTGTTGGTGATGACATACTAAATTTTAGTCTGTTTTCCCTTATTGCATTTAATATGTCTTTTGTATACACTTCTTTGTCTATAAATCCAAGTTCTTGTGCTTTTGATTTTTTGATTCCAAATACTACTGGATTAATACTTGTTGATTTAGAATTTTTAACACTTATTCCGTCATTTAACATATATAGCCAAATAGAATTAGAACACCATACTGCGTCATAATTTTCTCCATTATTTAGCTTGTCCATTATTTCAATTGTTCCTGCATAGTCAATTTGTAAGTCAATTTGATTTTCTTTTGCATATTTTTTTAATATATTTTCAATGTCTTTATTTTCTGTACTTGATATTATTTTAAAAGTTTTATCTGATGCTTTACTTGTTCCTATATCTTTTATATTAATATTATCTGCTATGACATTAAAAAAATAAACTAGTGCAAAATATATAATTACTAATGCTATAATATAGTTTGATTTCTTTTTTTTCATATTTTATTTCATTCCTTTCTCAAGGCACAAATCAGGTTGGAAAAGAATTAAATTTTGGCAAGCACTGATGCTGTTAAAGCTTGCTTGTTACAGCATCAGTATGCATAGCTGAAGGTTTTATTTAAAAGGCAAGTGCACATACGTGTTGTATGTAACCGCGTTTTAAATGAAATTTGACGTAGCCAAAATTGTAATTCTTTTTCAATCTCTTATTCCTTCCTTTTATTTTTCTCCATACATTATATTATAAATATTTTTAAAAATAAAGCATTTATAAAAAAAAGCTCATATTTCAGTAAAATCATTTTCATGAAATTACTAAAATATGAGAACTCTTTAAACTACTCGTATTTCTCTAATTCTTGGAATTTAGTTATTGTACGTGAATACACTCCTTCAAACTTATCTGGTGTACACCCCAGTGACAACAGATATTCCTTTTGTTTTGCCTTTAATAGGCAACCTCTTAACATATTTTTTATATCTCTTCTGAATCTTTCTATGTTCATTAAAGATTCCTCATCTATATTATACTGTGGATGTGAAAATTTTATATGTTTAAGCATAGTAACATAGTCCATTCGATATTCTAACTTTGTCCAGAAATCGCTATCACCTGTAAGTTTAGAAAATAAAGCTTTTAACTGATTTCTTCCATAGTTGTTTTCACAACTCCATGCCATAATCACATCTTCATTTATCCCTAAAACTGTTGCAATCTTTTTTAAAGTAATTATTTCTTCGTCGTAAGTTGTTCTTCTCCCAGTTTCTTCTATAGCTTTGTCTGAATTTCCACATAATTCCCAATATATTTTGGTTGCATATAATTCTGCCACAGCTTCTCCCATTGCCTGTCCTATTACTCCTCTATCTATGTGAATTATATTATTGTGCATATCACGCCAACTCATTTGTGCAGTATAGTCACATTCATTTTCCCAGTTTGTATGCCATATGCCTTTAGAATCTTTCCATGAATCTGCAATATGCTTAAATTCGTGAAAAAATGTAATAATTGATTCACATTTTAACATATTAATTATATTTTCCTCAGCATTTACATTAGCCTTGGCTCTACTCCCATTTGGCAAACTGTTTTTATAAGTCTTTACTATTACATTTTTTGCTCTTTCTGAAACCTGTGCATTATGATTTACTGCATACCGTATAAATACTCTTTTAGCTTCTTCAATACTGTAGTTTCTTCCGTTTATTTTTTCAACAAAATCTTTCATATTAATGTATCTCCTCTACTTTTCTTATGTAAAAACCTCCACAAATGGGTGGAGGTTTTTAAACTAGCCAATTCAAGCTTAAACAAATGAGTTTAGCTAATATTTACAGTTACTTGGTGGTTTCTTCCTGATCGTATGTTACCTCAATGGCTGAATATTCTCTAGCATTACCATCTTTATCAATTTTTTCTGGGCAATCACAAGAGATTACATCGGCCCACGCATTGTCAATGTCAAATTCCTGTTCATTTCCACAAGCATCACATTTAAATACAATGTGTGCCGTTTCACCTGTTTTAAGGTTAAAATTAATTTTGCCAGTTCTTAATGCAAGTTCTTTTCCTGAAACAGTTGCATTTGAACCATTAAAACTCTGAAAAACATATGCCTGTCCATCAGATGTTGTCATTGACACTGTTGCGTGTTTGCCATCTTTCCGGAATGGATTACTACATCCTGTTAACATCATTCCAATCAGCATTGTTGTAAATACTGTCATAATAATCTTTCTCATAGTCTTTTCTCCTTTGTAATAAGTTTTGCTAGTTCTTTCTTCACAAGTAAAATTGCTTTTCTGCGAAGTATTATTAGGGATATTATTCATACTGTTCTCCTTTTCAGCAATACTGCTTACTCTAACAGCATCTTTCTTTGCTCCTGCCTGTTTATGTACAAAGATAATATCGTTCATCTGTTTTTCTCCTTTTCTATTGCAAATGTTATTATTGGTTACGTTTTTATGTTCGAATGTCCTTTTTCTTGACATTTTTTATGACCTCCATATGGCTTGGTTTACGAATTACAAATAGCGACATTTTCCTCCCTTACATGTTATTTTTAGTTGCAAAGAACCTCCCCTCTATTATTTTATATACGTCATAAGGCTTTTGCCTTGACATGTACTATTATATCACACTCTTTGCATTATGTCAATCTTTTTTTTAACATAGCACTCCTATAATAAAAGCTACCATTTATTGTATGGTAGCTCCTTATATTTGTGCTTTTTATTTATGAAATTCTTTTCGTCAATTCTAATAAGCTTATTTCATCTTCAAGTTTTTCATCTTGTATTTTCGCTTCTTCTATAAATAACTTTCTAATTCTCAATAAATCTTCTCTATCTATATTATTTAAATCTATTGTTTGTTCTTTTATTCCATTATATAGCTCAAATATTCTATTTTTTTCTTCTATTCTATTATCTGCTTTTAAAATATTTAATTCTGTAATATCATTATTTAACTTATTCTGTTTAAGATTTATTTCTGATTTTAACATAGCAATAGTCTTCTGTGCTTGATCTGTTGTCAAATCATTTAAATTGTATTCCGCTTTTTTTACTTTATTATATATTTCAAAAAATTCCTTTTTATCATTCTGTTTTTTTAGCTTTTCTTCATTCTTTTCTATTAAGTCTTTTTCTTTTGGTGCTTCTAGTTGCTTTACTTTATTTTTCAAAATAATATTTTTAAAAAATTGTTTTATTTTATTAATAAACTCTTTCATTTTTACCTCTCATCTTATCTATCTTTGCATTAACCCTTTAACTTTTATCATCTTTTCCCTTAGTTCTTTATTTTTTTGTTTTTTATTTTTCTCACTTTTTATTTTGGTTGAAGTTTGTTTTAACATTTGATCTAATCCGTTTAACTCTCCTAAGAGTTCTGTTATCTCATTTAAATAGTTCTGCTCATTACTATATTTTTCAATTTTTTCTATTTTTTCAAGTTGTCCTTGATACTGTTCTATTTCTTGTCCTTCTGTTGCTTCTACATTTGAATCTTCTATAGTTTTTTCATCTATTTCTGGTCTCAGTCTTTTTTTATTTTTTTCCTCACTAAGATTATAATTTTCTACTTTGATTCCATCAACAATTTGATCTCTATCTCCGACATTTTCATATATTCCATCATATTTTTCCCATTCTTCAGAACCTAAATCCTCACCATATTCTCTAATTTTTTTATTTCTTGCTGGATGCCTTAGTTTTCTTAATGCTTTTGCTTCAATTTCACGAACTCTTTCTCTTGTTAAATAAAATTGTTTTCCTGTTTCTTCTAGAGTTTTTGGTCTCCCATCTTCTAGTCCAAATCTTGATTTCAAAACTTTTTTCTCTCTTTCTGTCAAAGTATCTAGCACCTCATTTAAATCTTTATTAGCAACCATTCTTTCTGCCGCTATATCAGTTTTCATTGCATGTTCGCCCAAAGCATCTTCTTCTCTATCTACATATATCCCATTTAAAATCTGTTTTCTATTCTCTTCTTCTATTCTTTCATCATCTAGTAACTCATTAATCATTTCTTCTTCATACTCACTATCTGATTTTTCCAGACTTTCTAAGCTTTCTGAACTATGAATATTTATATAGTTTTTTAAACTGTCTAGTCTTTTATTACTAATTCCTAATAGTTCTTTAATTTCTTCATCTGTAGGCTTTCTTTTCTCACTTTTTAACATCTCTTCTTCAATCACTTGTAGTCTTTTCCATTCTCTTCTCTTTTGTTCACTATTGTTTCCCATTTTTCTCCACTGAATACTAGGACTATATCTCATTCTTGAAACAGCATATGTAGAAAACTCATAGCCACACTCAACATCATATGCATCAACAGCTGTTATTAAGCTTTCTAATGCAATTTGTTTTAAATCATCTTCTTCAAATCCTAAATCTTTAATCTCATTTCTATATTCTTTAAAAACTGTCCATAATGCTAACCTCATATTATGTTCAATCAGTTTATTTCTTATATTTTGATATTCCTCAGACTCTTTATCTACACCGTCTCTTTTCATATTCTTTAATTTCATAAACAAATTACGTTGTTCTTCTTTATCTAATGGTTCTGGAAGTTTTATTTCTTCAAGTTTATCTAAATATTCATAATTTTCTAATTCTCCACTTAGAGTAATATTAGATCCTCTTATTATAATGTTATTTTGAATAGTCCATTTAAATGCAAAATCATATTCTTTATCGTTTTTACAAATATTTAATATTTTATTTATCGTTATTTTTCCTTTTACTGTTTGGTCTTTAAGCTTTTTTACTATTTCTTCTTTTCTTTCATCAGTTAAATTTATATCATCATCTAAGTCTTCATCTACATATTCATAGTCTTCAACCTTCATTTTTCCCCTCTTTTCTTAATTTTGCTATCAATGACTAATTTCTCGATCATTAATGCTTTTTATGTTTTTCACGTATTGTTCACATGTCTTTCTAAAATTTTTTTTGTTATTAAATATGTCATTTAATATTGTTATTTCTCTATTGCCAAGTTTTTCTATACATTTTTCTTCGTATTCAATAGCTATCTTTTTTTCATCTAAATCACTACTATTAGATAATGCTTTTCTTTCATGTACCTTAAAGAATTCTGTATTTTCTAAAATCACTCTTTTGATTTCATTCTGTTCTAGTTTTTCTGCTGATAATTTATATATAATTTTTAGTGGTTTATACAATTGACTATTTTCATCTTTTTTTATTAAACTAAACATTTTCTCTACATTTTCATCTTGTGAATATATATTAAATCTATCAGCTAAATCTTTTTCTTTTATATCTGTACTTTCGCTTGATGGATACTGTCCATTATGTTTTGTCATAAATTCTACTAGTTCTATTATAAATTCATTAACTTTGTTGCTTTGTTCAATACTTGCATAACATGTATCAAATTGTTCTTTTTCTATATATCTCATTTTTCTACAAAAATTATTTAATGGCTCTTCTCCAAGCTTTTCTAATATTTTTTTATATTCTCCCCTCTTTAAAGCCTCATATTTAAGCTGAACCAATTTCATATCTTTTGGCTTTAACTCCCTAATAATATTCATTATTCCTGCTTCTTCTAATTGTTCAGGATTGTCATTAATGTGTTTTTGCAAATATGTATTTATTTTATTCATTAATTCATATCTTACTTTTTGCTTTTCTTCAACATTTTTTTGTTTTATAGCATCAGATTGATTTAATAATTCAAATAGTTTTATGTTCTCTTTAATATCATATCGTCTTATTACCTTTTTAATAGCCATTTTTAAATACCCAGGAATCTCTTTTTTATTATCAATATAATTCTGTGATATTTCCATAATTTGATTTAAGTCATTTATATCAATTTTTTTATCAAATAAAACCTTTTCCCAAGCATTCAACTGGATTTTCTCTTCTAAACAAACTCTCTTTAATTGATCATCTGTTTTTTGGTCAATTTCAACTATTCTATATAGATATTTTTTTGCCAATTTTTTTTCATCTTCACTTTCAGAGTCTAAGTCTGGTAATCTATGATTTTCTTTCACAAATTCAATAACTTCATTTATACAATTGTTATATGTTAAATTGATTTTTTCCTGAATGCTACTACAATCATTTAATAATTCTTGCCTTTCTTCCATTGTCATAGATATTTTTTCGGGTAATATAATATTTAATTGTAATAATTTTTCAAATTGTTTATTATTTACAAAAGTATCGTATCTAGCAATTATTGTATATGCTTTTTTTGTATTTTCATTATTAAATAACTCAAAAGCATTTCCTCCATTTTTTATATATTGATTTAATATATCTATTGAATAATCAATCTTCGATTCAACAATTTTTTCTTCTGTTACTTCTTCTCTTATCTTTGCTAAATTATCTAATATTTTCTTTGTTTCGTCCATTATTTTAAATTTTTTCAACACTTGTTCATATTTTTCTTTATTGTCTGGGCACTCTTTACTTCTTTTTTCAAATTCGTCATGTAATTCCTGATAGAGTCTTTCGATAGCCATATGATTCTTAAAATTGTTTACTAAGTCAAAAATCTTTATTTGTTTATTTCTTCCTGAAAATGATAGAACTCTTCCTATTTGTTGAAAATAAATTATTGGTGATGTAGTTCGTCTCAACATAAATATACCATCTATGTCATCAACATGTACTCCCTCATTTAATATATCTACACATAAAAGAACTGAAATTCCTTCTTTATCTTCATTAAAATCATCTAATGCTTGCTGATTTTTTTCTTTTGAATTAGTATCTATTCTTGAATGTACCTTATACTTTTTTATTTGACCTATATCTTCAAACCAGCTATCTACTTCTGAATAGTATTTTTCTAGTTCTCTTATATTATTACAAAATATTATGTATTTTCCATCTTTGCTTTTTATATATTTATTTACTAACTGTTTATTATCTAATTTTCCATTGTTTATTTGTTTTTCTATTTTATCTAACTTTTCTTCTAGCTTTTCTTTTTGCTTTGTTGGAAACATCCTTTTTAATTTTGACTTTATACTTTGTAATGTTGGTCTACAAGCTATTTTAGAATTAATATATGTTGGAACAGGCAGTAATCCTTCAAGCATTGCTTCTGACAATGATAATGTTGATGCAACATTTCCATCAAATATCTCCTGTGTCATATTTCTTTCATTATCTAAATATCTAATAGGAGTAGCTGTTAAGCCTATAAATTTTTTTCCATCATTTCTTTCTTTTAATAGCCTTTTAAGTTGCTTTATTTTTTGATATGTCTTTTCGGCTCCTGTCCTATGATATTCATCAAATATAAAACCATCATATTGTTCATATAGTTTTTCCATATTTTTTTCTAGTAAATTATGATATATCATAGTATCTATATTAATATCCTGAGGTGTAATTCCTATTTTATAGCAACTTTTTAACAGCTGATCTATAATAGGATATGTTGGCGCTATATATAAATATCTTTTATCTCTATGCTCATATAAATATTTTAGGGCAATAAATGATTTTCCAGTGCCTGTTGCATGATTTATAGTTGTGCATTTACTAGTTTTTAATGCTTCTATCAGCTTTTGATATGCTATTTCATTATGTTCAAACAATAATACTTCACTACTCATTTATGCCCCTCCTTTGTTTATATTTCTAATTCATCTATTGAATTATTCCTGTCCTCTTTTTGCTGTTTTAATGTATATTTCATTGTTTTTTTAGTTTCTTTATATTTTTTTATCATTTGTTTTACTTCTTTTCTTTTCTCTTTCTGCTCTGTTATTATTTTCCTCAATTCTTTGATATCTTGTATAACTTCTAAACTAGGTTCATCACTTTCCAAAATAGTATTGTTTAATTTTTCTTCCATTTCTTTAATTTGATGTCTTAATGTTTTTCTTACTTCTTTTAGATTACTTATAATTTGTTTAACATCTTCTATATTTTGTTCTTGTTCTATAATGTCATTTGTTGCTTCCTTTATTTCAGTATATTCTGTATTTTTTTTACCTTGTACTTCTGTTTCTATTTCTTGTTGTGGATTTTCTAATGTTTCAGCTGAATTATCTTGAATTTCTTCATTCTCTTGTATTTTATCTACTTGCTCTTTTTTAATCAAATTCTCAATTTGCGCTGAAACTTCTTCAACTTCATTTAAATCTATATTTTTATTCTTAAATAAAGCAACCTTTAAAATTTCATTAATATCTTCATTTTCTAAATCTTGTACTTCTATATTTGCTATAATTTCATCTATTTGTTCTTTTACTTTAATAGCACTATAGTAATACTCTCCTATCTTTATTACCATTCCACCGTCAGTTTTATTTTTACTTAATTTTTCAAAAACATTATTTGCTACTTCCTGCTGTTCTTCATTTAAATCCAAATCTTTATTATTGTCTTCAATATAATATTTACTGTCTTTTATCAACTCTTGTCCTTTTGTTTTTCCGAATTCTTCCAATATTTCTTTTTTAGTTATCCCAAATTTTGACATTAACTTTGACTCTGTTAAAAATAATTTACTATTTAGTCTTCTTTTTTCTCCTTCTTCTGTTGTTAATGCTTCATTTTGCTGTTTATGAAGATTTATTCTCATATTCAAATTTTTATTATTACTTGTAAAAAATTTATTATTTCCTGCTTGTGCCAAGTCATACATACCACTTTCTATTAACAAGTCCATATTCTTTTTAATATTTTGTGCATTTCCTTCAAATGCAACCCCAATATTATGATTTGTTAAATCTATTTTATACTTCTTTAGCACATTAAATATATCTTCCATTTTATCTGATTTTGATACTGTAAGGAAATTCGGATACTCACTAACAAGTTCTTTTACATCAATGCCTAATTTATTTATTTCATCAAACATTAACATTATATCAATTGCTTTTTCTGTATTGCATGATAATAAAGTATTACATCTATTAAAAATATCTATTCCAATTCCATACTGATTTGATTTTATTGTCTCTATTATGTCTTTGATAGCTTTAGAATTTCCTTTTTTCAAAATAGTATCTAATTTAAGCTCTTCTGGTTTTAATCCTTCTTCTCTTAGCACATCTATTATTTTCTGAGCTTCTTCTCTATTTGGTGATTCTTCTATTAATGTTTCTATAGATTTCTTTTGTTGCTCATTTTCTTTTTTTATAATTCCTGCATTTGCTATTCTATATCTTTGCTTATCATCTTTTGAAAGTTCATCGACATTAATATTTTTTAATAGTTCCGGACTCGCTTTAGAAAGTAAGTATACATCATCTAAACGTACTCCAACATAATCTTTTACATCATATCTTTCTTTTACTTCTTTGAAATATTCTTTAAATCCCATATGTACTCCAAACTGTCCATATCCTGGTACCTCAAATATAAATCCATCATCTAATATTCCATAATTATATTCTCCATTACTATTTTGCAATTTTTCTAAGATTTTCTCTACATATGAATCCTTCTCTTTAAACATCCATCTAGATGCATTAGCATAGTATTTTAAATATTCTTCTTTTTCTAATTCTTCTACTTGCTTTTCTCCAAATTTTTCAACTAATCTTGATTTTGCCTCTTTTCTAATTCCATCTATTCTAGAACTTAGCATATCCTCTATATCATTTTTACTTGACTTATATAATGGTTGACTTTTTCCTAACAATTGATTAATTACATCTCTGTTTTCTAACAATTGCTCAAATAAGTTTCTATATTGATGTGCCATTCTATTTAGTGCTTGAAGATTTATCATTTGTTTTACAATTAAAGGATTCTTTTCAAAGTCTTCTGAATACTGATTCCAATCATTGATTATTTCATGAAAATTATCCTTATTTTTATTAGCTTTATCTTTACTAAAGTCTTCTGTAGCAAAAAATACATCTAATAGTGCCTCATGCCTATTATCTTCTAATTTTTCACTTGAAACACCTGGAACACTTTTCATTTTATCAACATACTTCGTTATATTATTCATATTAAATTTAATATTTTTACATTTTTCCTTATCCAAGTCATAATAACTAATAAAAAAACACTGTTCATCTGTAAATCCAGTTTGATTCTTTTCTTCCGTTAAACCTATTATTGTAGTTTTAAGTTCGTCTATTTCATCTCCAAGTTTTCTTATTTTATCTTGATTCCTTTTATTTCTATCATATTCTTCTTCAACATGCCTATATGAATATCCCATTTTCTCTTCCTTTCATACTTTGTAAATAAATACAAAAATAGAGTAACGAAATTTTTTCATTACTCTACTTTTTCTCATTGGCTATCTTAACCTTTTTATCTCCTCTTCTATAAAAGATATTTTTTCTTCCAATTCATGTTCTGATATTCCTCTATTCATTTGGAATTTCAGTTCCTCAAGAATTGTCTGAATCCGGTCGTTTGCCTCAAGCTTTTTTTCTAACTCGTAGGTATCTTTCACCTTTCTGTTAGAAATTTTAATTGCTTCTTGTCTTATTCTCTTTATTCTTTCTTCAATTGTTTTAGAGTTATTCATTTGAATCCTCCTTGTGTAAGCAAAACCAATGGTTACATAATTATTATATCATATTTTTTTATAAAAGCAAAGTATTTATATGTATTTTTTTCAATTATATCAAATAAAAAACTTTAAGTATATATTTTTCCTAATTTGTAATGTAAATTTAATGTAATTGTAATAATCATGAAATATTGTAAAAACATCATAAATGAGTTGAAGTTTTACTTATGTTATATATAAAAATAGACAGAAAACCCCAAAAGTCCTCTGTCTTATTTTCCGTCAAAATAATTTAACTATTATTCTCTATTAGTAATCTCCTCCAAATCAAGAAGTTCTTGCCATCTAGCATCAACCTCTTTTTGAAATTCTTCAATCATCCATTCATTACCTGGCTTAAACATATGTTTAAAACGTTTTTGTGGACGTAAAAATTCTTCAATTGGAAGTTTCTTAGCTGGTTTATAAGTGATTTTATATTTTCCATCTACAACTTCATATAATGGCCAATAACATGTATCTGCAGCTAATTTATTAATTTTCATCAAATCTTCTGTTGGATATCCCCATCCTCTTGGACATGGTGCCATTACATTTAAAAATGCTGGTCCTTCTGTATAAATTGCTTTTTCAGCTTTTTCATATAAATCTTTAAAATTTGTCATTGCAAGTGTTTGAGCAACATATGGTATATGATGTCCTACCATAACTTTTGCTAAATCTTTTCTAACTTGCATTTTTCCTGGTAATACTTTTCCAGCTGGTGATGTTGTTGTATCTGCAAATTTTGGAGTTGCTGATGAACGTTGAATTCCTGTATTCATATATGCTCCATTGTCATAACATACATATACCATGTCATGACCTCTTTCCATTGCACCTGATAAACTTTGTAAACCTATATCATAAGTTCCTCCATCTCCACCAAATGCTATGAATTTTGTATCTTTATCTTGTGGTAATTTTCCTTGTTTTTTCATTGATTTATATGCTGCCTCTGCTCCTGCGCATGTAGCTCCTGCACATTCAAATGCAGTATGTATAAATGAATCTGTCCAGGCTGTATATGGATATATAAATGTTGATACTTCCATGCATCCTGTTGCATTTGCAACAACAGCATGATCTTCTGGTTTTAATGCTCTCATTACCATTCTCCCTACTACTGGGGCTCCACATCCTGCACACATTCTGTGTCCTTCTGTGAATCTTGATGGCTTATTTGCCATTACTTCTTTTAAATTATATGCCATTTTATTTTTCCCCCTTTCTTAGTCCTAAATATCTATATGGTTCTCCTAAATTCCCACTTTGTACAATTTCTGCTAAGTCAGAATATACTGCTTCTAATTGTTTTTCTGTTGTATCTCTTCCACCTATTCCATATACATAGTTTACCATTGGAACTTGTTTTTTATTTACATACATTGCTGATGTTACATCTTCAAATAATGCTCCTCCTGCTGCATTTAAAGAATCAGCTTTATCTAATACTGCAACAGCTTTTAAATGTGATAATGCTTCTGCAATTTCTTCTGCAGGAAATGGTCTAAACATTCTTAATTTTAAAAGTCCTGCCTTTACACCTTTTTCTCTTAATTTATCAACAACTGCTTTTGTTGTTCCTGCTGTTGAATTCATACATACAATTGCAATTTCTGCATCATCTAATTTATATTTTTCGAAGAAGTCATAATGTCTTCCAGTCCAATGTTCAAAATCTATTGCAACTTCTTTTATTATTTCTTTTGCTTTCTTCATAGCTTCACCTTGTTGTGCTTTATGTTCAAATAGATATGCTTGTAAATCTAATGGTCCAATCGCTATTGGTTCTTTATCATTTAATAAATAATGTTCTGGTTTGTATTCTCCTACAAATCTTTTTACATCTTCATCATTTTCTAATTGGATATTTTCTATTGAATGTGATGTTATAAATCCGTCTTGACAAACCATTACTGGTAATAATACATCTTTATGTTCAGCAATTCTATGTGCCATTAACATGTTATCATATGCTTCTTGGTTGTTTTCTGAAAATAACATTATCCAACCTGCATCTCTAACTCCCATTGCATCTGAATGGTCATTGTGTATATTTAATGGACCTGAAACAGCTCTATTTACTAATGCCATAACTATTGGTAATCTTAAACTTGAAGCTATATATATCATTTCCCACATTAATGATAATCCATTTGCAGATGTTGCTGTCATTGCT
Organism: uncultured Clostridia bacterium; assembly: GCA_934155265.1. GTDB lineage: Bacteria > Bacillota > Clostridia > TANB77 > CAG-508 > CAG-269. The sequence goes on from CAKPGU010000015.1 coordinate 32,852, forward strand.
CTTGCACCTGCCGCTTCTGCTCCTATTGTTGCAGACATTGCACTATGTTCACTTTCAACAGCTACAAATTCTGTATCAACTTCTCCATTTGCTACAAATGTTGAAAAATATTGTGGTATTTCTGTTGATGGTGTTATCGGAAATGCAGCCACTACATCTGGATTGATTTGTTTCATTGCTATTGCTGTTGCTTCGTTTCCACTTAATCTTTCTCTTATACTCATTATTCAACACCTTCTTCCTTCATTTCGATTGCATTAAAAGGACACACCTTAGCACAAACACCACATCCTTTGCAATAATCATAATTAAATTCTCCTCTGTTTAAATCTTTTCCTACAGGAATAGAATTGTCTGGGCATACAGGGAAGCATAATCCACATTGTTTACACTTTTCTTCTATCCAAATTGGTTTCATACTTCTCCAATCTCCAGTTTTAAATTCTCTTGCATTTCCTGCATTATATATATTTCCACCTATTGTTAATTCTTCCATAGGTGTTTTTGCATTTATTTCTGTCATTTTGATTTTCCTCCCTTTAATTATAACTCTACTTCCTTATCTCTTTCTTTTTCTACTCTTTGAATATATCTTTTTTTAGATAATCCAAATATTGAATTAAATTTAGTTCCATCTTGATTAAGAATACTTTCTCCTACACTTTTTAAAAAACTCTCTCTTTCCCTTATTTCGTCTAAAGTTAATGATAATATTGTTGAATTGTTTTGAAGTATATCTAGTAAACATTTTCTTTGTAAGTATGGCATAACTGTCTTTAAGTTTTTTATATTCTTTGTAACTATTAGTGTTTTTAAATATTCATCTCCATAATTATCACGTATATAATCTATATTTTCTTGTAACTGTTTTAATGACCTCTGAAATATACTTCCTGTTATTTCTATTCCATTTTCTTTACACACTTTTACTATTTCTTCTATTTCTTCTGCTGATCTTTTAAATATATTTCCTGCTATCTCTATATTATTTTTTTTGCATACTTTTGCTATTTCTCCTATTTCTTCTGCTGACTTGCTAAATAGACTTCTTGTTGGCTCTATTCCATTTTCTTCACATACTTTTACTATTTTTTCTATTTCTTCTGCTGACCTTCTAAATACTGTTCCTGTTGGCTCGATTCCATTTTTTTCACACACTTTTACTATTCTTTCTATTTCTTCTGCTGAACTACGAAATACATTTCCTGTTGGTTCTATTCCTTTTTCTTTACATACTTTTACTATTTTTTCTATTTCTTCTGCTGACTTAAAAAATACTGTTCCTGTTGGCTCGATTCCATTTTCCTTACATACTTTTACTATTTTTTCTATTTCTTTTGCCGATTTTCTAAACATATTCCCTGTTGGGTTTATTCTATTTTCTTTACACACTTTTACCATTTCTTCTATTTCTTCTGCTGACTTGCTAAATACTGTTCCTGTTATCTCTATTCCATTTTCTTTACATACTTTTACTATCTTTTCTATTTCTTCTGCTGACTTGCTAAATACTGTTCCTTTTGGCTCTATTCCTTTTTCTTTACATACTTTTACTATTTTTTCTATTTCTTCTGCTGATCTTTTAAATGTACTTCCTGTTATCTCTATATTATTTTCTTTGCATACTTTTGCTATTTCTTCTATTTCTTCTGCTGATTGCAAAAATACATTTCCTGTTGGTTCTATTCCATTTTTTTCACACACTTTTACTATTTTTTCTATTTTTTCTGCTGACTTAAAAAATACACTTCCTGTTGGCTTAATTCCATTTTCTTTACATACTTTTACTATTTTTTCTATTTCTTTTGCCGATTTTCCAAACACACTCCCTGTTGGGTTTATTCTATTTTTTTTACACACTTTCACTATCTTTTCTATTTCATCTGATGATTGCAAAAATACAGTTCCTGTTGGCTTAATTCCATTTTCTTTACATACTTTTACTATTTTTTCTATTTCTTCTGCTGACTTAAAAAATACACTTCCTGTTATTTCTATTTTGTTTTCTTTACATACCTTTACTATTTTTTCTATTTCTTCTGATGATTGCAAAAATACAGTTCCTGTTGGCTCTATTCTATTGTCTTTACATACTTCTAATATTTTTTCTATCTCTTCTGCTGATTTTTTAAATATACTTCCAACTGGTTCTATCCCATTTTCTTTACATACTCTTACTATTTTTTCTATTTCTTCTGCTGACTTGCTAAATACTGTTCCTGTTAGCTCTATCCCAGTTTCTTCACATACTTTTACTATCTTTTCTATTTCTTCTGACGATTTGATAAATACATTTCCTGTTGGTTCTATTCCATTTTCTTTACATACTTTTACTATTTTTTCTATTTCTTCTGCTGAACTATGAAATACATTTCCTGTTGGTTCTATCCCATTTTCTTTACATACTCTTACTATTTTTTCTATTTCTTCTGCTGACTTGCTGAATACTGTTCCTGTTAGCTCTATCCCAGTTTCTTTACATACTTTTACTATTTTTTCTATTTCTTCTGCTGAACTATAAAATACATTTCCTGTTGGTTCTATTCCATTTTCTTTACATACTTTTACTATTTTTTCTATTTTTTCCGCCGAACTGTGGAATACACTCCCTGTTATTTCTATTTTATTCTCTTTGCATACTTTTACTATTTTTTCTATTTCTTCTGCTGATTTTTTAAATATACTTCCTGTTATCTCTATTTTATTTTCTCTACATACTTTCGCTATTTCTTTTATTTCTTCTATTTTCCACCTTGAACATGCTGCTTGCAAAACATTCTTCTTTTTAAACTCTGGAAAATTTTTTTCTATTTCATTTATTCTATCTACATTAACACTTAATATAGATGTACTGGCATTCAAATATCTTATGCCATAATTTTCCATTATGTATTGATATGTTCTTTTTAACTCTGATGGTTCTGTAGATAAAATATGTAAACATCCTTCTACACTATATCTAGTTATTTGTTCTTTTTCTAAAAATTGATAATTACTTTTTATATTTTCAACATTACGATATAATATACTTGGGCATTTTTCTATATTTTTAGGCTCTATATTTAATTCATCTCTCAAAAAGTCTAAAACATAGCATATATTATAATATTCACCATATTCTAGGATATTTTCATTATTACTAACTAATTTATCACTATCAATTTTATATGTATTACAAATTTCTTTTAATTTCGATTTTTCTATCATCTTTTAACATTCACTCCTATAAAAGCTCATCTATCAAACCAATATTAGATTCTATTATCTCTACATACTTATCTCCAAAATTTTTTATTAAATCGTCTATTTTTCTTTTAAAATCCTTTGGAAAATAAGTAAATATAATTGGACATCTTTCAAATATTCCTGCATAATCATCAAATTTTAAATCTCTCAAATACTTTAAATTTTTTTCTATTATATCTATGTTTGATAATATAATTTCATATATTTCTTTACCATATACTTCTTCCATATTTTTTAAATTTATTTTTAGTTCCATAAATTTCTCCTTTATATTATCATCATTTTACTAGATTTTTTTTACTTCTTTAAGAGCTAATTCTAATGCTTTCATATTTCCATCTATAACTTCAGGCTTTTTAGCAAATTTATGTTTAAATGATCCCTTCATATCTTCTAAAAATGCTTCATCACTCATTATTCCTGTTACTTTTACAATTGCTGCAAGCATTGGTGTATTTGGAAAATATCTTCCTAATGTTTCTTCTGATACTTTTCTTGCATCAATTGTATATACTGCACCTTCATATCCTTTTAATAACTCTTTTAATTGTTCTGGTGATTTTGTTGTATTTATTACAATTGCTCCTTCTTTTTTTAGTCCTGCTGTAACAGGTACTGATGTTAATAGTGTATCGTCTACAACTACAACATAATCAGGTTCATATATATTACTATGTATTGTTATTGGTGCATCACTAATTCTGTTATATGCTGTTATTGGCGCTCCCATTCTTTCTGGTCCATATTCAGGAAATCCTTGAATATATTTTCCCGTATTAAATGCTGCATCTGCTAATAATAATGAAGCAGTTTTTGCACCTTGGCCACCTCTTCCGTGCCATCTAATTTCAATTAAATTGTTCATTGAATTTAGCCTCCTTTTTGTTTTTTTGTTTATGTTATAAAACGTAAACAGCAAGCTTTGAAATTTCTTCCAAAACTTGCTTTCAGTATATTATTATTTTGTTTTAATGTCAAGTGAATTTTTGAACCGACAAGTCATTCTTTACATACGTTTTTGTTCAAAAAGAAAAGAGACATTCGCCTCTTTTCTTTGGAAAAACTCACTTGCCTTCTGTTATATTCAATTTAGAACACAAGCATACAATCTGCTCAATTATCTTCCAGTTTTTTTCAGAAGTATCAAATGCCCACAATTTGTAAGCAATATTATACATTACATTTGTATCACTTCTAATCTCTGGAAGTTTCTTTGAACTCTTATTAATTCCTAAAAGTGTTAATGCATGTAAACATTGAGTATATTCTATTAAGCTCATTCTTTCTTTTAATTTGCTACAAAAACAGTCCACACATCTTTCTACCTCTTCTTTATTTTGAAGATTTATCCCTGATTCAATTATGTACTTGTTCTGTATCAATGACTTATGTACCTTCCGTTTGCGCCCAAATGGATGTCGAAAATAAAATCCACATATATTGCTTTTTTCTAAACTTTTATTTTCATTTGTCAAGCACCATGCCACTCCACTTAGAGTATTTTCAGTGGAATAATCTCCATCATCAAGTCCACATAGCTCATAAGCTATTTGTTTCTTTACATTTGTACTTGATTTTGAAGTTACTAGTTCTTTCTTTGAAACTCCCAGTATAGTCAGTCCCAAAAACATCATCCAATAGTAGTCCACTTCTTTTTCTTCATACTCAAGTTTACTTTTGATTTCTTCAACCACCTCTTTATGTATTTGTTTTATTTGCTCAGGTGTTGGATTCCAAACTCCCATTAACTCTTCAGTTGTTTTACCATCATATGCTAACTTTATTGTATAGCACATATCAGTACAACCTCGTTCTAAATCAAATATAAACCGTTTCATTTCTTTTGTCTCAACCATAAGTTAATCCTCCTATATTATTTTATACTTAAATTATAGCATATTTTCTCATATTAAACAATAAAGCTAATAAGCATTACATTTGTTCTGGTCTGTTTTACTTTTCCTATTAAATAAAAAGAACCAGTTACTTCACAAAGCTTCTGGTTCTCCTTACAATTTTAAAAATACTGTTACTTTTTCACAATTTTAAATACTTGTTAAAAACAATGAAAAAGAATACATATACTTGATAGTCAATCATCAAAGAAAATGAAAATCTACAATGATTTTCGTTGTAGCTACCAAATATCCAGTCAGATAAAAATGTGTCACAATTATTTTGATCAATTGCAATATTTTGGTTTTTATTAAATACTCCATCCAAATTTAATGGTCTATTAGATTTGACAGAAATTGTCCAACTGATGTCCTTTTTCAGGACAATTTCAATTCCATTATATCTAATTTGGAGTATAGGAATTGCATCATCAAAGAAGGTTGTTTCAGCAACTACCTTAATATCTATATCTTCTTTATCTGCAAGAACATCATCAAATAAATACAATACCAAATCATATACCGCATTTGTATATTCTGAATGTTCCCGATAATGCCACCATTCACTAAATTGAACCGGATATCTCAGTACTTTTAAATTTTGTTTTTTCATGTTTTTCCTCCTTAGGTAATTACCCTTAATAATAAATGTTAATTTTACTAATGCAACGAGGATTTTTAACTGTTACACTGTCAGTTATTATAACACATCTTGAAAAAAATTGCAATTTTTTCCAAAAATCAGTTGTATTCTTAGTTATTTTTTCTTTCATAAACAACATATTCATATTTAAAATGACTATTTAAATCTTCTGGTCCATTTTCTCTACTAACTTCTTTCCAAATTTCATCATTTATTCTAGGAAAAAATGTATCTCCTTCAAAGTCTTTATCAATTTCTGTCACATACATTTTCTTTACATATGGCATTAATAAATTATAAATCATTGCGCCACCAATTACAAAGTTTTCTTTATCATCTTCTATATATTCTTGAAGTTGTAACATTGAATGAACTATTTCTACATTTTCATCATTTACCTTAAAGTCAGGATTTTGACTAAATACTATATGTTTTCTATTAGGTAATACCCTTCCTAATGATTCGAATGTTTTTCTTCCCATTATTATAACATGTCCTGTAGTTAATTCTTCAAATCTTTTTAAATCATCTGATATGTGCCATAATAATTTATTATCTTTACCTATTGTATTATTTTTTGCTTTTGCTACTATTATACTTAACATTTCTTTCTATCTCCTTTATTCTGCAACTGGAATTTTACCAATTTTTATTTCTTTATTATAATCATAATTTTGTATTTCAAAATCTTCTACCTTGAACTCATAAAAATCTTTTGTAGGATTTTTAATTATTAATTTAGGACTACATTCTACCGGTTCTGCCTCAAGTAATTTTTTTACAAGAGGAATATGTCTATCATATATATGACAATCTCCAATGTTATGTGTTAATGTCCCTGGTTTTAAATCTGCTATTTGTGCAAACATTGATTGTAATACCGCATATTGCATTACATTCCATCCATTTGCTGTAAGCATATCTTGTGAACGTTGATTTAATATTAAATGCAATTTTCCGTCTTTTACTAACCATTGAGTTCCATATGCACATGGTTCTAAATTCATATCTTTTAATTCTTGATGATTAAACAAATTTGTTATTATTCTACGACTTGCTGGATCATTTTTTAATAAATATATTACATAATCAACTTGATCCATTTCTTTTATTCCATCTTTTGTTTTAAATTGATATTTTTTAGATAATTGATATCCATATGCTTTTCCTATTGTTCCATCTTCTCCTGCCCATTGGTCCCATATATGTGAATTTAATTCAGTTACTTTATTTGATTTTTTTTGCCATATCCATAATATTTCGTCTATTGCATTTTTTACAGTTTTACTATTATTTCTAAGTGTTATCATTGGAAATTCTTTTTCTAAGTCATATTTATTTTGTACTCCAACTATAGAAATATAATTTGCCTCTGTTCCATCTTCCCATCTTGTTCTAACATTTGTTCCTTCAGATGAATATCCATTTTTTAATATTTCTTCACACGTATCTATAAAGTTTTTATCTGCTTGCGTCATTTGTTAGTCCTCCTTTTCTTACAATTTTAATATATCATAATAAATTATGGTTGTAAATTGTTTTTACAAAAAAGTTACATTCAATTAGTTTTATTTTTTATTATTATATGATATTATAATTTCATAAAATATACTTATAATATAAAAATGGAGGAAAAATGAATATAACACCCAGAATCAAACAATCATTAGAAAATATTATCAATGAACTTTCTCAACAAGAACTAACTGATACACACAAAGAAGAGATATTAAAAAAATTAGACTTACTAATAAATGAATACAAATTACCTCATTATCATCTTGCTACTTTTATATCAAATTTATCAAATGATGATTTAAAAGTAGATTTAATTGAAAGATATAAATTTAGTAAATATAACCTATTTAGAATACTAAACTCTTGTAGTAACCAATATAAAACAGAAATATTACTTAGTAAAAAAATTTTCTATAAAAACGATATATTAAAATTACTACAAACATTGGATTTTCAAACCTTAATTGCTTTTCTGTCAGAACACAAAGATTTTTGTAGAACTAATGCAATATCTCCTTATGAAATTACATATAAATTAGACTCTGAACAACAAAAAAACGTTATATTAAATTTAGAAAACATCAATTTAACATTAAATGAAAAAAGAGAAATTCTAGCAACCCTACATAAAGATGTTAAGCAAGATATCAATACAACAGACTATCCTGAAGAATACAAATCAGCGATTGATATAAACACTCAAAATGGATTAATTCTTTTTGACTTTGAAAAGGATTTTGAAAATAATTTAGAAGATTTCAAAGGTCTAGATGCTCTAATTCGTATAGCTCCTATAGAATTTACAGAAGCACAAAGAAAAAGAGTTATGAAACTATGTGATATATGTCCAAATTTGAAAGTTCTAAATACCTTAGGTAACACCGATTTAACAGCATATTTTTCAAATGGAAGTGACTATAAACAGGCTGAAGAATGGATAAATTCTATAATTAGTACATTATCCCCTAAGCATTCTAAAGCTCAGCAACTAGCAATAGTAGATAATGCAATAGGAAAACAAATAAGTTATAGTCCAGATTTTGATACAGAAATATTTGAACCAAATCATTATAGAGCTTTATGGAAAATAATTAATTCTGGATATGGTATTTGCGATGGAATTGCAAATGTAGAAAAATATATTCTAGATAGAATTGGAATAGCAAGCGATATTGTATATAGTAACAATCATGCCTTTTTAATAATAAAAGATATTGGACTTCCTCTTGCAAATGGGAAAACTGTAAAAGGAAATACCATATTGGATCCAACATGGAATTTATTATTCCATAGATTTGGTGGAAAACCTAATAATTTTTGTATCAGTTATGAACAAGCCAGAAAAAATGACGTTGACACAAATGGTACAGACCATAATTGTCATAAAAATGATGCTCAATTAGAAAATGTAACTCTACATTTAGATGATGAAAGTTTAAAAAAATTATTTTCTAGTGTTAATTTGGCAGATAAAAATGGAATTTTTCCAATAATAAACCTGTTAGAAAATTCAAAACAAATAGATAAAATTTATGCAAATGATCTAGAACAGAATATTAATAAACAGTTTTCATTACTTTCAAAAGTTTGTCCTGAATTTGCAACATGTCAAAATTCAAGCATATTTATTTTAAGTAAGATACTTCTAAATAATAAAAATTTAGTATTTAATAAATGCGTTATACATAGAGTTTATGAGAAAACTGATTCAAATAAAAGACCAATTTTATTTGTTTATATCGATTCAAATGAACTAGGCCCAAAATTTTACTATGCCAATAAAAAGCTTGGACAATTTATAGAATTACAGCAGGAAGATTTTACAAAACAATTTGAATATTACGAAAAAGATTTAGAAGCTTATAATTTTATTAGACCATGGGAATCTCATTTATCTGAAAATTCTGATAAATTAAAATCTAAGAAAGGTGATATAAGATGAATATTTTAAGAAAAATAATTATATTAATAAAAAATCTATTTGTTAAGCAATATCATTTAAATAAAACATCAACATCAGAAAATAACATACAACAAAACAGCAAAACTATTTTTGTTGAATCTTTAAAAACTCTACCAATAAAGAATAAAAAGGAAATTGAAACTTTAATTTGTAAAGGTGATGGACTAGGAATACAAAACAAAATAAGTTATTAAAGCAGTATAATTAATACTGCTTTTATCAAATTCGACACTAAGATCCAGATTCTCTATTCTTACAAATTCCACTTTGGCACATATTCTTCCTCATGCTCCCCAAGTTCTTGTATATATCCATTATCTAAATCTAATTCATATAAATAATTTTCAACTTCGTCATACTCTTGCTTTGTAAGTTTTCTATTGAGCTCGTCCAATTCTTTAGATTTATACGTAGGAAAATATTGTGCCATTATACTTACATATATATTATTATCTAAATTTTCTTTTATCCATTTTAACACTTGTTTACTATTTTCTATTTGATTTGGTAAAATCAAATGTCTAATCATTAATCCTTTTTGCATAATTCCATTTCCATTTAGTCTAGGTGTTCCAACTTGTCTATACATTTCTTTTATTGCTTTTGTTGCTATCTCGAAATAATTTTCAACATTTGAATATTTTTTTCCTAATTCATTATAGTAATATTTAAAGTCTGGTAAATATATGTCTATATATCCTTCTAACATTTTTAAAGTTTCTACACTTTCATATCCATTTGTATTATATACAATTGGTATATGTAAACCTTTAGTTCTAGCTATTTTTATAGCTTCTTTTATATGTATTGCATAACTTGTTGGTGTTACTAAATTGATATTTTCTACACCTTTTTCTTGTTGTAATATCATTATGTCTGCAAGCTCATCTATAGTTATCTCTTTACCTTTTCCTAATTGACTTATTTCGTAATTTTGGCAAAATATACAATTTATATTACAATTAGAAAAGAAAATTGTTCCAGAACCGATTCTCGCCTGAAATACATGGTTCCTCAAAATTATGTGTTGAGTATAATGCTATTTTTATTTTATCTGTCGATTTACATCTTCCTATATATTTAGTTCTATTTATTCCACATTTGTGTGGACATATTGTACATTTTTCTAACATTTTATATTTCTCTTTCTTAAAATTTCCAATGAATATTTTATCAAATTTTATAATTCTAGTCAATTATATCAGGACTTTTCATTCATGTCATTAATATTATCAATAATATCTTTACATTCCTTCCAATTGGTAATTTTAACACATTCATAATCTGTTGACATTTTGTCTATAATCTTCTTAGTTTTATCTGTTGAATTTAAGTCCGCAACTATTATATCTTTAATACATTCTTCTTTTCCATATAATATTTTGAATAATACTGAACGTAAAAATCCTTCAATTTTTTCTTCTTGATTTTTAACTGCTACTATTATGTATATCCCATCTTCTTTCATATTTGTATATGTACACATATATATAATTTGTTTAATCAATTCAAATAAGCCATAAAGAGCAAATGTCCAAAGTACAGAATTTATAATAAAATTCTCCATAGCTTTCCTCCTTATGGCTATTATATGTTATTTTTATTTTATTGTGATTAATTATTTTAGTTCAATTATCTTTTCCCATGGTAAATCCGGCTTTCCAAAATGTCCATAGTTTGTTGTTTTTGTAAATATAGGCTCACGTAATCCTAAGTATTCTATTATTCCTTTTGGTGTTAAATCAAAATTTCTTGTAACAATTTCTTCAATTTTATCTTCTGGAATTGTATTTGTTCCAAATGTATCTATAAATATTGA
>CAKPGU010000016.1 GCA_934155265.1 uncultured Clostridia bacterium
GTAGTTGATGAGATGGCTGGAATAAATACAACAATAGCAGAAATTCCAGTAGGAGAGTCAAGAAGTGTAGAAGGAACATACACAGTAACACAAAATGATATAGACAATAAAACAGAAATCAAGAATGTAGCAACAGCAGGAGATAAGACACCAGAAATAGATGTTACAGTAGAAAAACAACCAGGTTACACAGCAGTAAAAACAGCTGATAAAGAAAAAGTAACAAAGGCAGGAGAAGTAATAACATATACAATTACAGTAACAAATACAGGAAATACAACATTAAAAGATATTCCAGTAGTTGATGAGATGGCTGGAATAAATACAACAATAGCAGAAATTCCAGTAGGAGAGTCAAGAAGTGTAGAAGGAACATACACAGTAACACAAAATGATATAGACAATAAAACAGAAATCAAGAATGTAGCAACAGCAGGAGATAAGACACCAGAAATAGATGTTACAGTAGAAAAACAACCAGGTTACACAGCAGTAAAAACAGCTGATAAAGAAAAAGTAACAAAGGCAGGAGAAGTAATAACATATACAATTACAGTAACAAATACAGGAAATACAACATTAAAAGATATTCCAGTAGTTGATGAGATGGCTGGAATAAATACAACAATAGCAGAAATTCCAGTAGGAGAGTCAAGAAGTGTAGAAGGAACATACACAGTAACACAAAATGATATAGACAATAAAACAGAAATCAAGAATGTAGCAACAGCAGGAGATAAGACACCAGAAATAGATGTTACAGTAGAAAAACAACCAGGTTACACAGCAGTAAAAACAGCTGATAAAGAAAAAGTAACAAAGGCAGGAGAAGTAATAACATATACAATTACAGTAACAAATACAGGAAATACAACATTAAAAGATATTCCAGTAGTTGATGAGATGGCTGGAATAAATACAACAATAGCAGAAATTCCAGTAGGAGAGTCAAGAAGTGTAGAAGGAACATACACAGTAACACAAAATGATATAGACAATAAAACAGAAATCAAGAATGTAGCAACAGCAGGAGATAAGACACCAGAAATAGATGTTAATGTAGAACAAAATCCAAGTATATTAGTAAATAAAGATGCAACTGCAGTAAAAGCAAAAGATGCAGAAGGATTTACAGATATAACAGAGACAACAAAAGTAAGACCAGATGATGTTATAGAATATACAATAATGGTAACAAATACAGGAAATACAACATTAGAAGACATAAAAATAACAGATTCGTTAAATGTAAAATATGATGATAAAGATGTAAATGCAGGAAATACTGTATATACAATAGAATCATTAGAGCCAGGTAAGTATGTTGAAATAAAAGTTTATTACACAGTAACAGCAGAAGATGTAAAAACTGAAGGAACAATAAACAATGTGGCAACTGCAACAGCTAAAGATGGAACACATGATGATGATAATGATAATAAAGTTGTAAAAAATCCAAATACTCAAGTAACAGCAACAAAAGCATGGGAAAACATGGATAGTGATGCTGCAAAAGCAAATACATTAACATCAATAAAACTACAAGTAAAAAATGGTGATACAGTAGTAGCAGAACAAGAAGTGACAGAAAAAGATAACTGGACATATACATTTAGAAACTTGCCAGTATATGATGCAAATGGAAACAAAATCACATATACAATAGATGAAGCTGTAGTGAATGCTAAAGACCAAGCAAAATTAGATTTATATGAGAAATCAATTAAAAATGGAGTAATTACAAATACATTTAAACCAGAGAGAGTAACAGAAAAAACAGATGTTACAATGACAAAAGTATGGGAAGACAACAATAATACATTCAATACAAGACCAGATAGCATAATATTAACAGTAAATGGTATAGATTATGAGGTAACAGGAACAAAGAAAGCTGATTCATGGTCAAGAACTGAAAATTTACCTAAATATGATGCAGAAGGAAGAGAAATATCTTATACTGCAACAGAAAAGACAGTGCCAACAGGATATGAAAAGGTATCAGAAGAAGGTTTAACTGTAACAAATAGAGCAAATGAATTAATAAACAAAACAGCATATAAAGCAGATGCAAATGGCAACATTGGAAGTCCAGCTACAAATAAAGATACATTTGCAGCAAATGAAACAGTATATTATAAAATTACATTAAAAAATGCTGGAAGTGAGCCAATTTCAAAAACAGTTACAGACGAAATTCCATTAAGATTAACATTAAATACAGTTGATGGAAAAACTGGAGAAAGTGGAACAACTGACAAAGGAGACGATTGGACAGTTACTAAAAATGATAAAGAACAATCAGTAGTAACATGGGAAGTAAAAGACTTAGCAGCAGGGAAAACAAGAGAATTAATAATAAAAGCAACAGTTGTAGCAGAAGCAGAATATAAAGATATATGCAACAAGACAATTGATGGAACAACAGCATATACTGCAAAACTATTTGTAAGAAAAGATGGAAAAGTACCATATGAAGGTAGTGGAACTGGATATGATGCATCACTATATACAGGAGAACTAGGAACAGTTTACTTAAATAGCTCAGATTTACACTATGATACTAATGCAAACTTAAAGAATGATGATCTATATTATTTGATAAAAAATAATAATATAATAACAGACATGGTTGCAAAAGGAATAACAAGAACTCAATTAGTCGATGCATTAAAAACAAATGGAACAACATTAGCTGATGATGAAGTTGTAGTATGGTATGTAATAAAGAATGAATCTGATGGATATCACATAGATGGTGTAATCAGAAAGATTTCATCATTAACAGAAATTACTAATACAGCTTTTACAGATAAAGTAAGCTCAGACTCAACAATAAAATTAGAAGATATTGAAATTGGTCAAAGAGGAAGCATAACAGTAAAAAGTATTACATCTTCAACAGATACAGTATCAACACCAATGGATGTAGTATTTGTATTAGATACTTCTGGAAGTATGACATATACTTTAGAAGGAAAAAATGAAACGGCAGTAGAAGACAGTAGAGCTAAAGCTATGGTGAATGCAGTAAATAGTTCTATAAAAACTATAATGAGCAAAAATAAAGACAGTAGAGTAGGGGTAGTTGGATTTAGTGGAGATGCATCAACAATTATACCATTAGGAAATTATGCTCAAGGTATAAATTATTTAACAAGAGAATATTCAGCAGGTGATTGGTGGAATGGAAGTAGCCAGACAATAAAATCTAATGTTGGAAATAAATCATCAAGACAAGTAACAGGAGGAACTAATACACAATCAGGTATAAAATTAGGTGCAGAAATGCTTACAAGTAATCAGAATACAACAACAGCAACAGTTACTTTAAAAGACGGAACAACAAAGACTATAACTCGTACACCATTATTAATCTTAGTTACAGATGGGGAACCAACATATTATTATGCTAGTGAAACTGCAACTGGAAAGGTTAATGGACATGGATATACAAAGGAAACAGACGAAAATTACTATTATTGGACATTAAGAACTGCTAAATATTGTAAAAAACAAATAACAAACAAATATTATAAAAACACTGATAAAACAGCTAAAGTATTTACAATAGGAATTGGATTAGACGGAAATGAAGCAGTAGCAATGTTAGATCCAACTGCAGACAAAGTAAATGCATGCAACAACAATAATTGGCAACAAAAAGCACTATATGATTTAATTACAAACAATGGAACAGCACCAGGTGCATATAGTTATGCAGATGGAAGTAAAACAGGAGAAATAACAGAAAGTGACTTAACAAACTTCTTAAATACATCTATAGATTCTTCATCAGAGAATGAAGAAAATAGAGCAATAACAGTAGAAGAATCTAAAGCAAGAAGAGTTGAACTTGGAAATATTAATACAAGCAAAGAATTTGAATTAAAAGTTGGTGAAAAGACTTATAGTTCAATAAGTGCTGCACAAAATGCAGGTTACTTAAAGAAAGATTCAAAAGGATACTATATTGACTTAACTAAAGTTGAAAGAAGTACAGATGTTGATGTAACATACTGGGCAAATTAATAATTAAAAGAGAATTTCGAAAGAAATTCTCTTTTTAAAGTGTAATTAATTTATGAGTATAATCTAAATTGCCAATAGAATCATATTCATAAGCTAGATTATAAACATTAGTAGCCCAAATATCCTTTTCCATCATCAATTTTAAATTCTTATTAGAACAATTATCCGTAAATTTTTTAACAGAAGTAACAACATCTAATCTTTTATTAATCTTAGAAATTTCGCTAAAAATATCACGACCTTTATCGTTAAAACCTAAAACTCTTATATAAGGCTTTGTGTTCATAGAAATTTCCATATCTTTTTTATTTATTCCAAGAATTGCATATAAAAGAATACGTTGTAATCTAGTTTGAGTGTATCTTTTTGTATTAATAATTGATAATAATTCAGAAACACTATTGCATTTATTAGCAGCAGATTTTATTGCAAATTCAAGACCTTCTGCAACATCAGGAAGGTTTGCAATTTCATCTGTTGACATTTTGCGTAAAGAATAAATAATAATTTTATCGAAAGTTGAAATACTTTTAACAACATTACCATTTTTAATACTATCTTCTAAAAGGTTATACGAATGTTCTGGCATAAACTTTTGCAATAGGGAAATATCAAATGTAGATTGACAAATATTTCGTATAGCAGAGCCACTTGCAAATCTTGAATCAACAGGGATTATACTATCATTATATCCAGAATCTTTTCTTTTCATGGTAATAGGTTGAATATTACTTTTTTGCCTTTTTAAAGCTTTTAAATATTCAACACCTAAAATATTATTAGGTGTTGATAAAACATTAGCAAATCTACGAACATCATTTAAATACATCATTAAAGCTCTTTCACGAGCTTTTGGAAAAGATACTCCTCTTGAAAGTTCATGAGATAATAAAGTTTTATACTCAGAAGGTTCGTATGCTAGGACATTTGCAATATCATCTAAGATAGAAATATTATCACATTCACTGCCAAAGGAGATATAATCAACAATGCCTAAAGAATTCAAGATTTTTACTGCTCCTGATGCAAAATTTTCAGCACTAGAAAGAGCATAAAGAGTAGGCAATTCTATTACTAAATCAACACCATTTTCAATAGCCATTTGTGTTTTAATCCATTTATCAACAATGGATACATCACCTCTTTGGGTGAAATTTCCACTCATTACAGCTATAGAATAATCAGAATTTGTAATTTTTTTTGATTCAATTAGATGATGCAAATGACCATTATGAAATGGATTGTATTCAGCTACAATTCCTAGTACATTACTCATGAAAACCTCCCAAAAATATTGATAATTTCTTAATTTATTGGTATAATCTTATCACAAAACATATAAAAAACAAATAGATATAAGTAAAAAAATAAAAAAGTTTTATTGGAGGCTATAATGGAAGAAAAAGTTATAATTTATACAGATGGTGCATGTTCAGGAAATCCAGGTCCAGGAGGATGGGGAGCAATTCTTATGTACAAAGATGCAAAAAAAGAAATCTCAGGAGGAATGAAAAATACAACTAATAATATAATGGAGATTACAGCTGTTGTAGAGGCTCTTAAGTGTTTAAAGGTTGAAAGTGATGTTCAAGTTTATAGTGATAGTGCATATACTGTTAATGCTTTTAAACAGGGATGGATTTATAATTGGATGAAAAATGGTTGGAGAACAGCTAATAAGGAACCAGTAAAAAATAAAGAACTTTGGCAAGAGTTGTATGCTTTGACGAAAAAACATAAAGTCGAGTTTATAAAGGTTAAAGGTCATGCTGATAATGAGTTTAATAATAGATGTGACGAAATGGCACGAAACGAAATTTTGAAGTTATGATACAGTTTTCATTAAATGTATAAAATCCCAAGAATTGTATAAAATAATATAAATTTTATGCAAAGGGTGATAAGATGAAAAACAAAATAATTGGATTTATAGCAATAATGATATTGGTAATTTCATTTATAACAGTGTTAGCAGTACAAAATAATGAAGTATTAGCATTATCAAAATATGGTTCTAGAGGAAGTGAAGTAAGAACAATACAAGATAAATTAAAAAGATGGGGATATTATACAGGAAGTGTTGATGGGATATATGGAAGTTTAACAGTATCAGCAGTAAAAAAATTTCAACAAAAAAACGGACTAACGGTTGATGGAATTGCTGGAACTAAAACATTAAAAGCAATGGGAATAATGACAAGTTCATCATCTGGAGGCTCATCAAGCAATAACTCATCAAACGTAAATCTATTAGCAAAAGCAATATATGGAGAAGCAAGAGGGGAGCCATATACAGGACAAGTTGCAGTTGGAGCTGTAATAATGAATAGAGTAAAAAGTAGTAAATTTCCAAATACGATATCAGGGGTAATATATCAAAGTGGAGCATTTGATGCAGTTTCAGATGGACAAATAAATTTAAATCCAGATAGTACTGCTAAAAAGGCTGCACAAGATGCCTTAAACGGTTGGGATCCATCTTATGGAGCGATATATTATTTTAATCCAAGCACTGCAACTAATAAGTGGATTTGGTCAAGACCTCTTACAGTTACAATTGGAAAACATAGATTTTGTAAATAATAGAATTTATATCATAAAAAGACTAGGAAAACCTAGTCTTTAAATTATTATAATTTATATTATCTTTTCAATCTAATTAAAATAGCTATACCTAATAAAATAAGTAAAACTCCAACAACAATTAAAGCAATACATAAAATATTAGTCAATTCTAAATCAAAGTCAGATGTTGTAACTGTTGAAGATAATGTTGATGAAGTGGAAGTAGAAGTGTTTTTATTACTATTAGAGCTAGTATTGCTAGAATTTGTATTAGTAGAATTAGAACTATTAGAGCTAGTATTTGTATTATTTCCTAAATCCATATTAACAGCGGCAAAAATATATGAGCTATTAAAAAGAACGATTAAAGCTACTGATAAAATACTAATAAATTTCAATAATTTTGACATTTGTATATACCTCCTATAAAATGTACATTTTTACGATTCGATATTTCTTAAATTATAATACCAAAACAAGGAAAAAAAGTCAATAAAAATTATAAAAATGGTATTCAAAATGATATGAAAATATGATATACTTTCAATCAAATTAGAACAAAAATAGGAAAACTATTATATAAGGAGTGATAAAAATGTCTTATATTGATTTTAAAAATGTATGTAAAGAATACAAAATGGGAGAAGTAAAAATAAAAGCATTAGAAAATACAAATTTTAGCATAGAAAAAGGAGAATTAGTTGTAATTGTAGGACCATCAGGAGCAGGAAAAACAACAACATTAAATATATTAGGAGGAATGGATACTGCAACTTCTGGAAAAGTAACAGTTGATGGAAAAGAAATAACAAAATTAAAAAATAAAGAAATAATAAAATATAGAAGAGAAGATATTGGATTTGTATTTCAATTTTATAATTTAGTACAAAATTTAACAGCAAAAGAAAATGTAGAATTAGCAACACAAATATGTAAAGATTCATTAGATCCAGTAGAAGTATTAGAGAAAGTAGGATTAAAAGATAGAATGAACAATTTTCCATCACAATTATCTGGTGGAGAACAACAAAGAGTAGCAATAGCAAGAGCAATTGCGAAGAATCCAAAATTATTACTATGTGATGAGCCAACAGGGGCATTAGACTACAAAACTGGTAAGCAAATTTTAAAACTATTACAAGATACTGCAAGAAAAGAAAATATGACAGTATTAATAATAACTCATAACACAGCAATTGCACCAATGGCAGACAAAGTAATTCATTTCAAAAATGGAACAGCAGAGAAAATTGAAATAAATGAAAAACCACAACCTATAGAAGAAATTGAGTGGTAAATTTGGGACCGGGTACAAAATTTTACTATTGTGAAAGGAGTCAAAATGAAAAGAGTTTTATTAAAAGATAGTATAAAAGAAATAAAAAATACATATAAAAGATTTATTTCAATACTTTTAATGGCATTTTTAGGAGTAGGATTTTTTGCAGGATTAAGAGCTGCATCACCAGATATGATAGATACATTTGACCAGTTCTATGAAGATAATCAAGTATATGATATTCAGATAATATCAACCTTAGGATTAACAGATGATGATATAGAAGAATTAGAAAAAGTAGATGAAGTAGAAAGTGTTGTGGGAAGTTTTGAGAAAGATGGAATAATTGATATTGATAACAAAGAAATAGTAACAAAGCTAATTACAATAGGAGAAATTAATAAGCCAATATTAGTTGATGGAAATATGCCTCAAAATGATAACGAATGTCTGGTAGAAGAAGGATTTCTAAAATCTAATAATAAGCAGATTGGCGATATGGTTGATGTTGAAATTGAAGATACCACTGATGTGTATGGAAATAAAAAATCATATTTAAAAAATAGCCAAATGAAGATTGTTGGAACTGTACAAAGTCCATTATACATATCAAGAGATAGGGGAACAAGTAAACTAGGAACAAGCAAAGTAAGTTATTATATGTATATACCAAAAGAAAATATTAATGCAAATGATGTATATACAAGTATATATTTAAGAGCGAAAAATGAAGAAAATTATGAGACTTCTACTCAAAAATATGAAGACTATATTGAAGAAGTAAAAGATAATATTGAACAAATAAAAGATGAAAGAGAGCAATCAAGAAAAATCCAGACTTTAAATGGAGTGGAAACAGCAAAATGGTATATATTAGATAGAAATTCAAATGAAGGATATGTTGGTTTTATACAATCAACTAAAAGCATAGCAAAAATAAGTCAGGTGTTTCCAATAGTATTTTTTGCTGTCGCAGCATTAATTTCATTGACATCAATGACAAGAATGGTTGAAGAGCAAAGGACACAAATTGGTACATTAAAAGCTTTAGGGTATAATCAATTACAAATTATAAATAAATATATTTTATATGCAAGTTTAGCAAGTATTATTGGTGGAATTTCAGGTATGTGTGTTGGATTTGCAACATTGCCACAAATAATTTGGATGTTATATATGATGATGTATCAAATAACACCTAAGGCCATATTAAGCTTTAATTGGAAGTATGGAACAATAGGGTTGTTATTAATATGTATATGTATAATAGGGGCTACAATTTATTCTGCAATTAGAGAACTAAAAGAAACTCCTGCAGCACTTATGAGACCTAAAGCACCAAAGTCAGGAAATAGAGTTTTGTTAGAAAGAATTCCATTTATTTGGAAACATTTAAATTTCAGCCATAAAGTAACAGTAAGAAATATTTTTAGATATAAGAAAAGATTTTTAATGACAATAATAGGAATTTTTGGATGTACTTCGCTAATTGTAACAGGGTTTGGAATTAAAGATTCAATAAGTGTAATTATACCAAACCAGTTTGAAAAAGTATTTGATTATAATATGCAAGTTAATTTAAAGGATAATTTATCAGCAGATGAAAAACAGAGTTTTATTGATGAATTAAAAGATAGAGAAGAAGTACAAAAAATTGTAGAAACATATATGACATCAGCAACAGCTGTTAAAGGTGATAAACAAGAAGATATACAAATAATTGTGCCAAAAGATGAATTTGATGGACTAATTAATATAAACGACTTAAAAACAAAACAAAATTTAGAATTAAAAGATAATGAAATATATTTAACTGATAAATGTGCACAACTTATTGGAGCAAAAGCAGGAGATACAATAACACTAAAAGATATTAATAATAATGAGGTAGAAGCTAAAATTTCAAATATCGTAGAAAATTATGTATCACATTATGTGTATATGTCAAAAACAATGTATGAAAAATTGTATGGAAAAGATTATAGTACAAATGTGATATTATTACAAAATATTGAGATGACAGATGAAGCGGAAGATGAGTTTGTAACAGAATTAATGAATAAAAATGAAGTGTCTTCAGCTAATAGAATTTCAACAATATTAGGAGCATTAGATGATACAATTAAATCTTTAGATTTTGTTGTGATTATATTAATTGTTTCTGCCGGATTGCTTGCATTTGTTGTTTTATATAATTTGGCAAATGTAAATATAAGTGAAAGAATAAGAGAACTTGCTACTATAAAAGTTTTAGGTTTTTATGATAAAGAAGTTTATGATTATGTAACAAGAGAAACAACAATTTTGACCGCAATAGGTATTATACTTGGATTGTTTGGAGGTTATTGCTTGAATTATTATTTGATTGGAACTTGTGAGATTAATACATTAAGATTTAGTAAAATTGTTAGCCAAATTAGTTATGTGTATGCAGTTGCTATTACAATTATATTTACTTTGATTGTTAATTTGGCTACATATTTTGCATTGAAAAAAATTGATATGATTGAGAGTTTGAAAAGTGTAGAATAAAAGAGACCTAATTATTGAAATTTTTAGGATTTTATTATATAATATTCGCATAATTTAATTATCTTGCAAATACGCAAGTTTGGAATATATAACTTTTAACAATAATTATTGTAAAGGAGGAAAAACAATGAATGTCAGTTTGCCATATGAAATTGGTACAATTTTAAAAACAGTAGAATCTGGAAAAGTACAATATGATAAAGTACATCATTATATTGTAGGAACTACAATTAAGGTTGTATTAGAATTATCATATGATACAAGTCCAAGATTATCTATACCTATTGATATTGAAAGGCTGGAGAAAAAATGGACTGTTTGTGATATCAATTGTTAATGTAACTACTTGTAAACAAATTTGTTATGAACTAAAAAACAAGCAATAGCCTGACAAATAGGCTATTGCTTGTTTTACATTAATATAAAGAAATTAATAAAAAACATTAACTAGTAACTTCTTTTTTTGAAAAATTTTCATAAACTATTGCAAAACAGCATAATATTATATATAATAGTCACAAATCCTGAGAATATAACTATATTTTCAGTTGCCTTAATTATGAAATGAGGTAGTATTATGAAAAAATTTTTATCAAATTACAAAACAACGATAATTCTATTAGTTGCTATTATCGTTGGAGCAATCGTAGGAATTTTATTCCAAGAAAAAGCAACTAAATTACAACCCTTAGGGGACATTTTTCTAAATCTATTATTTGTTATCATTGTACCACTAATCTTTTTAACAATCACAACATCAATAGCCAAGATGGAAAATCCAAAAAGACTTGGCAAAATCATGATTACTATAATTACCGTATTTGTAGTAACATCACTAATAGCAGTATTACTTGGATTTGCAAGTACATATTTTGTAAAATTAGTTAATTCAGAAGATGGAGAAAAAATAAGAGCATCATTAGAAGAAAAAACTGAAGAATCAGATGAAGAAGATATAAGTATTGCAGATAGAACAGTCCAACTATTAACAGTAAATGACTTTTCTAAATTATTATCAAAAGATAATGTAATAGCATTGCTTGTATTTTCAATAATTTGTGGAATTGCAATAAGAATGTCTAATGAAAAAGGAAAAGTATTTCTAGCTTTTTTAGTATCGGCAAATGAAATAGTACAAAATATTGTAAAAATTATAATATATTATGCACCAATAGGAATAGGATGCTATTTTGCTGCACTTGTTGGAACTTTTGGAGCATCAATTGCTGTAGGATATTTAAAAACATTTGTTGTATATACAATTGTTTCATTAGCATTTTACTTTATAGTTTATACAGTATATGCTTTTATAGCAGGAGGAAAGAAAGGTGTTGAATTATTTTGGAGAAATGCAGTTCCATCAACATTAACAGCTCTTGCAACATGTTCAAGTGCAGCATGTATTCCAATTAATATAGAGTGTTCAAAAAAGATGGGAGTTCCAAATGATATTGCAGAAACTACAATACCAATGGGAACGAGTTTTCACAAAGATGGTTCAATGATAGGTTCAGTATTTAAAATTATGTTTTTGGTTTGTTTATTTGGTACGGCAATAAACACTCCAGGTGCAGTATTACAAATTTTAGGCGTAGCAATTATTGCAAACTTATTGATAACAGGTGTTCCAATAGGTGGTGGAACAATTTCAGAAATGTTAATAATAACAATGATGGGATTCCCAGTTGCGTCATTGCCAATACTTACAATGGTTGCAACTATAATAGATGCTCCTGCAACTATGCTTAATGTTGTAGGTGATACAGTTTCATCAATGATGGTTACAAGAATAGTAGATGGAAAAGAATGGATTAAAGAAGATAAAATTGAAGAAAAAGAAGTAGTAAATGTATAGATAATAGAAAAGTAAAACATCCTCTTTTACGATAAAGGCATTAGAGGATGTTATTATTTTTTCTGTTTGACATATATTTTTTTATATAAATTGCAGATATTACAATCAGTACAAATCTTAATTCGATTTTCAAAAATAAGTTGCAACGTATTTATAAATTCTAAATTAGCTGATGATGAAACAAGATGTAGATGGATTTTTTGCGGTAACAAATTTAATAATGTATTTAAAACATAATCATTGTTTGAAAAAGAAACATCTGATAAATATTTTGCTTTTAATGCACCTTTATCAACATCAATTATTTCTAAATGTTCATCTAATAAAACAAGATTATCTCCAAAAGAAACTAGATGAACAGCAATAGGAGATGAAACCTGTGAATTTACATATAATCTTAAAAGAGATACAAATTCAAGATATTCTCTTTCAATAATAAACTCATTTACAGAAAAGTCAATTAAATCTTCTAAAAGTCGTCTATAATCTTTTAATCTAAAATGTATAAATCCACTAATTATAATAGAATGATGTTTTGTTATATACTCATAAAAGGCATCAAAAAGTATCATTTGTCTATTTGTGAATGAAAATTCATCATCATCACATATGTTTTCATTACATAAATCTAATATTTTACTAAGTTCTGTATTGTCAAAATAAAAATAATTATTAGAAAGTATATTTTGTATAAAATCATGTTCAAAATAATCAATTACTAAGTAAGAAAAAATAGTTGCAAGCTTGGTATAAAAGAGTTCTTTATCAATTCCTGTATAATGAATTATTATGTTTTTGTAGGATTTGAATTCATTCATAGAGTAAGATATGTTTAACATGTTAAAACTTGAGAACTCGTTTTGTAGATATGATAAGATTTCTTCATTGTTTGTTTTTATACATAATGAACTCATAAACAACTCCTTTTTGTTCTTTTTGTTTTGTATAGTATTTGCTAAAATAAGAAATATATACAATAACTAAGATATAATATTCTGGAAATTGAGAATGTGAAACTTGGACTTATGTTTTTAACTAAAAAGAAATTTTATTTTGTAATATTTGATATAGTAAATGTTCAATAATTAATAAAAGGAAATGCTTTTGATTGCATTTCCTTTTTGGACTAAGAGTTAATTACTATGTCTTCTTCTTTTAGTGGTTGCCAATTTCCCATGCGTGTGTCTTTACTACCTGCTTAAGATTGTTGTATTTCATATTGGAAATAAGTCTCCTCTCATTAGGAAATAGAGTTTGAACTTCTTCCAAAGTGTAGGCAGTGCCGAAGTAAGTATAAGGAGAGTAGTTTTGACGTTCTCCATAGAGATTTTCACCATTAATGACTGTTTCATTGCGGTCAAAAAAACGGTAGGCAAAAGCATCTTTTGGAACTTTAATTAATTCAGGGTTCCGCTCGGCAACCTTATGAATTTCTTGCTCACTGTAAAAGAAACCAGGAAAAGAAAATTCAACGTAATGTACTAACATAAAACCTCCTAATCTTTTAGTTTATTACCAAATTACTGGTAATAAATACTAAATTGGTACATTTATTATAATTTGCTGTACCCACAAATAATAAATAAATTATATCATTAATTAACATAATTTTCAAGTTTTTTTCTATAATCAGCAATGAAAAGTAAAATTTTTGAAATATGGATGCATTTTTTTAACTTTTATTTAAGTAAAAGAAAAGCATTGAGTATAAATAACTCAATGCCTTGAAATTATAATTTTGTATAAATATGATAATCAATATCAGGGAAGATGCAATCTTTTAATTGAATATCTTCCAAAAATTCTTTATCAACATTATTGTCTTTAATTTCATAATATAATTTAGTAAAACGGCCAATATGATCTTTAATACGTTTTTTTGCATAATCAACCATTGTACCATTTGTAATAATAAATAACCAGCAACTTGTTTGAGCTTGAAGTAATTCACGAGCTGCTTGGTTAAGAGCATCTTTTATAATTCCTTCTGCATCAGGATATGATGTAGCAAGTTCAACCATTCTATCACCAGCTTTATGTAGGTGACGATGTACATAATCATTAGTTGGATTTAACCATACTCCACTATAACCATTTGCACCCCAACTTGAACGACAAGGAGCACAAACTTGCATTTCTGGATATTTATCAATATATTCTGAAGGTGTAATTAATTCAAAGTTACACTCATCATAATAAATTTTCTTAAATAAAATATATAGCCAATATGGACCTTCATACCACCAATGGCCATATAATTCAGCATCATAAGGACATAAAATAATAGGTGGTTTTTCCATATATTCAGAAATATTGGCAATTTGCTCTGTACGAGAATTCATAAAGTGACCTGCTTGTCTTTCTGCAGAATCTTTTGCCCATTGAACATCATAATAATCTTTTTGGTCTGTTTTTCCTGTGATTCTATGATATTTAATTCCTGTATGAACACGTACACCATTATGAGCAATATATGGTTTTATATAGTCATAATCAGCTTCATAACCGATATCTCTATAAAATTCTCTATAATTGAAATCTCCAGGGTATCCATCAATAGAACTCCAAACTTGTTGCGAAGATTTCATATCACGACCAAAACAAACAAGTCCGCCAGGTGATACAATAGGGGCACAAGTTCCATAAATAGGAGTAGGATCTGCATATAAAATTCCATGAGATTCTAAAATTGCATATTCAATTCCGAATTCTTTAAGAAATTTATCAGCTTCTGGAATATAACCGCATTCAGGTAACCAAATTCCACGAGGTTTTCTTCCAAAATATCTTTCATAAGTTTGAACCCCAACAGCTATTTGAGCTCTTATTGTTTCCTCTGTAACATATAGGATAGGAAAGTATCCATGTGTAGCACCACAAGTTATAATTTCTAAAACTCCAATATCCTGGAAGTGTTTAAATTGTTCAATTATATTACATTTCCAAACATCTCTAAAAAGATGTAAATCATTTGAATATCTATCATAATAATAGTGAGAAAGTCTATTAACTCTTTCATCATATTTTGTACGTTCAATTTCTTTTTCTGATAATTCAATTAATTTTTTTAAATAATTTATATATTTTGTTTGTAATAATTTGTTGTCAAGCATTGAAAGTAGAGTAGGAGTTATTGACATTGTTATTCTAAAGTCAACTCCTTCATCAACTAATTTTTTGAAATTTTTTAATAATGGTATATATGTTTCTGAAATTGCTTCATATAACCATGATTCTTCAAGATAGTCATCACTTTCAGGGTGATGTATAAATGGAAGATGTGCATGTAATACGAAACTTACATATCCTTTTTTTTGCATATAATTTCTCCTTTTACTAAAATAAAACCGTAGGTTAAAGTTCCTACGATATTTTTGTTAAAACATTCTTGATGACATACTTCCTGATGATGGATTTCCACCAGAAGATGGGTTATTTGTAATTTTATCAAATAGTGATATATCTTCATTTTGATAAATTCCTGAATACATATCTTTAAGAAGCTCTTCACTAATATAAGGAATATTATGAACTCTCTTCATTGCAGGTAAATGTTTTATGATTTCATATAATGAGATAGATTTTTCATTATGATTTTTTACATTTCTTACTTTGATTGTATTATTTTCATTTGTATTAAATAATACATGATCATTTGGAGATTCAATTTTATTTGATGTTGATACATATATATAATCAGTATGAATTTTTTCTTGTATTTCTTTTGTTACTTCTGCATTATAATAGTTAGGGCGTCTACCAAGCTCAATTCTATAATTACATTTACTATCATTTATATGTAGATACCAACTGTTGGCAAAATCATTTATTGGAAGTTCGAAACTATAACCCATTGTATCATTATGAACAATTAATACAGGTCTTGTTATATTAAAGAAATTCTCTCCATATTGTTTTATATAATTTTCTCTATCTGAATCTGCTATATCCCAATAAACAAATAATGTTTCAGGTGATTGATATAGTATTTTTACAATTGTTTCATTATATCTATATGGTAAATCATAATATTCTACAACTTCTGCAAGAGGTTTGGTTGTTTTTACTTTTTTGGCTACTGTTTTCTTTTTGGCTGTAGATGAAATATTTTTAGTTGTTAAAGCTGCAGACTTTTTGTTAGATTTTTTTGAAGAACTTTTTTTTGCAACTTTTGTTTTTACTACAGCTTTTTTTGAAGAAGCTATTTTTTTTGTTGTAGAATCAGATTTTGCAGTCTTTTTTGATGTACTTTTTGAAGGTACATTTTTTTTGATATTATCTTCATTTAATTCTTTTGTTTTTGATGGCATTTTTTATCCTCCTATGTAAAAAGACATTATTTTCTATATCATATACTAAACTAGAAATAAATTCAAGTGAAAAGATGAAAAAATTAAAAAAAATTTTTGATGAAATTATTGACAAAAATATGGAAACAATGTATAATAATACATGTTACAAGAAGAAGTTATCCACTTCTCACCTTATCTTTGTGGAAAAAGGTTAGAAAAATTTAGATTTATATTAATAATATATCTATATTTGTGTGGAATTGACTTGTAACAAAGTCAATTTTTTTATTTGTAAAAATGATATAGATATACAAATAAAAAGTGCAAAAATCTAGGAGGTGTTTTATATAAAACAAGAATTACCTATAAATGGTCAAATACGTGCAAAAGAAGTACAGTTAATCAGTGACACTGGAGAAAAATTAGGAATGGTTCCATTAGCAAGAGCATTAGAAATAGCAGGAGAAAAGAAATTAGATTTAGTATTAGTATCACCAAATTCACAAGTACCAGTATGTAAAATAATGAATTATGGAAAATACAAATTTGAACAATCTAAAAAAGAAAAAGAAGCTAAGAAAAAACAAAAAACTCAAGAAACAAAGGAACTAAGAATAACTCCAAATATAGAAGAACATGACTTTTCATTTAAAGCAAAAAATGCAAGAAAGTTTCTAGAAGATGGAAATAAAGTAAAAATTACAGTAAGATTTAGAGGAAGAGAATTAAATAATATAAAAATGGGAGAAGCTGTTTTAAATCAATTTATTTCTAATTTAGAAGATATATCAGTAGTTGAAAAGAAACCAAAATTAGAAGGAAAGAACATGTTTATAATACTAGCTAAAAAAGCCAACTAATAATTACAAAAGTAATTAAGGCTTAATATAAATAAAACAATTGAAAGGAGCAAAAAGCCATGCCAAAACTAAAAACAAACAAAGCTGCAAAGAAAAGATATTCTTTAACAGCATCAGGAAAAGTAAAAAGAACAACAGCTAATAGAAGACATTTATTAGCAAATAAAACAAAAAGACAAAAATTATCAAGCAGACGCCCAGGAGCATATGCAGATAAATCATGTGAAAATACAATAAAAAAATTATTACCATATGGTAACTAAGTAGTAGATTAGGAGGGAATATAAATGGCAAGAGTAAAATCAGCAATGACAACAAGAGCTAGACATAAAAAAGTATTAAAACAAGCAAAAGGATATTATGGTGCAAAACACTATAGATTTAGAAATGCTAACCAAGCAGTATTAAAATCATTAGCATATGCTTATGTTGGAAGAAAAGATAAAAAGAGTAATTTTAGAAAATTATGGATTGCAAGAATAAATGCAGCAGCAAGAATGAATGGAACAACATATAGCAAATTAATCGCAGGATTAAAGAAAGCTAATGTAACAATAAATAGAAAAATGTTAGCAGAAGTTGCTGTAAATGATCCAAAAGCATTTACAGCAATAGCTGAAATAGCAAAAAAAGCATAATCAATAAAAATTAAGAATACTAGAAAGTAAAGTTGAGTTTTATTTTCTGGTATTTTTTTGTGCAAAACTATTGAACTAGGGTGGGTAAGTATGATAATAATTAACAGTAGAAAGTTTTACCATTGGGGACACCCATAAGTGGTCAAAATTGTTACCAGTAGGGACACCCTTGTTACCAGTAGTTACCAGTAGGGACACTCTTGTTACCAGTAGGGACACTCATTAATGGTAAAAGCTTATTATTTAGAAATGTTTAAGTAATAAATAATGAATATTAATATTAAATAATCTAACTTTTATTATACCTTTTACCATTAATGAGTGTCCCTACTGGTAACAAGAGTGTCCCTACTGGTAACTACTGGTAACAATTTTGACCACTTATGGGTGTCCCCAATGGTAAAACTTTCTACTATTAAAAAGGAGGAAAAAATGAACATAGGAATAGATATAGATGGAGTACTAACAGATATAGAAAAATTTATGATAGATTATGGTACAAAATTTTGTTTAGAAGAAGGATTAGAAATAAATATAAAACAAATTGATTATAGTGAAGAAATAACATTTAATTGGACTCAGGAACAGGCTGATAGATTTTGGGAGAGGTATTTTACAGGGTATGCTCTTAATGAACCACATAGAAAATTTGCACCAGATGTAATAAATAAATTGAGAGAACAAGGTAATAATATATATATTATTACTGCAAGAAATGAATATGGTTTATCAAAAGAGTACTATGGTAAAATACAACAAATAACAAAGGATTGGCTAGAAAAACAAAATATTGCTTATGATAGATTGATTTTTGCAAGAGATGAAGAAAAAATCGTACAATGTTTAGATAATAATATTGATGTTATGATTGAAGACAGTCCAAGGAATATAAAAGATATTTCGAGAAAAGTTAAAGTTATTAAATATTATTGTAAATATAATGAAGATGTTGAAGGACCTAATATTATTACTGCATATAGTTGGTGGCATATTTACGATTTAGTTAATAGACAAAAATTGATAATAATATAAAAAAATTTTTTCTACAAAATGTTGAAAAAAGATATATTATGTGTAATAATAAAAATATATTGAAAAAATCTACAAATATTTAATATATAAAAAAGTATATACGAAAGAGAGAAAAACGATGGATAACAGTAATATTTCGAGAGAAGAATTACAAAAGAGCAATAATATAATAAAAGCTATATCAAATTATTACACATCAAGAATGGTGGGGCAAAAAAATTTACAAATATCATTATTAATATCATTAATTGCAAATGGACACATATTGGTTGAAT
Organism: uncultured Clostridia bacterium; assembly: GCA_934155265.1. Lineage (GTDB taxonomy): Bacteria > Bacillota > Clostridia > TANB77 > CAG-508 > CAG-269. Next base: position 19,361 of record CAKPGU010000016.1, read on the forward strand.
CTGTACCAGGTTTGGCAAAAACAACAGCTGCAAAAGTATTAACTGAAAGTTGTGGAGGAAAATTTTCAAGAATACAATGTACACCTGATTTATTGCCAAGCGATATTATTGGTACGCAAACTTATAATGCAAAAACAGCAGAGTTTGAAACAAAGATTGGACCAGTATGTGCTAATTTTGTGCTTTTAGATGAAATAAACAGATCTAGTTCAAAAACACAAAGTGCGATGCTTGAAGCAATGCAAGAAAGACAAATAAGTATTGGAGGAGAAAACTATAAATTACCAGAGGTATTTATAGTTATAGCAACACAAAACCCAATAGAACAAGAAGGAACATATCTTTTATCAGAAGCACAACAAGATAGATTTATTATAAAAGAAGTATTAAATTATCCAACGGCAATAGAAGAATTGGAAATTTTAAATAGAATAGAAAGAAATGTTTTTCAAGAAAGTAAAAAAGTAGTAAGCATTAAAGATATAAAGTATTTACAAGAATTAAGTAAAAAAATTTATATTGATGAATCTGTAAAAAAATATATTATAAGTATTGTGTATGCAACTAGAAATGCTTCAAAAGTTGTAAAACCAGAAATTTCTAAATATGTAATAAATGGCGCAAGCACAAGAGCTTCAATAGCATTTATGGAGGCAGGTAAGGCTTTAGCTTTAATAAATGGAAGAACATATGTGACACCTGATGATATAAAAATGTTAAGTCATAGTATATTAAGACATAGAATAGATTTGAATTTTGAAGCAGTAGCTGATGAGGTTCCAGTTGAAACAATAATAGATGCAATAATTGAGTCTATTAAGGTACCATAAATGAAAAGGGGATAATAAAAATGAAAAACAAAAAAATGATAATAGTAATAATAGTAATAATTGTTATAGGAATAGGATGCTACTTATTTAACAAATATAAATCAAAATCACCTAATAATAATATAACAAATAACACAATATCACCTAATAGCGAGCCAATGAATACAACAACAGAGAATAATGATGATAAAACAATTGATACTTTGATAGTTACAAAAAGCTCATGGGGAGATGCTGGTGGAAAATTTGCAACTGATACTAATGAACCAATAGAGTATAAAATACATAAAGATGATGTTATAATAATAGATACTAAGAAATATACTACATGGAGCGAAGAAGAACAGAAATTTGTTGATAAACAAAAAAATCTAACAGTAGAAATTATTAATATAGAAGAAGATAGCATAACTATAAAGACAAACCAAGGATTAAGTGATAATAACAGTGTTATTGATACTAAAAATATATTTAATATAGAGAAAAATAAAAAATTGAAACTAAATACTCCAACACTAGATGCACAGGAGATATACGAAATAGAAATAAAGTAATTTGAAAATTAATACTTAATGAAAAGAGAGAATAGAAAGGAAAGAACTTTTTATGAAGATGAAATACATCACAAAAGTTAAAGCAAACCTTTCAATTTATACAAAGAAAAAAACTTCGAATATATTAGAAGGTTCATATAATTCAATATATAAAGGAAAAAGTATGAATTTTGAGGACTTAAGGGAATATGTCATTGGTGATAATATAAAAGACATAGATTGGAAAGCATCAGCAAGGTCAAATAAAATACTTATAAAGCAGTATATAGCAGAAAAAAAGCATAATATATTATTCATATTGGATACTGGTAAGAAAATGCAAGCAGATACAATAGAATCAGAATCCAAAAAAGAAGTAGCATTGATGACAACTGGAACTATAGCATATCTAGTAAACAAGCATGGTGACTCAGTAAGTGCAATATATAAAGGAAAAGAAAATATAAAATTTTTTCCATTTCAAACAGGATTGTATAATATAGAAAGAATTTTAAATTGTTATGATAAAGAAAATGATGTTGAAAACGACTTAGAGATTTTAGTTGATTATGCAATGAAATATATAAAAAGAAGAATGATTATTTTTATCATAACAGATATTGATGGAATGGTTAGCTTATCTGAACAAACATTAAAAAAAATATCATTAAAACATGATGTAATGATTGTAAATATTTCTGATGCTTTAATGACAGGAATTAATGCATTTGATATAGAGCAAGAAAACTACATTCCAGAGTATTTACTTGAAGATGAAAGATTAAAAAAAGCTGAAATAGAAGTTAAAAATCAAGTATATGAGAGTGTAAAAGAAAAATTGAAAAAATATAATATAATGACTACAACAATTAACAAACAAGAAGATATTGTAAAAGATGTGTATAAATTATTAGAAAGGCGAAAAAATGCAAACTACTATTAAATTACAAGAACCTTTTATGTATTCTAAAAATTTACTTATAATAATAATCTGCATAGTTTTAAGTATAACATGTTACTTAATATATTTTTATAAGAAGAAAAAAGTAGTAAAAAAAGAAGAAATTATTAAAGCAATACCAAATAAAAATATAAAAAATATACCTGTTATAAAAAGCAAATATATAGAACAATTAGAAGCAATAGAGTACAAATATAAGAATGAAATGATTGAATTAAGAAAAGCATATCAATTAATAAGTGAGTCAATAAGAATGTTTATTTTTGAAGTGACAGATATAACAACACAAAATTATTCACTAATAGAAATAAAAAAATTAAATATTCCTAAATTATATGAATTGATTGAAGAATATTATGAGCCAGAATTTTCAAGCAAACCAAGTGGAGATTTTGAAGCAGCAATAAATAAAGCAAGGAGAATTGTAAGAGAATGGAATTAATGTACCCAATTGCAATTGTTGCCTGTTTGATATGTTCAATAGCAATAATATTTTGGAACAAGACTCATAAAAGCAAATATTCAAATGGAAAGAAAATTGCAAATACACAATTTATAAAAGAAACAGAGTATTATAAACAAAAAATAAGAAAATATAATTTAATTTCAAATACTATAAAAATTTTAAGTGTAATCATTATAATTATTACTGGAATTTTAATTGCAAGACCAGTAACGGTTCAAGAAAAAAAAGAAGACAAATACAATAGAGACATATTAATTGGACTAGATATATCGACATCTGAATCTGAAGTTAATCTTGAACTTATAAAGAAATTTATGCAAATAATGCCTAGTATAGAAGGGGATAGAATAGGAATAGTTATTTATAACACGGCACCAATAGTATATTGTCCTTTAACAGATGATTATGACTATATAAAAGAAAGATTTGAAACACTAATAGAACAATTAGAAATTGCAATAAAAAATAATGGCAGTCCACCTGTTACATATAAAGTGGATGGTGAAGATGTTCCGATGATTTGGTATGGTGGTGTGAGCTTGAATTCATCAAAAAGAGGTAGTTCTTTGGTTGGAGATGGATTAGCACGGAACACTATATTCTTTTCCAGATGTAAAAACTAATAATGATAGAACTAGAATAATAATTTTTGCTACTGACAATGATGTAGCTGGAACAGAAACTGTTACTCTTGAAGATGCTTGCAAATTATGTAAAAAATATAATATTAATTTGTATGCATATTGTCCATCTATTGATATGAATAAGTATACTTCAAAAGAGAAAATTGCTAGTTATAAAAATGCAGTAGAAAATAGTGCAGGAGGAAAATTTTATACTGGAGAGCTAGAAAAGATGACATCAAGTATTGTAAATGAAATAAAAGAAACAAAGACGTCAGTATTAAAATCAAGCAAAAAGACATATGTAACAGACCATCCTGAAATTCTATATGTAATTATTGTTACTATGTTTATTATAATAGTTATTTTAGAAAAAATAATTAAAATATAATAAGAAAGAGGCAAAAATATGAAAAATAAAAAAGTTTATTTGATATTAGGAATTGCAGTATTATTAACTATAATAATTGTAATAACTAGTTTTATATACAATAAAAGCGCTAATGAATTAAATAATGCGGAAATTGAAAAAATTGTTTTAAGTGATGGGAGTTCTAGTGTATATTCAAATTATAATATAGATAATACAGGAAAAATAGAATTTTATTATTTTAACACAGGAAGAGAAAATAAAATAACACAAAACGTATCAGAAGAGCAAATAAAACAAATTTTTAATATAATTAATAGTTATGATTTAAACTCATCTAAATGGAAAAAAGATGTCAATAAAAAATATGAGAATTATGCTGGTGCAACATCTACAAGTCTTGAAATTACATATACTAATGGTAAAAACTTAAAAATTAATAATGGAGAAGAGTTAAGAAAATCATTATCTAAAGAATTAGAAGAAATTCTTGATAACATTAGTGGTATAAATGTAGATGAAATTTAAAAATAGAAAAGGACTAAATTATGAAAGCAAATCCAATAATACCAATATGGCTTATGACTGTAATATGTATAATATTAGTAATATTATTAATGTATGATAGGCAAAAAAAAATAAAAAAATTAAAAGAAAATAGTAATAAGCTATCAAATATTAAAAAGTACAATATTAATACAACTATTGAAGTAATAATTATTAGTTTATTATTTATAATAAATCTACGAATTATGATACCAAATGGTGAAATAAATACAGTTGAATCTGACTTAGATATTATGTTTGTGGTAGATACGAGTGTTAGTATGAAGGCTTTAGATTATGATGGACAAAAAGAAAGATTAGAAGGTGTAATAAGTGATTGTTGCTATATTATAGATGAATTATCAGGTTGTAAATTTTCTATTATAACATTTGGAGATACAGTGCAAAGACTAATTCCGTTCACAACTGATAGTGATATGGTACAAGCAGAATTAAAATCAATAAAACTTGAAAATGATTTTTATGCAAAAGGAACATCAATTAATTCAGTTAATTCTGAATTAGAAAAAACATTAAAAAATGAAAATGAAAGACAAAATGGAAATTCAAAAATTATAGTTTTCTTTATTACAGATGGAGAGATAACAAAAGATGGAGAAAAACTAGAATCATTTTCTAATTTAAAACAATATGTATTAGATGGAGCTGTTTTAGGGTATGGAACAACAAATGGTGGAAAGATGATTTATAGTTTATATGAAGATAGTGCAGATGGAGTAGACAAGTATTTGTACTATTATGATGAAAACTATAACAAAATAACAGCGATTTCCAAAATTGATGAAAATAACTTAAAAAAATTATCAACAGATATTGGGATTGATTATATACAAATGAGCAAGCAAGAAAATATTAGCTATAAAATTAAAGATATAAAGAAAAAAATAAATGAATCAGCAACTAATGAAGAGAAACTTGCATCATATAAAGATACATACTTTTTAATTGCAATACCATTAGTAATATTGTTTATTGTAAAATTTAATTATATGCAAAGGAGGCTTTTATAAAATGAAAAAGTTGAATATTTTATATAAAGAAGATAATAAAATGTTGACTGACAGTGTAGTAATATATATAAATGGAAAAGACTATGGAGATATAAAGAAAAATAAAGTAAGAACCATAGAATTAGAACCAGGAACTTATGAAGTTGTAATTTATTCTGCTAATATTACGGATATTGGTATAAATGGTGCTAGTAGTGAACAAGTAGTTTGGGAAAAAGAAATAATATTAATTGAAGAAAACGATGTATACTATATATTTAAAGCACCATTAATTATGAATAAAAAAGGAAAACTTGATAAAGTAACAAAGGAAAATTTTAATAAAATTTTAAAGAGAAATCAATTTTGGACATCTAAAACAGTAGTATTAATATTAATAATTATTGGATTGATAATTAAATTTTTATTAAATTAAAATACAGTAGAAATAGGAATACATTGGACTTTACAGATAATAAGGAGAATCTAATGAAAACAAAAACATTAATAATAGCTGATATTGTTTTTATATTTATTATGTTTAATTTATTATTTGTTAATATAAAAAACACATTCATAATAAATAAATATCAAGAAGGAAAATATCTAGAAAATGATGCAAAATTATTAACAAATATAACATTTCAAAAAAGTTATGTTTCTAATTACAATTTTGGAAATATTTTATACCAAAATGGAGAGTATGAGAAAGCAATTTCAGAATATAAAAAGGCATTAAAGACTGTGATTTCGTCTGAAAAAGAATTTAAAATAAGAATAAATTGTGCATTGGCAATATGTAAAACAGTACAAGTTGATGAAAGTAATCAGGAAAGTATAAACAATGCAATTAATACATATCAAGAAGCAATAGATGTTTTAGTAGAAAAAAATTGTTATAAACATAATGAAGATGCACGAAAACTAAAAGAGGATATTGAAAAAGAAATTCAAAGATTGAAAAGATTACAAAAAAATACAGATAATAAAAATAATGAAAATGAAGAAGAAAACAAAATAGAAGAAAATAAAAATGAAGAAAATGTTGAAGAAAAAATAAAAGACATAAAAGAAGAAGCAACTAAAGAACAGAGTGAGACAGAAAATATATATAAAAATTTTAATAAAGAGTATAATGGTAGAGGAAAGAATTGGTAAGAAAAATGGACAATTTTTGAACTTAGAAATGAAAACAACGACTTTGACAGAGAAAATATAAAAAATATTTCTTCTATAATCAGTACTGCAGAATATATCGGAGAATCTTCATATATAAAATCAAGTGATGATTTAAAAATAACAGGTATTGATAAAGCTCTTGAAGCTGCAATAAAAGGAGGTGAATAATATGGGCTTTTTTGGAAAGATAATAAAAAAAATTACTGCTGGATATTTTTATGTAGTTGATATAAAAACATTAAATGAACTATTGCAAAAAGATTTAGAGTTCTCATTATTAAATAATTTAGAGGCATCAACAGACTTAAATATATATTACAAAGAAGAAAAACATCATTTACAAATTTGGAATCATGGTGCATCAAATTTTCCTGAGGAAAAAGCAAAAGGACTTATTATATATTATGATGATATAGAATATAAGACTATCGAAGAATGTATGAATAATGCAACAATTGCAAACATTAAACTAAAGGATATTGAGGGATATTTTAAAATTGAACTTACAGAGTCAGATTCGGAATTTCTAAATGAATATCAAAAAAATCATCCAGAATTAAATGTGGAAGATTATTAGAAAATACAAAATAGAGTAGAAAATTTTATGATTTTCTACTCTAACTTTTTGGGTTAAATTCAAATACATTAAAAATTTTATTCCTTCTTCATTTTGGGTTTTGAAATCAAAGAAGCAATATATCCAAAAAAAACAGCAGCAGCAATACCACCAGCAGAAGCGGCAACTCCGCCAGTAAAAGCACCAACAATACCATACTCTTTAACCCCTTTAATAGCACCTTTAGCTAAATTATAACCAAAACCAGTCAAAGGAACAGTAGCACCAGCACCTGCAAAATCTACAAGATATTGATATATACCAAGACCACCTAAAATAGTACCAGTAGTAACAAAAATAACTAAAATTCTTGCAGGAGTAAGTTTAGTTTTATCAATCAAAATTTGACCAATAACACAAATAAGTCCACCAGTAATAAAACATTTTAGTAATCCCATCCATGAAATACTTTGTAACCAATCCATAAGAACACCTCCAATATTTTAAAATTACATTTCAATACTAACTGCATGTGCAATCCCAGGAATAGATTCACCCTGTTGAGAAGAAGTTGAATTTGTCAATGCACCTGTAGCAATTAAAAGTAATCTCTTAATTTTTTTATCTTTAAGTTGTTTAAAGAAATATCCTGAAAATACACTAGCACAACAACCACATCCACTACCACCAGAATGTGTATCTTGTTTTTCTTTATCAAAAATCATAACACCACAATCATTATAATTTGATTTAATATTATAACCTTTATCTAAAGCAAGTTCTGTTAAAATTTCCTTACCAATGTGTCCTAAATCACCAGTAATAATAGCATCATAATATGATGGAGCACGACCAGTATCTTTAAAATGACAAACCAAAGTATCAAGAGCAGCAGGAGCCATAGCAGCACCCATATTATTTGCATCTTTAATTCCCATATCAACAATTTTTCCAGAAGTGATATGAGTTATAAAAGGTCCGTCACCAGACTTAGATAATATTGCAGCACCAGCACCTGTAACTGTCCATTGAGATGTTGGTGGACGTTGATTTCCTAATTCTAATGGAAATCTGAATTGTTTTTCAGCACTACAAAAATGACTAGATGCAGCACATAATACATGTTGAGCACATGCTTCTGTAACAATAGAGCCAAGACTTAGACCTTCAACAAAAGTTGAACATGCTCCAAATATTCCAAGAAAAGGAATATTAAGTGCTCGAAGTCCAAAGCTTGAAGAAATACATTGATTTAATAAATCACCAGCAAAACAATATTCAATATCACTTGAAGAAATTCCAGATTTTGAGATGACCATATTCACAGTTTCTTTTATAATTTTACTTTCAGATTTTTCCCAAGTTTTTTCACCCCAAAACTCATCTTCTATACATTGATCAAAATACTTTGCAAGTGGTCCATTAGCTTCTTTAGGACCAACAATAGAAGCAACTTCTGTAATAACTGGAGGAGTATCAAATTTAATTGTTTGTTTTCCTAATTTTTGCATAAAATTTCATTCCTTTCTTTTTATACTAAAGTAATAGATTGAGTGTTAAAAATTAAAAATACAAGTCCAACAATAATAGAAGCTGAAATACCAAAAACAAGAACAGGACCAGCAACGGTAAACATTTTACCACCAACACCCATAATATAGCCTTCTGATTTATATTCCATAGCAGGAGAAACAATAGAATTAGCAAAACCTGTAATAGGAACTAAAGAACCAGCACCAGCAAATTTTCCAATTTTATTAAAAATATTAAGACCTGTTAAAAATGCACTAATTGCAATCAAAATGATAGAAACAATAGTACCAGAAGTTTCTTGTGAAAGGCCTCTATATTTACATATATTCATAATTATTTGACCAATTGAACAAATTAATCCACCAACCCAAAATGCATTAAAACAATTTTTCCATATAGGGGAATTAGGGGACTTTTTATCAACATAATTTTGATAATCTTTTTTAGAATCTAATGGTTTCATTTGCAACCTCCTTAATTTATTAACAACAGTATTTCCTAAAAAAAGAAAAATATGCAAATGAATGTGACAAAAATATTACAAAAAATACAATTAAATGACAAATTATAAAATATTCTTGACATTTTTATTAAAACATATAAAATATAATTAGTATAAAGGAATCAAAAATGCTTTTAGTATGAGAAAGGAAATTTTTTAATATGAAGAAAGAAAATGGAAAAACAAGTCTAGAAATATTGATAACACTTGTTATATCAATATTAATAGTAGGAGTAATAATAGCAATGGTTTACGAAAAACCAAGAAAATCAACAAATACAAATAATATGGTTAATACTACAAATACACAAAATACTGTAAATAATTCTATTTAACACAAAAGAGAAAGGAATGGTAAAAATGAATATATTGTTATATATAGCATTATTTCTAATAGGAGTTATAGTAGGAAATTTTTGGCAAAGAGCAATATATAGAATTCCAAGAAATATAAGTTTAACAAAAAAAGGGGTCACATGTATAGAACCTGAGAGTAAATCTAAATGTTCAAAGAAGTTATTGCAAATATTTTATTTGTTATTAGGAGGAATCTCGTTTATTATATTTGCAAAGTTTTTAGAAATAAATATAAATAGTTTAAAAGTATCAGCTATAATAATGTATTTATTTACAGTTTCATATTTAACAATGTTAATTATAATTGCAGGAATAGATAATAAGTATGTTAATATAGAAAAAAAGGTAATTACAGCTGGAATAATTGTTTCTATAATGTATATTGTCTTTTTATATATAATAGATCCACTAAGTATATATTTTAATACAATGTGTTTAGCATCATATATGATATTATTAATAATAGATACAGTATTTTTAAGAAGATATGCAAAAAATAGTTATACAGTTGGAATATTAATGTTATTTAATATAATATTAATATTTTCAGAAGTAGATATATTTGCATATACAATGTCAATGACTGCAATTGAAATATTATCATATTTATTAGTATTAAAAATTAATCAAAAGAAAAATGGAAATAAAAAAATTAAAATTGATAAGATTCCAGTTGGATATTTTGTATCAGCTAGTAATATAATTGTGTTACTAGTTTCAGCAATTTTACAAAGTATTTGAATTTAATATATATTTCGAAGGGAATAAATGAAAATATGAAAATAGGAATAGATATAGGCGGAAGTCATATTGCAATAGGGCTAGTTAATAAAAGTGGCTCTATTATTTTAAAACAAGAAAAGTTTATAGTTGAAAAGAATAATGCAAGAGAATTAATAGAATTATTTATAATAGAAACTGTTATGGATATGATGTCAGAACATGATGTTGAGAGCATAGGAATAGCTGTGCCTGGAACTATATCAGAAAATAAAATAGTTAAATCTGTAAATTTAGGATTAGAAAATTATGATTTAGTAAGCAAACTAAAGGAAAGAATAAATTTAGATATAAAATTAAAAAATGACGCAAAATGTGCGGCATTAGCAGAACAGAAATATGGAGAATTAGCCCAATATAAAAATAGTGTATTTTTATGTATAGGAACAGGAGTTGGAGGAGCTGTAATTTATAATAATAAATTAATGGAACCTACAGAGTTTCCAGGATTTGAATTTAGTCATACAATAATACATAAAAACGGAAATATATGCAATTGTGGAAAAAGAGGATGTTTTGAAACATATGCGAGTTTGAAAAAATTCAAAAGAAAGATAGCAGATGAATTCAAATTAAATACAATGGATGGAGGAATTATAAGAGATTTTATAAGAAATAATCCAAATAATTGCACATTAAAATACATGATAAATAAATATATAGAAGATTTAAGTATAGGAATTTCTAATATTATTAATATATTTGAACCAGATGCTATATGTATAGGTGGGAGTTTTGCTGAATATAAAGACATATTATATGATCCATTAAAAAAGGCTTTATTACAAGGAAACTTGCTATTTAATAAGAGATGTGATATAATAATAAAACTTGCAAAATTCAAAAATGATGCAGGAATAATTGGAGCAACACTAATATAGTGTTGCTTAATAATAGTTAATAGATAATTGACTGAAAGTGAGATATGATATTATGGATAGCAATAAAAATAGTAATAAAAAAATGGTATCTTTCCTTACATTACGGTTGTAAAGTAAATCAATATGAAACAAATGCAATGACACAAAAATTTAAGGAAGCAGGATATGAAATAGTAAATATAAATGATGATATATCAGATATTTGTATAGTAAATACATGTACAGTAACAAATATGTCAGATAGAAAGTCAAGACAAGCTTTAAGAAAAGTAAAAGAAAAAAATCATAATGCAATAATTGTAGCAGTTGGATGTTATGCACAAGTTGCAAAAGAAGAACTTGAAAAAATGCCTGAAATAGATGTGGTTCTTGGAAATGAAGAGAAAAAAGATGTAGTAAAATATGTTGAAAATTTTATGAATGGAACCAATAAAGTTATAGAAATAGAAGATATAGCTACACAAAAAGAATTTAAAGACATGGGGCAAATTACATATACTGAGAAAACTAGAGCTGTAATAAAAGTACAAGATGGATGTAATCAATTTTGTTCATACTGTATAATACCGTATGCAAGAGGTAGAGTAAGGAGTAGGAATCAAGAAAGTATTATTAAAGAAATAACTCAAATTGCTCAAAAAGGAATAAAAGAAGTAGTAATTACAGGAATACATGTTGCATCATATGGAAGAGATTTTGGCAATGAAAATGGACTAATAGAATTACTAGAAAAAATAAATGAAGTTGATGGAATTTCAAGAATTAGATTAGGTTCATTAGAACCAAAGATTATCACAGAAGAATTTATGCAAAGATTAGTCAAATTAGAAAAAATATGTCATCATTTTCATTTATCATTGCAAAGTGGATGTGATGAAACTTTAAAAAGAATGAATAGAAAATATACAGTTTCAGAAGTTGAAGAAATAATAGAAAGATTACGAAGATATTATGATGATGTAATATTAACAACAGATATAATTGTTGGGTTTCCAGGTGAAACTGAAGAAGAATTTAATGAAACATATGAATTTTTGAAAAAAGCTAAATTATATAAAATGCATGTATTTCAATATTCACCAAGAAAGGGAACAAGAGCTGCTGTTATGCCTGGACAGATAGATGGAAATATTAAAGAGAATAGAAGTAAAAAGTTGATACAATTATCAAATGAAAACGAAAAATATTACCATGATAAATTGATTGGAAAAACTGTTGAAGTTTTATTTGAAGATAAAGAAGTTGACGATGGAGTAACTTATTATAAGGGGCATACTCAAAATTATATTTTAATTAAATATAAAACAGATGAAAATTTAGAAAATTCTTTAAAAGAAGTTAAAATTTTAGATGATATTACCATTGGGGACACCCATTAGTGGTCAAAATCGTTACCAGTAGGGACACCCATTAGTGGTCAAAATCGTTACCAGTAGGGACACCCTTTAGTGGTTAAAATCGTTACCAGTAGGGACACTCATTAATGGTAAAACACCCACCTCAGAAAAATTATTCTAAGGTGGGTGAAATTAATAGAGCTGATTATATGGATCAATGGATGTTTCCAGACCAACTTTGTCCTGAAGTATTCCATTAACAAATCCATAACCATGAACATTGACATGTTCTCGGTCAAGAATTACTTGGTCAAACTCGACACCATCGTAGCGTCTCAAGTTATACTGGTCATGAAGTGAATTAACCCGTAAATTTGTTGCAAATGTTCGGATTTGCACTTCAATCGGAGAATAACCATCAAATACAATGTGGAGAGACTGATAACCATCTGATTTTGGATTAGCATAGTAGTCCTTCACATAACTGGAATATGTTGGTTTGAGTAACTCAGCGATATCATTAGGCTGAGGTACTATAACTTCAGGATGCTTTTTAGAATCAAAATTCAAATCAAACATGCTTCCCTTTTTACGTGGGTTATATCCTTTTTTGAAAGTGAAAAAGTTGATTGTTTCATCAAGAATCTTATAACACATTTTTATAGATTCAAGTGTATCAATATTTCCAAAACAAGGCATTATTCTAATGCCTAATGTATCCTGAATAGAATCCAATGTTACATCTTCTCCATAGACATATTGCTTAGTTAAAAGCAACCTAATTTTAGTGTGGCATTTAGTGTCACTTTTTTTTCTTCTTTCAAAGTAAATTGGGAAACTGTATCCCATTTGCTTTTTCCATAGTGTCAGGTGACGAATAAGACCTTCTAAATCTTTTTTTACTAGAGATAAATTATGTGGTTTTAACATATTTTGAATTTCTAGTAATTTATTAGAATAAAGGACATTATAATCACTTTCAGTGTCTAATAGCATTTTCCGATAAATGTTTTCAGCTTCATAGTTTGTTATGGTATGTTCAGAACAAACAGCTAAATTAAAATCTGGAAAAATTAATTTATTGTTTTTACTCATAATGTTAAAATCCTCCTTAATTTTTTATCAAAAATTTTATATGGAATATTATACCATATTTTGGTAAAAAAGGCAACATAAATAAAAAACAAAGCTTTTATAATAATATTATTAAATTTTATTTTACTGGTATTAACTTTTCTTTTCCACCCATATAAGGTCTTAAAACCTCAGGAACAGTAATACTTCCATCTTCATTATAATTATTTTCTAAGACTGCAATCAATCCTCTAGGTGAAGCAACTACAGTGTTATTTAATGTATGTACAAAGTAATTACCTTTTTCACCTTTAGCACGAATGCTTAAACGTCTAGCTTGAGCATCACCCAATGTAGAACAGCTACAAACTTCGAAATATTTTTGTTGACGAGGACTCCAAGCTTCAATATCACATGACTTAACTTTTAAATCAGCTAAATCTCCTGAACAACAATCAAGTTGTCTAACTGGAACATTGAAATTTCTGAATAAGTCAACACTTAATTTCCACATCTTATTATACCAATTCATAGAATCTTCTGGTTCGCAAAGAACTATCATTTCTTGTTTTTCAAATTGGTGAACACGATATAAACCTCTTTCTTCTAAACCATGTGAACCAATTTCTTTTCTAAAACAAGGAGAATATGATGTCATTGTAATTGGTAAATCTTCTTTTTTAATAATTTGATCTTTAAATCTTCCAATCATTGAATGTTCAGAAGTACCGATTAAGAATAAATCTTCACCTTCAATTTTATACATCATTGCATCCATTTCTTCAAAACTCATAACACCTGTAACAACATCTGAACGAATCATGAATGGAGGGATACAATATGTAAAACCATTATCAATCATATAATCTCTAGCATATGCAAGCATTGATTCATGTAATCTTGCAATATCACCAACTAAGTAATAAAAGCCCATACCGCTAGTTCTTCCTGCACTTTCTTTATCTAATCCATTAAATCTTTCAATAATATCTGCATGATATGGAATTTCATAATTTGGAACAACAGGATCACCAAATCTTTGAACTTCAACGTTTTCGCTATCATCTTTACCAATAGGAACTGTTGAATCCATAATATTAGGTATTTTCATCATTCTAGATTTTATTTCTTCAGAATATTTTTCTTCAAGTTCTTCATTTTCTTCTAATGCTGCATTTATTTTTTGAACTTCTTCTCTTAGTTTGTTAGCTTCTTCTTTTTGACCTGATTTCATAAGTTGACCAACTTGTTCACTTAATTTTTTTCTATCAGATCTTAAATTATCACCATTTAATTTGGCTTCTCTGTTTTTCTTATCTAATTCTAAAATCTCATCAACTAAAACTAGTTTTTGGTCTTGAAATTTCTTTTTGATGTTTTCTTTTACTAAATCTGGATTTTCTCTAATTAGTTTAATATCTATCATTTTATTTACATTCCTTTCTTAAAGCATAAGTTTTCCTAATAAATTAGAACATTAATGTAAATATTATATAATAAAAGTCAAGAAATATCAATAAAAATCAAAGAATTTGTGAATAATATGTTTATGTTATTTAGAGAATTAATGGAGGAATAAAAATAATGGAGCTAATATGGGAAATAATTCAGTTTATATTTTTTTCAGGTATTATAGTAATAATTTCGAAAAATATATTAGTAAAAACACTTAGAAATTTGGCAGAAAATCTAAATTTAAAGCCTAAAACAGTAGGGGATATCGCAGGAATTGCAACATCTGTACCTGAATTACTTACAATCAGTGCATCAAGTTTTAATGGATTACTTGGAGCTAGTATTTACAATGTACTAAGTTCAAATGTAATTAATTTTATTCAATATAGTGCTGCAATAATGTTGAATAAAAATCAAAAAGCATTGAAAAATAAGGCAATTAGAATTGATGTAATACTTGTGATTATAACAATAATATTACCAATCTGTTTTATATTTGTTAAAAGTGAGCTTCAATTTGCTATGGTACCTGTGTTAATATTGTTATATATTGGTTTTAAAAAAATAAATAGTAATGTTCATAAACTATATTTGCATGATGAAGACAAAGAGATTGAAGAACAAGAAGCAAAAGAAAATAGATGGGAAAGAGAAACCAAAAAGAAAGTTGCTAAAAATATATGTATATTAATAATAACTGGATTACTTTTATTTGTGGTTGGAGACTTATTGGGAGATACACTTGAAACACTTTGTAGTAGGTTTAATGTTCCGGAATTTATAGTTGGAATTGTTTTAGGGTTTGTAACAAGTATCCCTGAATTAATAACATTTTTTGAAGCACAAAAACATCATGAAAATTCACAAAATGATATGCTTGGAGTTATTGAAGCAACTAATAATTTATTAATGTCTAATGTTATGAATTTATTTATAATTCAATCTGTAGGAATTACAATTTACTCATTATTTAGTTAAATTTTGTACCCGGTCCATTTTTTTACATTTTAATTGTTAAATTATGGACCGGGTCCATTTTTACTTTTTTTAATGGATAATAAAGGTAATGGTTGCATATAATAATAACAAAATAAAATAGTGTTAAAGGGTGGAATTTATTATGCAAGAAGAATACTTGATAGAAAAAATGGTAAAAGGAAAAACAGATAAAGAAAAAGAAATTGAATTTATGAGGACAATTATCGAAACTAGAGAAATGCTTAAAGATGCAAGATGTAATTTTGAATATGCTGAAGATGAGATGATTGATTACTATACGTATCAAATAAAAGCACATCAATCTAAATTGGATTATTTAATAAAAATAGCTAAGAGAAATGGCATGGAACTAAGTAGAATTGATGAGTTAAAATATAGAATTTTTATAAAAAATAATATGGCAGGATAAGTGAATATTTGTCCTAATTGTAACATAAAAATAGTAGTAATATATTACTATTTTTATTTTTTGGGGTGATATTGTGAATATAAATATTCTTATAGTTGTATCTTGTATATGTATGTTATTTATAATAGGAAAAATTTTTATAATACCAATAAAAAAAATTCTGAAGCTAGTGTTTAATTCTATTTTGGGAGGAGGAATTATTTGGTTTATAAATCTAATTGGAGGCATATGGGGATTTCATATTGGACTTAATATATTTACTTCTGTTTTAGTTCGGCATTTTAGGTGTTCCTGGTGCTATAATTTTGGTTATTGCAAAGCTGATTTTAATGTAAAAAATGGACCGGGTACAAAATTATCTAAAATGAAAAAATGTACCCGGTCCATAATTTTCATAATTTTTGAATAAAACAAGAGCTAACAACTTGTGTTGTAGCTCTTGTTTTTGAGGATTAATTGTCAATTCTGTTAAATGCGATGAGGTCTGTCATAAAATCAGCAGCCTCATATGAAATGATAATGTTCTTGGTATTGTCAAAGGTTTCCTTAAATTTCTTAAGAAAGTCATGTTCATATTTGAACAGAGTTCCATAAAAATCTGAAGCTTTTTTTGAAACTCTTTTATTTGTTGACAAATTAATGATTACAAAATCATTTCCTTCCCGAGTTACAAGAATTGTTGCTTTGATGTCAATAACTGAATGCATAATGCGTCCTCCTTAAAATTATTTGATATTTATATTATACTACAAAACTTGACATAATGCAAATGCTTTTCGAATAAAATTAAGGAATAAAAATTTTTAAATATATAATATTGCTAAAAAAATAATAATAGTGTAAAATATAATTGTATTAATGTAACAAAAGAAAAAATAATAAAAGAACAAAGGAAGGGAGAAATAAATAAAGAATGAATATTCTGCGTAAGCATAGAAAATCAAACAAGAAAAAGAAACTAAAAAAGTATATATTATTTATATTTTCTCTTATAATGACGACTTTTGCATGGCTTACATATTCAAGAGTATTAAATACAAATTTAAATATACATGTGGCTGCATGGGATATGGAATATTATATAGGTGATGAAAAAAAAGAAAATCCTATTGGAGTAGATATTGAAGTACTATATCCACAAATGCCTGAACAAGTAATAAAAATAGATATAAAAAATAATGGTGAAGCTTTGGTTGATATAGATTACCATATTTCAGCCATATCAATAGCAGGAGTATCATATGAACTGGTGAGTGAAGGTGAACAAAATACGACTGAAAATTATATTAATATAGCTAATCCAACATTAGAAACAGATGCAGAAACAGGTGTGTTAGTTGCAAAAGGAAAAATAATAAATGACACAACAAAATTTCCATTTACACTGGAACTTGAACATTCATTACAAGTAGTAGCTAAAGATAAAGGATATTTAACTGTAAAGATTAATTGGATTGGAGATAATGATGACTTAGATTCAGAATGGGGATATAAGGTTGGAAAATACTTTGCAGATAATCCTACGGCAAAATCTGCAATGAATATTACATTAAGTATTGACTCATATCAAGCTGATGCTGAAATACAAGGAGGAGTTGGTAATTTACCATCTGGACCAGGAACTAGACCATATTTACCAAGTTCTGATTTTACAAAGGTTGATGGAACAGATTTAGATACAGGATTAGTAATAAAAGATTCATCAGCAAATGAGTATGTATGGGTTGAAGTACCAAAACTTGCAACTGTATATCCAACAGCAGGAATAAATATAACTGAATTTACAGATGAGGAATATACAAAAATAGAAAATGACTTACACACATATGCTTCAACATATAGAAGTGGAAGCTCAGCAAGTGATACGTATAATTCAAATGATACCACAGGATTGACAAGTTCTGAATATGATACATTGAAGAAAAAGATGCTAAAGAGTGTATATCAAAATGGTGGATTCTATATTGGTAGATATGAAGCGGGAACTGACAATAAGAGAACAAATCATGCTTCAATATCAGGACTAACTCCAAAATCACAAGCAAATAAATATCCATTAAACTGGGTAACATGTAGTGAGGCACAATCATTAGCAAGTAAAGCTGGAGTAAATGGACATTCAGGAAGCTTAATGTTTGGTATACAATGGGATTTAGTACAAAAATATATAGAAACAAAGGCAGTTGCTCAAGGAACAGCAATAGGAACAATACAATCACAATTAAAAACTAATAGTACATCTTGGGGAAATTATAATTCAAGTTTATATAATATAACAAATGAAAATGCTAAATACTCAACGGATAATGGTTCAACATGGTTATCAAGCCCATTAGATAAGACATCTGCAAATAAAATATTATTAACTACTAAAGCAAGTGATGCTTTTACAAAACAAAATATATTTGATTTAGCAGGTAATGTATGGGAGTGGACTCTAGAGTATTCTTCTACAGCAAGTACTCCTTGTACAATTAGAGGTGGCTCTTATGATAGTACATCAGCAGAAAGTAATTCTAATTATAGAAATAATGGAAATACAGTATTCTCATATTATAGTATTGGATTTAGAGTAACGATATACTAAAAATAGAAAAGATAACGATAAAAATTTGCACATGTCACATTTTTACCGTTATCTTTTTGTTTGCCACTATTATACCATTGATAAACTTTATAAAATGTAGTATAATACCAAAGGATAGGGGAGATTAGGAATGAATGACAAAATAATAATAAAAGGAGCAAAAGAACACAATTTAAAAAATATAAATTTAGAAATACCAAGAGATAAGCTAGTTGTAGTAACAGGACTTTCAGGTTCAGGAAAATCTTCGCTTGCTTTTGACACATTATATGCAGAAGGACAAAGAAGATATGTAGAAAGTTTATCATCATATGCACGACAATTTTTAGGATTGATGGAAAAGCCTGATGTAGAATCAATAGAAGGGCTTTCTCCAGCTATATCAATAGACCAAAAAACTACATCTAGAAATCCTCGTTCAACGGTTGGAACAGTTACAGAAATATATGATTATATACGTTTATTATATGCAAGAGTTGGAACTCCATATTGTCCAATTTGTGGAAAGAAAATTGAGAAACAGTCAATTGATCAAATTGTTGATAATGTTATGAAACTAGAACAAGGAACAAGAATTCAAGTTTTAGCACCAGTTGTACGTGGTAGAAAAGGTGAATATACTAAGCTATTTGAAGATTTACAAAAAGAAGGATTTGCAAGAGTAAGAGTTGATGGAGAAATTTATGATTTAGCAGATTTGGAAGAAATTAAGTTAGACAAAAATAAAAAGCATGAAATTGAAATTGTTGTGGATAGACTAGTTATTAAAGAAGAGATTTTAGGAAGACTCACAGAATCAATTGAAGTAGCACTAAAACATGCAGATAATCTAGTTCTAATAGATGTAGTAGGAGACAAAACAGTTTTATACAGCTGCAATTATGCATGTCCAGATTGTGGATTTAGTTTTCCGGAATTATCTCCAAGAATGTTTTCATTTAATAATCCATATGGAGCATGTCCAAAATGTTCAGGTATTGGATATTTAATGAAAATGGACGAAGATTTGATAATACCAGACAAAGATAAAACATTATATGATGGTGTAAAAGCATTTGGGTCAAGCACTATGAAAAAAGGTGACACAATGGCCAGAATGTATTTTGAAAGCATTGGAAGACATTATGGTATTGATATAAAAAATAAAAAAATCAAAGATTTGCCAAGAAAATTTTTAGAAAAAATCTTATATGGTACAGGAGATGAAGAAATAGATTTTGAATTTGCATCTTATGCTGGTGTAAGAAAATTCACAACACCATTTGAAGGGGTTTTACCAACACTTGAAAGACGTCATAATGAAACTAAATCACAAGGAATGAGAGATTTTTACGAATTATATATGAGTGAACTTCCATGTGATGAATGTCATGGTGCAAGACTAAAAAAGGAAATTTTATGTATCAAAATTGGTGGAAAAAATATAAACGAAGTTACAGATATGTCAATTAGACAATTACAAGAATTCCTTAGAAATGTTGAATTGACGGCATCTCAAAAGATTATTGCAGACATGATTTTAAAAGAAATAGATTCAAGATTGCAATTCTTAATAGATGTAGGATTAGAATATTTAACACTTTCTAGAAGTGCAGGAACATTATCTGGAGGAGAGGCACAACGTATTAGACTTGCAACACAAATTGGCTCAGGATTAACTGGAGTTCTATATATATTAGATGAGCCAAGTATTGGATTACATCAAAGAGATAATGATAAACTGATTGCAACTCTAAAAAAATTAAGAGATTTAGGAAATACACTTTTAGTAGTAGAACATGATGAAGACACAATGTATGCTGCAGACCAAATAATAGATATTGGTCCAGGGGCAGGTGTTCATGGAGGACAAGTAATGGCCCAAGGAACTGCAGAAGAAATAAAGAATATTCCTAATTCAATAACAGGAGATTATTTAAGTGGAAGAAAACAAATTCATGTACCATCTTCTAGAAGAAAAGGAAATAAAAAATGTATAGAAGTAGTAGGTGCAACTGAAAATAATTTAAAAAATATTAGTGTGAAATTTCCACTTGGAGTATTTAACTGTGTTACAGGAGTTTCAGGTTCAGGAAAAAGTACTTTGATAAATGAAGTATTATATAAAAATCTTGCTCAACAATTAAATGGAGCAAGTGAAAAGCCAGGAAAATGCAAGAAAATTAAAGGAATAGAAAATATAGACAAAATAATAAATATTGATCAATCTCCAATAGGGCGTTCACCACGTTCAAATCCTGCAACATATACAGGAGCATTTGATTTAATTAGAGATATCTTTGCTGGAACAAATGAAGCTAAAATTCGTGGATATGAAAAAGGAAGATTTAGTTTTAATGTTTCAGGTGGAAGATGTGAAAGTTGTAATGGAGATGGAGTTCATAAAATAGAAATGCACTTTTTACCAGATGTATATGTTCCTTGTGAAGTGTGTAAAGGTAAAAGATATAATAGAGAAACTTTAGAGGTAAAATATAAAGGAAAAAATATTGCGGATGTATTAGATATGACTGTTGAAGAGGCACTAGAATTTTTTGAAAATATACCAAAAATAAAACAAAAAATTCAAACATTATATGATGTTGGATTAGGATATATAAAATTAGGACAACCATCAACTACACTATCAGGAGGAGAAGCACAACGTGTGAAACTTGCTACTGAATTATCTAAAAGAGCAACTGGAAAAACTTTATATATTTTAGATGAACCTACAACTGGGCTTCATATTGCTGATGTTCATAGATTAGTTGATATTTTACAAAGACTTGTTGATACAGGTAATACAATTATTGTTATTGAACATAATCTTGACTTGATAAAAACTTGTGACCATATTATTGATTTAGGACCAGAAGGTGGAGATGCAGGAGGAGAAATTGTTGCTGTTGGTACACCAGAACAGATTTGTAAAAATGAAAGAAGTTATACTGGTAAGTTTTTAAAAAGTAAACTAGTATAATAGTGAAAATTAGGACCGGGTACAAAATTGAAAAATAATAATTTTGTACCCGGTCCAAAATTTATAATAAAAACTCGCCTAATTAAATTTAATTAAGCGAGATTTTTTTACACAAGAATTATCTAATTATTGTATGCTCAAAAAATTTTTCCTGAAATTCAGTCAAAGCATTAATCTGAGCATTTGTATAGTTCTTACCATTTGGTACAATAATTAAAATATCTTTTTTGTCACTTGGATGATGAAGAATAGCAATGCATGTTCCCTCAAAAACTTCAATAGGTTCATATATGCCTAATACATAGGCACTAAATTTTTTCGAACCATTAACTAAAGATCCATAGTTTATGGGGTAGAAAAAATTTCCAAATGGATGTCTACTTCCTAATGGTTGGTTGATTTTAAGGGCTACTGTTTGATTTAAAAAATTACGTGCGTTCATTCATTATACCTCCTTGCTGTAAATAATTCTTGCTTTTGTGTAACAAAACAATATTACCATTAATTGGAATTAAAGTCAATATATGGAAATACACTTTAGAAAAAGTTGTTGCAAAAAATGTCGAAATTTAGATATTGACAAATACCCCTATGGGGTATATAATGAATTTGGTCACAAAAAGATAAGTAAAGGAAGTGAATACATGAATTGTGAAAAATGCAGTAAATGCGAAGAGTGTGAAAAATCAACTCACAGGACAGATGAAGAAAAGAAAAAGCTAAATAAAAGGTTAAACATTATAGATGGACAAATTAGAGGAATAAAGCAAATGATTGAAGATGACAGATATTGTGCAGACATATTAATTCAACTATCAGCTATAAACAAATCATTAGAAAGTGTTGAAAATGCAATATTAGAAAGTCATATAAAAAGTTGCGTACTAAGTGAAATTCAAAATGGAAATGCTGATATTATTGATGAAGTAATGGAATTATTCAAAAGACTAAGATAACAAAATATAAATAAATATAATAGATATAATAATTAAAAAAATGAGGAGGAAAATTAAATGAAAGAAGTAAAATTAAATATAGAAGGAATGCATTGTACAGGATGTTCTACAAGATTAGAAAAGGTATTAAATAATGTTGATGGAGTAGAAAGTGCAAAAGTAAGTTTAGAGGAGAAAAAAGCAGATATAAAATATGATGAAACACAAGTAAATGAAAAAGAATTAATAGAAGCAATTGAGGATGCAGGTTTTAAAGTAATTTAATTCTTTTCCAACTTAGATTTTAGTATTAAGAAAGGAAACAATATGAAAAAAGTATTATTAAAAATAGATGGAATGACATGTTCAGCATGTTCATCAGGTTTAGAAAAATACTTAAACAAACAAGATGGAATAAAAATAGCAACAGTAAATCTTGTTATGAATAATGCAAATATAGAATATGACGATAAGAAATTAACTTTAGAACAAGTTGAAAAGTTCGTCGAAAAAGCTGGTTTTGCAAGTTTAGGAATAGACAATTTTGAAAAAGAAGAAAAGAAAAAATCAAATGAAAAATATAAATTAATATGGATAAGTGTAATATCAATAGTAATATTATATATTTCAATGTCACAGATGGTAGGCTTACCAGTTATTCCATTTTTAAACATGATGACACATCCAATTAATTATGCAATATTATTATTAATATTAACAACAATTGTAATATTATTTGGAAAAGATATAATAAAAAATGGATATAAAAATTTGATTCATAAAACACCCAATATGGATACATTAGTAATGATAGGTGTTTTAGCAAGTTATATATATAGCATATATGGAACAATACGAATTTTACAAGGACATACAATGTATGTTGAAAAATTGTATTATGAATCAGCTGCTATTGT
>CAKPGU010000017.1 GCA_934155265.1 uncultured Clostridia bacterium
CGCTCAAAATTTAATTATTTTTTAGATATACTCTTAAAACTTTTTTTATTTTAACATAAATTTTCACGGTTGTCAAACAACTTATGTAAACTTTATATATTTTAAAGAGCCAGTAATTATACTAGCTCTATATTTTAATAAGCAATTTCATATTTAATAATATCATTAATTGTTTTAGAACTCATTAAATCGTCAAACACATTACTTACATCTTTTCTATTTTCATCAGTACTTGTTATATAAAAGTTTTCCGTAGTTTCTATATATTTGTGTCCTAGAATATCAGCAACATCTCTGATTTCTATACCATTTCTTAAATTAATAGTTGCATAACTTCCTCTTAAATCATAAAATCTACAATTTTCGATACCAAGTTCTTTATGAAATATTTTAAATGGATAATTTAAAATATTTCTGCCAACATATTTGCCATCTGGTCTTGTAAATACCATATCTGCCTTATTAATTTGCAAAACATTCCCTATATTCTTAACTATTCGTTGTTCTACTACTTTTCCATATTTATTCAGTACATCTTCAAAATGATAAGTGCAATATTGTTTACCATATAACTTTTTCATATACTGTTGTTTCTTTTTATAATTCGTTAGAGCATTATATACAGATTCACACATATTAATTTGTCTTGTGTCTTGTTTAGTTTTAGTAGTGCCAATATACCATCTTCCTTTATCATCTTTTGGCTTATCATATACTGTATGCCTAACTTTTATAACTCTATTTTCGAAATCTATATCATCCCACGTTAAGCTACAAACCTCTCCTGTTCTCATTCCAGTAAAACAACTCGTAATAAATGCACAAGTAAAAGTATCATCATCTTTAAATCTATTTAAAATTACATCAATTTCATTTTTATTATATAAATGTTTCTTAAAAGCCTTTTCATCTTCTATTTTGGGTAGTTTTAAAGTCAATGTTGGATTATATCTTATAAATCCATATACATCTGTTGCTATTCTAAAACAGTTTTTCAAAACTTTTAATATATTTTTATAATATGATTTTTTATAGTTATATTTGTTGCATAAATCAACGATATATGAATTTAGCTTTACACTTGTTAAAGAACTTAATCTATACTTGCCAAGTTCTGGTTTTAAATATTTATCCATTATTGTCTTATAAGTTCTTCTTGTATTATATTTTAAGTTTATTTCACAATAATTTTCATACCAGTAATCTAAATAATCACTAAATGAATTTGTATTCTCTTTAAAAATTAAACCAGTATTCAGATATTCAGTATAAGCAATATTTCCTGCGATGGATAATTGGGATTTCTTACTAATACAAATCCTTCTTTTATTCTATTCATTAACCATTTTGAATAAAATGCTGGTATATCTGTCCTACATCCTTTATTTATTATCATTTTTATTTACTCCTTTTATGGCAATAAAGAATTGCACTTTATTTAAGCACAATTCTTTTAATTTTTCAAGATAAGCAATTTTTGTATCAACATCTTTTAATGTTTCTGGTGTATAGTGACTTGATAATACTAAATTATATCCATTTTCTTTATATCTTTTTAACTGCTCTATAATTGCATTTGCATGTCCTTTTCCTGCAACTATTGAATGGCAATCATGTCCTAACATATGTGTATAAACACATCCTATTTGTGGAAATTGTATTTCAATATTTTCATCATGATATGTTATCTTTAATTCAAATCCACCAATATTAACTTTTTCTTCTTTTAAAATATCTGTTATTTCATGAAATTCTTTTGCAAATGCTCCATTAAATGATTCTTCAAAACCTGTTACTAAATTATGAATTGTTCCTTCTTTCATTGATTTTATTGTTCCTTCTGAAGCATAACCTTTTACACCTTTTAGTATTGTTCCTCCATTTGGGTGATCTGAAAATACCTTTCCTACAATGTTTTTATTTAATCCATTTACATATTCTTCAAATTCCTCTAAATTATCATAAAATGCTGGAAATTCTATTAATAGTATATTTTCATTATTTTCTAATATATAGCTTTCGTCATTCATTAAATCATTTGTTTGATAACAATGTAATTTTATATCTCCAAAATTATAAATATCTATAAATCCTTTTTTTAAATTAACTTTTGAAACTTCCATTTTATTACACTCCTTACTCTTTTATTAAATTTAGTAGCTACTCTATTTTCAATTTCTGTAATTATTTTACTGTCTATTCTTCATTTTGTAAAGTAGGCTCTTTTTTGTTTCATAGTTACCTAAAAGTGACTTTTTAGTTATTTAGCATTCTTTAAGTCTCAATTTTTATATATTATATTTTAGGAATATTATATACAAATTGACACCATTATTGATTTTGTAGCATTATATCATTTACATTTTTTCTATACTCTGTTATAATTCTAATAAAGATTGGAGTTGATTTATAATGAAACAAGAATTGCCTGCTTGTCCTGTTGAAATAACAATGGGACTTATCGGAGATAAATGGAAAATTTTAATTATTAGAGATTTATTAACTGGTACTAAAAGATTTGGAGAACTTCGCAAATCTCTTAATGGTATTAGCCAAAAAGTTCTTACTAATAACTTAAGAGATTTGGAAAAGTCAGGTCTAGTTCATCGTGAAGTTTTTGCTGAGGTTCCTCCAAGAGTTGAATATTCTCTTACAGATACTGGTTGGAGTTTGAACCCTGTTTTAGATTCTATGGTTAAATGGGGAAATTCTTATCGTGAATTGCAAAAATAGCAGAGTTCATCTGCTATTTTATTTTAAATTATTATTATAATTTTCTTGCATTCTCAATTTGTAACTGACACTCAGTTTGCAATATTCCTGTCTCTATCTTTAATTGGCTAACTGCTTTTTTCTTAATATCAAATATCGTTATATTCGGATTCATATCAGATTCACTTGGCGCTCCATACATATAATTATGTATTTTTGCTTTAATACAAGCTGACATACACATACTACAACTCCATGCATTTGACATTATACAATATTTTGATAAATCCCTTGTATTTAATTTTTTACATGCTTTTGTAATCAAATTAATTTCAGCATGTAAAACAGGATTACACATTGATTTTGCTGTATTATGTGCTTTTTCAATTATATTTCCATTTTCATCAATTAATATTGCACCAAATGGTGAATTTCCTTCTTTTATTGCTTCTTCAACTTCTAGCATTACTATTCTCATTAAGTTTTCTTTTTTTTCTTTATTAAAATTCATTTTATACTTTCCTTTACAATTTACTATTTATAACTTTCATTAGTTTTACATTTATTATTCTTTAAAATCCCACAAATTGTACCAAATATAAAACCTACAATTGATAATATTCCTACAATATAAACTGGCTGAATTATAAAAATGTTCATATATAGTGTAATTACATTTAATACAATACTTATAATTAAAAATACTGTCATAAAAATAATATTCATTTTTGGAATATTATTTGTTACTTTTTTCTTAATTATCTTTTCTTTTATTAAATATACTAAAGTTCCTATATATAAGCCTACACATATTGATTGTATGCCGAACCAATAAATTCCTCCAATATTGGTATATCCACTTTTAATCAATCTAACCATATAATATGATATAGTCATGCAAATTAAATTTGTTACCGAATTTATTTCAGTACTAGCATAATCTTTCGAAAAAATAGAAATTATTATTACATCTAATACCCAAAACAATTCATTTTGAGTTATTTTTATTAAATCTTTCATATTGTATATTAATGCTAATTCTGTTATTATTCCAAGACAACTTCCTATTAGAACATTAATTATAAATCCTCGATTATATTTTTTCATATTTTACCTCATACCTTATACAAACTCTTCCCAAACCAAATTCGCCAAATCTATTCCCTTATTTGTAAGTCTAATAAAGTCCTCATCAACTATAATCAAACCTTCATCTGTCAACTTTTTCAATTCATTTCTAAATAGATAAATTGGGTTATCTCCAAACTTAAGTTTAAATTCACTTATATTTACACCTGTTAGTTTGCGTAATCCAAGAAGCATGTACTCTTTTTCAGCATCATATTCTTTTTGGATTTCATGGATAATCCTATTCCTATCTAATCTTTCGGTCATAACATTTTTAATATATTCTTCTATTTTTTCTGTATTCGAATATCTTGTAATATCTCTATAAGAATGTGCTGCAACCCCAAAACCAAAGTACTGATTTTGATTCCAACAATTTTTATTATGTTTTGATTCACGACCTTTTTTTGCAAAATTAGAAATTTCATAATGTATATACCCATTTAATTCTAAAGTATTTTTAACATACCAATACATATTTCTTTCTGTATCCTCATCAGGAAGCTCTAGCTCACCTTTCTCAATCTTATTTGCAATAGGTGTTCCATCTTCTACAATAAGTGAATATACAGATATATGCTCTGGTTGTAATTCAATTATCTTTTCTAAACTATCTTTCAAATCTTTAATTCTTTGATTTGGAATTCCTAAAATTAAATCAACATTTATATTTTTAAATCCTACTTTTCTTGCCATTTGATATGTTTCTAAAAATTGTTCAAAATTATGAATTCTACCAATCTCCTTCAATATTTCATCTTTTGTACTTTGTAAACCTATACTTAATCTATTTATACCGCATTTTTTATAATCTTTTAATTTTTCTTTTGTGACAGTTCCTGGATTAACCTCAATCGTAATCTCTGGTCTTTTAGATAGATTTTTCTTTTTTATTTCATCAATAATCTCTACAATATATTTACTATCTATATATGATGGAGTTCCTCCTCCAATATATACTGTTGTAATTTGTGACTGAATATTTTGCATTCTAATTTCTTTTTTTACTGCTTTCACATAATCTTCTATTAAATTATCTTTGTTACAATATGAAATAAAATCACAGTAATAGCATTTTTGCTTACAAAATGGAATGTGTACATATACACCAATTTCTTTATTTTTCATTAGCAATCTCCATTATTTTTTTTAATCTATAATTTACACCTGATTTTCCAACAGGTTGCTTTAACATTTTTCCTAATTCTATTAAACTTGCATTAGGATTTTTTAATCTTAATTCCGCAATTTCTTTTAAAGAATCATCTAATTTTTCAAATTTCTTATTAGATTTTAGTTTTTTAATTGCTTCAATTTGCTCTATTGAAGCATTAATTGTTTTATTTAAGTTAGCTGTTTCACAGTTTACAATTCTATTTATTTTATTGTTCATTTCTCTTTGGACTCTTATTTCTTCAAATTTAAGTACTGCCTTATTAGCACCTATTAAAGCTAAAAATTTTGATATTTCCTCTCCATCTTTTAGATATATGGCATATTCTCCATTCTTTTCTGTCAAATTGCTTTTGATATCATATTTTTTCAAATATTCAATTATTATTTCAGCATCATTCTTTTTAGAAATTCCTATTTCCATATGATATTTCTTCTCAGGATTATTTATTGAACCAGAACCCAAATATGTTCCTCTAATTAGCCATTTTATTTGTTCTGCATTTAGATTTTCAATTGCTTCTATATTTTTAAGTATATTTTTATTAACTGTTATAACAAATAGATTTCCTTGTACTGCTATGTCATAATTATGTATTTCCATATTGTTTAATAGTCTTGAAAATCTGTTTATATTGTATTCATTTTCTGTGCTGAATTTTATTTTGTTTTTATCTTCAGAAATGTTGCTACTTATTAAATATCCTATTAATTCATATTTCACAGCTTCTTTGTTTGAAAGATTATCTAATTTGCTTATTTCTTCTTTTAATTCTGTTGAAAATGACATATGCTCTCCTTTCAATTAACTAACTTGAGTAATTATTATTCTGTCATTACCACATAAGTCTTTTTTACAATAAGTACCTTTATAATGTTCTAATTTTTCTATAATTTCTGTAACTTCTTCTTTTTGATCATATCCAATTTCAAAACACAAAAAACTTCCGAATTTCAAATAATCTATTGCTTGTTTTGAAATTTTTCTGTAAAAGTCTAATCCGTCATATCCACCATCTAATGCAATTTGTGGTTCTTTTTTTACATCTTCACTTAAATATTGAATATCTTCTTTTTTTATGTATGGTGGATTTGAAACTATTATATCAAATTTCATATTTTTCAAATTTTTAAATAAATCTGATTTTATAAATTTCACATTTGCTTCTAATCTTTGTGCATTTTTTGATGCAATATCTAAAGCTGTTTCACTTATATCAATTGCATAAACTTCTGCATTTGGTACATTTTTCGCAATTGATATTGCTATTGCACCACTTCCTGTACATAAGTCTAAAATTTTTGGTTTATCCATTTTTTTTGCTATATTTATTACTTCTTCTACTAATATCTCTGTATCAGGTCTTGGTATTAATACATTTTCGTCTACGTAGAAATCCATTTTCATAAATTCTTGCGTATGTGTTATATGTTGCAATGGCACTCCTTTTGCTAATTTGTCTATATTAACAAAATACTCCCATTGTTCTTTTTTTCCAACTTCTTCATTGTCATATACTATTAAATATTGTCTTGATTTTTTCAATACATATTGTAATAGTAATCTTGCTTTTAGTTTTGGACTGTCTATATTGTTGCTTTTTAATATTATCATTCCTTTTGCTAATGTTTGCTTTATTGTCATATTAACACCACCTTTCAGATATTACTATATACCATTTAGTTGAATTTTTCAATATGTCAAGCCTTTATTTGTATTAATTTAAAATAAACCATTATCCTGTAACAATTATTTTATCTTAGAAAGGCAAAAAACTGGTCTAAACAACCAGTCTTTCTATATTTTAATAATTTTCAGCTTTAATTTCAAAATATGCTTTTGGATGTGCACAAACTGGACAAACTTCTGGAGCTTTTGTTCCAACAACAATATGTCCACAATTTCTACATTTCCATATTTTAACTTCTCCTGCTTCAAATACTTTTCCATCTTTTACATTTTCTAATAATTTTAGATATCTTTCTTCATGTTCTTTTTCAATTTTAGCAACTTCTTCAAATAAATATGCAATACGGTCAAATCCTTCTTCTTTAGCTGTTTTAGCAAATTCAGCATACATATCTGTCCATTCATAATTTTCTCCATCAGCAGCAGCTTTTAAGTTCTCAGCTGTTGTTCCAATTTCTCCACCATTCAATAATTTAAACCACATTTTTGCATGTTCTTTTTCATTATCAGCTGTTTCTTGAAAAATTGCAGCAATTTGTTCATATCCTTCTTTTTTTGCTTTACTTGCAAAATATGTATATTTATTTCTTGCTTGAGATTCTCCTGCAAAAGCTGTCATTAAATTTTGTTCTGTTTTTGTTCCTTTTAATTCCATTATTATTACCTCCTAATTCTTTTTACTTATGTAGAATATCACATTATTGAATTAAAATCAAGAGTTTTATTAATAGTTACCAGTAGGGACACCCATAAGTGGTTAAAATCTTTACCAGTAGGGACACCCATAAGTACCAGTAGGGACACCCATTAATGGTAAAACGTATATTAAAAAATTAATTTAATTAATATGTATATAACTATATTTATTAATTAACTATTTTAAATATCAAGTTTTACCATTAATGGGTGTCCCTACTGGTACTTATGGGTGTCCCTACTGGTAAAGATTTTAACCACTTATGGGTGTCCCTACTGGTAACTTATTTCCTCGTCATAATATGTATGTTTTCAACTTTAGCACTCATTTCCCTAGAAATTATATTTTGAATCTGAGCAATCTCATCAGCCTTAAGTTCCTCTGCACCAACAATAACACTAATACTATCAACATTCACAAAAATAACGCATTTATTAAAACCTTTTGTAGACATCAAATTTTCACATATCATTATTGCATTTTTTTCTTTATTCAAGTCTGTAATTTGTTGTGTAACAATAGCTTTTTGCTCCTCTGATACATTAGAATTATTTAAAATTCCTTGATATGTTTCTAAAGTTTGAGAATACATTGTATCTCTTGATAATTTTGATTCTTGAAAATAATCATCTTTATTTGTAGCTGATGTTTCTTTAGTTTCTTGTTTATTTTCTTGATTATCCTGTGAATCAGCATTTTCACTCTTTGCAGTCTTTTCATTATCAGATTTAGCATTATTTTCATTAGACTTATCGTCTACAACTTCATTATTACTTACCAGTGTAGCATCACCAAGATGTTCATCTGATGTTGTATTTTCATTTTCATTTCCAATACTAACTGTTTCTAATGTTTGAGTTTCATTAGATATATATGCCCAATACCCAGCTGTTACAAGCATCAATGCTAAAACATAAATTACAACAGAACCTTTTTTCATTTTCAATTTTCTCACCTCCCACTATTTTGAACCGCATTTCAAAAACTTGAATTTTATGTACTGCAAGTCCTGTAATTGCTTCAACAGCACTTACTATTGAAGATTTTACACTTGCATCTTTTGCACCTTGTGCAGTTATTATCGCCCCTTCTATTACAGGCATAACAACTTTTTCTGTAATTGGCTTATTTTCTCCACCTTCATCTGTATATGCAATCTCTTTTTTACTTTCTGTTTCTTTCACATCTTTGCTGCTTCCTCCGTCACTTTCCTTTGTTGTACTTTCAGATGTTGTTTCATTATACATTGCAACTACACTGCTACTTTCCGAATATTTTATAAGTACTTTTACCTTTCCAACACCATCTATACTTTCTAATATATCTTCTAACTCTGTTTCTAAATCATTTTGTTCCGTTAAATTTGATGAAGTTGTTTGAGCAAGTACTTTCGAAGTTTCATCCTTTTTATCTTTGCTTCCTTTACTACTTGAATTATTCCACATACTATTTATTATTAATACTGTTATTATTAATATTATTATAAATGCAATAATATTCTCGATTTGTTTCTTTTTGTCCTTTCCTTCTTCACTCTTCTTAAAAAAATCTTTTAACATAACTTCTCCTTTCATGGATGTAAATTTTGGACCGGGTACATTTTTACTTTTTTGAAATTTTGTACCCGGTCCAAAATTTCACTTTTTTCTTATTTAACACTAACCTTAATTTTATTCTCTTCAATCTCATATTCCTCAGCAAGCTTTTGGATTGTTTTATCAAGTTGTCCTTCATCAATCGTTCCCTTAATTCTAATGCTAATTTCATGTATTCCCGCATTTTTCTTTGTTGTATCTAACTCTGCGTCTACAACACATTTTTCAACTGAAAAACCAGCTTCTTCAAATTTAGATATTGCATTATTTTTTAATTCCTCTAAATAAATTTTTTCAATTCTTTCATCCATTGAAGTTTGGTCAACTTCATATTGAGATTTGGTTTCATATTTGTCTATATTATATTCTTCAACAGAAATCTTTTCTTTATTCTTAATAATCGGAGAAATTATATTAAATAACACATATACACCTATAACCATCTGTATGTATTTTTTATTCTTGTTTTTCGGTAAAATCAATTCAATAATTGTTGCAACTATAACTGCTAATACAATTTGTTCTGCCCAAGAACTAATAAATTCAATCATTTACATCACCTATACATCATTCCACTATTTGAAATTTTTACAACCATAGTTATTCCAATAATAAGTATTACTGATAGACTGCATAAAATAGCCAGTAACAATTTAAATACTCCACTCATTTCGTCTAACAGTTTAACTATTTTTTCATCTGCAACAGGTTGTACTACAGCAGATGCTAAACTATATATAATACTTAATGTTCCTATTTTTATGATTGGCATTATACATATTCCTATTATTACTATAACACCTATAAAACCAACCGCATTTTTTAAAATTACTCCACATCCTAGTACACTATCAACAACATCTCCCAGCACTTTTCCAACAACTGGAATTACACTTGATACAGCAGCTTTGGCAGTTTTTGCTGTTATTCCATCAACACTACTACTTAGTGTTCCTTCTAAAGATACGACTCCAACAAATATAGTTAAAACAATTCCAAGAAACCACACAACACTCGATTTTAGGAATTTTGATATTTTTTCAATTTGGATTCTTTCTGAAATTTTTGATATTATTGAAAATACTACTATAATTAAAACTACTGGTATTAGTACATTTGCAATTATATTTCCTGTAAAATTACTGATAAATAATATGATTGGCTCTAATACTGTACCTGTTGTAATACTACCTGTATATACCATTAAAGTTAAAAGTAATGGTATAAGTACATTTATAAATCCTACTAAATTATTTGCAGTTTCTTGTACTAATTTTATTATTTCTGTAAAATTTGACATTATTAATGTGACTATTAATATATATTGAACAAAATAAATTATTTGAGATACATTATTATTTTCTAAACTATCTGTTATTGATTTTAATATTCCATGTATTACTATAATTACTAAAATACTTATTAAAACTTTTAAGCTTGAAGTTACTTCTTGTCCTAAAAGTTTAAGGATTTTTTTATATATTGTTTGATTGTTAATTTTTCCTTGTACCGCTTCATTAAACATATCTGTTATGCTTACATCTTCAAAAAAATCTCCAGTATATTCTTTTGCATCTTTTAAAAAACTGTTTATATTAAATTTTTCTTGTGTTGATGTCATTATTTCTTCATTTTCAGCAAATACTTGGGTTGGAAGCATTAAGATTATTAGTACTAGGATAAATATTAAAATTATTTTTTTCATACTAATCATTTCCTTTAAAACTAAGGTAAAATCTCTACAATTAATTCCAATAAACTTGAGATTATTGGAATCGACATTGCAATAATAATTACTTTACTTCCTATCTCAATCTTACTTGCTATAGCTTTTTCGCCAGCATCTGAACATATGCTAACAGCAAATTCTGAAATAATTGCTATTCCTGTTATTTTTAGTAATATGCCAAGAAATTGTTTATTAATATATGTTTTATCTGAAATTGATTTTAATAAATTAATGATTCCTGTAAATTTCTCCATTATAAAAGCTAAAATCAATATACCTGCAATTATAGAAACATATATTGTAAATTCTGGTCTGTATTGTTTTAAAATTATAATAACAACTAATGCAATCAAGCCTATTCCAATTATTTTTATTATTTCTTCCATTTTACTCATTCCCTTCTCCTAAGATATTTTGGAAATGAAGAACATTTATAAATTAAATAAAGTTCTAACAGTCTGAAACAATGAACTTATTTCTTTAATTACCATTGATAATACTATAACAAGCCCTGCAAGTGTTGTCATCATCGCTTGATCCTCTCTTCCTGCTCTTACAAGAACTTGATGCAAAACAGCCACTAATATTCCAATAGCTGCTATTTTAAATAACAAATTTATATCCATCCCTTTATTCCTTTCTTTTTTAAGATAACCTCTATTAAAATAATATAATAACAAATACTAAACCTGCTACTACTCCTAATGTTTTATACATTTTTTGATTTTTCTTCTTTTCCTCTTCAGCTTGTTCAATTTGAGTATCTAAAAAATTTTGAGTCATTTCAATTTCACTAATTTGTCCTTCTACATCTGTTTGTCCAAGTAATTTACCTAATTTTTTCAAAACATCTTTATCTTCTTGTTTTATGCTTATATCAGAATTTTGTATGCAGTTCTCCCATACATCTTTTGTATGATAATATGTAATTTGATTTGCCATTTGTCCAAAAATTTTTTCAATTTCAGTTTCATTATCTTTTGATATTTGTTTAAAAATTTCTGCCAATGGCTCATATGTAAATTTTATTTTTGTTTTCATAATATTTAAAATATTTTTAAATTCTTTTAATTCCAGTACTCTATTTTCATAACTTTTAGAAATAAGCATTCCAATCCCTGTTGACAAACCAAATATAAAAATCAACAATATGTATTTAACTACTTGCATTATAGATAATAACATTCTGCATCTCCTCGTTTCTTTGGATTTAATAAAATTACTCTTTCAAATATATGCTTATCTAAAAGATTAGAAAGTTCAGGATTTCTTTTTATTTCATCAATATCTTTTCCATGAGCAGTAAAAATTCCTTTAACCCCTGAACACATTGCATAATCTATGGCATTTATGTCTTCTAAACTTCCAATCTCATCACAAACAATAACATCTGGTGACATAGAACGCACCAACATTCTCATTGCCTCTGGCTTAGGCATATTATCAACCACATCTGTTCTAACTCCAATATCATTTTGTGGTATTCCTTTATACATAGCAGCAATTTCGCCCCTTTCATCAACAACACCAACAGTTTTACCTGTAAAGCCTATAACTTTAATACCATTACTTATGTTTCTAACTATATCTCTTAATAATGTAGTCTTTCCACATCCCGGTGGTGAAACAATTAAGGTATTGTAAACACTATTATTTTCTAAATCAATTATGTCTTCTATTATCTTGTTGCTACATCCTATTTGTTGCCTTGCAATTCTAAAATTCAAACTTGATATATAATTTATATTTATAATTTGTCCATTATCTATTACTGCACTCCCAACAATTCCGACTCTGTTTCCACCTCTAATCGTTATATATCCATCACATATTTGCCTTCTATATGAATAAACTGAATTTTCACATATTTTTTCAAATGCTTGTAATAACTCTTGCTGGCTTACAATATATTCCGTTAATCTAACTTCTTGTCCTATTTTTAGTGCTAATGGTTTACTACTTCTAAGTCGAATTTCTTCAATTGGGACATTTTGGACCGGGTACATTTTTTCACTTTTGTTAATTGTAGGACATGTACATTTTTGACATTCTATAATATTTCTAATAGTTAATGGTAAATATTCTAATATAGTTTCTAATCCTGTCATATTAGTCTCCTTAATCTTAAAGAACAAAGCTACATAGTCATCCTTTGTTCTCGCCCAGTTTTAATTTTCGAATAAAAGGAGAAAATCTCAAAGGGCTAATTATTGTAGCTTTTATATAATAGGATGTTTTGAAAGTTTTCCTATAATATAAAAAAGAACATATATATATAATATATGCTCTTTTTATGTTTTTAGAACTATTACTTTGATTTTTAATTGTTATAATTTTATGCTTTTCAAAATTGTAGTTATTAAATTTTGTATTTCACTATCTGATGCATCATTTAATATTGTTGCATTATCACTATTTAGTCCTTCTATTTCTATATTTTCCTCAAATATTTTTGAATTATTATAATTTAAACTGATTTTAGCATCTTTTTCATCCGATGCACTTATATCGCAAATTTCCTCAACGTTGTCTAATTTTTTTATATTTTTATATTGCATTTTTGCATTTACTTTAATATTTTCATCTTCTGATTTACCTGTTAATGTTATTGTATATATTAAATCATTACCATTTGAATCTTTTGTAATATTTAATTCCCCAACTTGATCATTTTCTTCTAAAATACTCATTTTTAATTCATTTTTATTGCTTTCTAATGCTATAGATATGGTTTCATTATTTTCTTCCATTCTAACAATTTCAATTTTATTTACTGTTCTTGACTTTATATGTACTTTTATTTCAATTGTAGCATCTTCATTTATTTCTGTATCTTTTAAATCTTTTATCATATCA
This sequence comes from uncultured Clostridia bacterium, assembly GCA_934155265.1. GTDB lineage: Bacteria > Bacillota > Clostridia > TANB77 > CAG-508 > CAG-269. Next base: position 13,581 of record CAKPGU010000017.1, read on the forward strand.
TCTATTTGTTGTTGAAGTTCTTCTTTACTAACTCCTTCTGGAACTTTATTTAATAGTATATCATCATTACGTGCTGTTTCCAATGTTTTCTCTAATATTTCAAAACACTTGGCATCTGTTATTTTTAAAGAAATTACAGTTTCACCTTTTTCTTTTTCTTTACTGAATAATTCCATTCCTAAACTTTTATTTAATATTTCTGTGTATCTGTCTTTTAAAGTTTTTATTTCTGCATCTGTAAATTGTTCTTTTGATAACTCTATTTTATCTGGTATTTCATCTGTATTAATATTAAATCTATTAAAGAATGCTTTTAAGTTTTCATTTCTGATAGCAATAAACTTATTATATAATAAATTTGATTGTATTCCAAATACATCTCCATCACGTTTTATTTTAATTGGAATATTAATTCCCTGTGATAATTCAAGGCTTAATGTTTGTTCAGCTAATTTTTTTTCATTATTTGTTTTTCCTTCAAATGATATTTTGCTATTGTTTAATGTTTCTATATCAGATTCATCCAATGTTCCAAACCCATTAGATCCATTTGCCTGTATGGATATTTGTCCTTTATTTGTATAAGATTTTTCTTCTTGTTTGTTTATATATTCTGTTAGTTTCTCATCACCTATATTTTTTAACATATCATTTTTGGTAATATAAGAAAAAAATAATTCCTTATTTGTTTTAAACACATCCGTTGCAAAATATGCATATGTTCCTCCTATACCGAGTAAAATAACTACTATTAGTATTGCTAATAAAATTTTCTTTTTCATTTTTTATCCCCTTTCTTATATATTATATTCTTAGTTTACTATATTATAAAAAAACTGTCAATATTTTTTGTAAATCGACAGTTTTTTTTTATTATTCCCAATTGTGATACACATCCATAACATCATCTAATTCTTCAAGTCTATCAATTAATCTTTCCATTTTTTCTTGTCCTGCTTCATCTAATGCAACAGTTGTTGTTGGAATCATTTGAACTTCTGCTTCTAAGAATGTTAAACCTGCTTCTTCAAGTTTTTCTCTTACATCTGAAAAACTTGATGGTTCTGTTGTAATTTCATATACCTCTTCTGATGCATCAAAGTCTTCTGCTCCTGCATCTAAAGCTAACATCATTAATTCTTCTTCACCCATAGTTGTTGATGTCTTTTCTATTACTATTACTCCTTTTTTATTAAACATGTATGATACACATCCAGTTGTTCCTAGATTTCCACCAGCTTTGTCAAATACATGTCTTACATCTGCTGCTGTTCTATTTCTATTGTCTGTGTTTGCATTTACTATTACTGCAACTCCGTTTGGTCCATATCCTTCATATACTACTTCTTCATAATTTGCAGAGTTTCCTTCTCCTGATGCTTTTTTTATTGCATTGTTTATTGTGTCATTTGGCATATTTGCTGCTTTACATTTTGCAATTACATCTTTTAATTTTGAGTTTCCAGCTGGATCAGGTCCACCTTGTTTTACTGCTATTAATAATTCTCTACCTAGCTTTGTAAATATTTTTCCTCTTGCTGCATCTGCTTTTCCTTTTTTTGCTTGTATATTATGCCATTTACTGTGTCCTGACATTCTAATTCCTCCTTTTTATTTTTTTTATTTTAATTTTTTATCCTTAATTATACTATATTGAAAAAATTACTATTTTAGTATACCACATATTTTTGACTTTGTGTAGTATTTCTATAAATAAATTTTAAATTTTGTTTTTAGTATTCTTTGTTTCTATAATATTTCATGTCTATATTGTTTTTACATTAAATATGTAACCTAAAAAATTCCTAAATGTTCTAACAAGATTTTTATCCCCATGAATATTAAAATAAATCCTCCAACTGTTTCGGCTCTTCTTTCATATTTGTTTCCAAATCTATTTCCTATTTTAACACCTATTATAGATATTATAAAAGTAACAATTCCAATTATTGTAGCTGAAACCCAGATATTAGCTTGTAAAAATGCAAATGTTATTCCTACCGCTAATGCATCTATACTTGTTGCTATTGCTAAAATTGACATAGTTTTAAAATCCACATTATCATTACAATTTTCTGAATTATTGGCAAATGCCTCTTTTAACATATTGCCACCTATAGCTACCAATAATACAAATGCAATCCAATGGTCTATGTGTGTAACAAGATCTTCAAAAGTAGATCCTAAAAAGAAACCTATTATTGGCATTAATGCTTGAAATATTCCAAAATATGCTCCTACTATTAGTGCTTTTTTCCAATTCATTTTTTTCATTGATAATCCTTTGCATATTGATACTGCAAAAGCATCCATTGCTAATCCTATTGCTATTAATAAAATTTCTAATATTGTCATTTTTATCGCTCCTTACATTATAAAAAGGAACATTTATATTACAAAATGTCCCTCTTGTTGTTTCATCTTTGTGGCACACCTGGTGTTTTTGGTCTTGAAGACATTAACCTGTCTCTAGCCAATTTTAATGCCTCTTCTGAAGAATGTGCACAATGTTTGCAAAATCTAAAATAAAATGGTCCTGCATTCACCAAATACATCTTTTGAAAACGTTGTTTTTCTCCGCATTGGTCACAAGTGGTGCTTAATACTCTCATTGTCTATACCTCCTAGGCATTATTAATAGTATTACAAAAATCATACTTTTAGTATAACATTAATTTATGTTTACATCAATAAAATTTTCAATTTATAAGTATGAATTTTTATTATTTAGTAATATTAATTAAAGGATCTCTAAACAATCCAATCTGTGGTGCATTATAAGTAAATACAATAAAACATATAAATAAAACTATTAGAATAAAAGCAGCCAAACCATCTTTACATCCACTCATTTTGTATGTCAATTTATATGCTATATATTCTCCTAGAAAAACACCTACAAAAAAAATTCCTATATCTAGAATTGCAAAATTTGTTCCAATAATTCCTGTATATGTGTAAAAAAATACAACAACAAATGCTAAAGCAGATAAAATTCCTACAGTTTTAGCACATAAAAAGTTTTTATATTCTTCTTTAGGTTTTAAATAAAAATATCCTATAATTGTTGTAATTAACATTGGAAAAAATAATAATTTTAAATGTTCCCATGTACTCTCATTAATAGCAGAAAATGCTCCAAGTATAGCATTTTGATTTGACCAATCATATGTAAAATGTAAAATTGTTCCCAAAATCCATGTAAATATTACACTAAATATTTGAAATTTTAGTAATTTATTTTTAGAAAACTGCATATAAAATCCCTCCTTGTATTTTTATATTCAATTTATATGTTTCTATTACATTTTTCATATAAGAATATTTTGTATTTATTATCATATATTTTAACAACTGGTGATTTTATGAAATTATTTATTATTAAAAAAAGAAATTTATTAATTATTAATTTAATAATTTTTGCTGTAATTGTATTATTCATATCTTCTTCTATTCAATCTTTTCCCACCTTTGCTGTTGAGCTAACTCGTGATGCTATCATCTCTGATGATTTTAAAAATAAAGTTCAGACTCTTGCAAAAGGAGATGAAAAAATTGCATATTTAACTTTTGATGATGGTCCAAATCCCTCAATCACTCCTAAAGTTTTAGATATCCTGCAAAAAGAAGATATTAAAGCCACTTTTTTTGTTATTGGTAAAAATGTAGATAGTTATCCTGATATTGTAAAACGTGCTTATGAAGAAGGGCATTATATTGCAAATCATGGATATGACCATAATAACAATCATTTGTACAAAAATAATGAAAGTTTTATAACTGAAGTAAAAAATACTGATATAGCAATTGGTAAAGCAATTGGTGTTGAAAATTATTGTGCTCATGTATTCCGTTTTCCTAATGGCTTTATGTCTCCAAGTAATAAATCCAAAAAGAAAGAAGCAGCTGTACTTCTTTCTCAAATGAATTATACTTATATTGATTGGAATTGTCTAAATAATGATTCAGTAAAAAAATATAGTAGTTCTCAGCTTTTAAATAATTTAAAAAAATCTTCTAAAAACAAAAATACTTTGGTTATTCTAATGCATGATACTAAAGATGTTAGCAATAGTTCTTTGGTTCTAGAAGATTCTATTAAATATTTAAAATCAGAAGGATATACTTTTCAAAATTTTTATGATTTAATTGGGTAAATTGTATTTAGTTACAAATTTACCCTTTTATATAATTTTTATATTTTTCTATATTGTTTCTAATCATTGTTGCACTAATAGGATATTTTATTCTTTCTTTATCAACAACAACATTTTTTATACCCAAATATTCAGCAACATATTTTCCATATTCTTCACTACTATAAAAATAATTCACTGGAATATCTTTTATAATTTTTGATAAATACTCCATTTGAATATTTACACTTTGCTCATCTAATCCATATTGTTTAGGACTATCAAAAGCTTTTATTATTTTTATATTTGGAAATCTTTTTAATATACACTTTGTTTTTGTTTCAATATCAATATTAAACTGTGGGGTATCATACACCACAACATAGAACTCGTCCATTTTCTTTAAAGCTGTTTCAATTAAATATTCATGTCCTTTATGGAAAGGTGCAAATTTTCCTATTGTAAATCCTATTTTTCTATTCATCTTTGTCTCCTTTTACTCTTTGAGTTATAAACTTATTTATCTCTGCCCCTAAAAAAATTGCATAAAAACAAGTGTATGTCCACATCATAAGTAACATTAATGCTGTTAAACTTCCATAAGTTATTGAAAAGCCTTTGAATATATCTAAATATTTAGAAAATACAAAAGATATAACAATAAGTGCAACTGAACTAAATATAGCACCTGGAACCTGACTTCTAAACGTTATTTTATGTCCTGGCATAAATTTATATAAGCATAAAAATACAATAAATACTATAAAAGCATATATCATTTGTGTAAAAAGTTGAGATAAAAAAGTATAATTTTTCAAAAGCCCAAAATCATTCTGTATCGTTGAAATTATAGGTGTTCCAAACACCAATATAACTGCTCCAACAGCTAATAATATGACGAATATCATTGTTTTTAAAATTGATGTTAGCTTTAAATATATCATAGACTTTTCTTTATGATCACTATAATTATATATTGAATGTAATCCTTTTACTAATGCAAACAATCCCTTATCTGCTGATATTAGTGTAAATATTAACGAAATAGAAACTGTTCCAACAGATTTTGAATATACTTCTCTAATTATTCCTAATACCATTTCACTCATACTTGATGGTATAATTGATGACATTATATCAAGTAATTGCTGTTGTTCTATACTTGTATATTGAATCAATGTAAGTAATAAAATGACAAATGGTATAAATGATAATATTACATAATATGCACATTGGGCAGAAAATTCACTTATATGATCTTCTTTTAAATTGTTTAATATTTTTTGTACTGTGATTACTTTGTTTTTTAAATTACTCATTAATAACTCCTTTTTACTATTTGCATAAAACTTTAAATATAATCTTAAAATGGAAAGACTATATTTAAAGTTTTATGCTATATTTAAAAACCTATGATTTTGTTATATGTATCAATTGCAAAATTATCAGTCATACCAGAAATATAATAAATAATAGCTTTGCAAAAATCTCTTTCATTATTTATATCAAAAATAACATCATTTTTATAAAAAGATTTTCTTTTGAAATTCCAGTAACCTTCTAACCACTTTTGAAAGTTACTAATAACTTCTGGATAAATCTTTTTTATATTTTCCATATTATTTAATGTATTCTCACCATCATAAATATTTTTTAATGTAAAATAAATTTCATTTATTACAATATTAAAATATCTACTTGAAGGTTTTATTTTATCGCAAAAATAAATATGCTTATAATTAAAATCTTTTATCTCTTTTAATAAATTAAATGTTTTATCTGAAAAACATAATCCTTTCTCTACTGAAGAATTTTGACATAAGTCTTGTATTAAATGATGTATTATTACTGTATTATTTATAACTTCTTTTGATTGCAAAATTTTATACAATTCTTCTAATTTTTTGTCTAAAATGCCTAATGTTATTGCATCCTCAATATCTCTTCCTAAATATGATATTTTATCTGCTACTTTTACAACACATCCCTCCCAAGTATATGGAGCATATTGATTTGGAAGTTTATATTCATCTAAATTAATACATTCTTCTCTTGGCTTTAGACCATTCTCATCAACTTCTCCGCAGTGAGATATTATTCCATCTCTAATAGCATAAGTTAAATTAAGATTTTGCATATTTTTATTAGTGTCTTCAAGTAATTCTATTTTATCTACATATTCCAAGCCATTTCTTTCATGCCAAAATGGCTCTCCAATATCTCTTTTAGATATTTCTGATAATATTCTTTCTCCTGCATGTCCAAATGGACTATGTCCTATATCATGACCTGTTGCAATTGCTTTTGTTAATTCAGTATTTAACCCTAAATATTTAGCTATTGTATAACTTACCGATTCTACGTGCATTACATGTTCAATTCTTGTACAAATATGATCATTTTCTGGTGAGAAAAACACCTGAGTTTTATGTTTTAATCTCCTATATGCATTACAATGTAATAATCTCGTGTAATCTCTTTCAAATTCTGATCGCACATCATCTTTTCTTTTATATATTTTTTTTTCTCTTTTTATTATTTTTTCCCATTTAGGATTATTTTCATTTGCAGAATAATCTTTTAATTTATTTTCCATCTTTAGTTTCCTTTCATATTATCTCTTAATAAACCACTATATACTTCTTTTAGTCCTTTCATATATTTAAAATCTTCTGGCTTCACTACCTCTGGTAGTCCTGTTTCCACACCAGCATGTTCTATAACATATTTAACAAATTCTGCACAATAAAATGAATATTTTTCTTGCATTCTTATATGAAATCCAGCTGCAAAAAGTCCTAATATGTTAAATTTATATTTTTCTTTATTTACTTGAATTTTCATTATAGTATTTTTAATTTTTTCATATTGCTCATCAGATACTCTTAAAACATAAATTTTCGCTACTGTTTTATAAAATCTTTTAAATGTTCCTTTATCTATGTACTCATGAACAAATCCACCCCAAAAAGCATTATATGGATTTAGCCTTCCAAAACTATACATATGATTTAGCTGTATATCTAACGAAATTGAGCAATGCGAAAATTCATCTTTTGTATAACTTTTTATTATTCTTGATAATATTGTTCCTGTATGTGTTAGTACAACATATATTTCTTTCATTTTGTCCATCCTTATAATTTAAAATAATGATTTTATTTTACTTATTAGATAATGGCTTCCGCCTAAATCTCTGCCATTTTCTACCATGCTTATAATTAATAATTGATTATTATTTTCCTCTGTTGTAAAGCAATCAAACCAACCAAGTACATCAGCTTCTGCATTTTTAGAACCTTTCAATTCTGCAGTACCTGTTTTTCCTGCAATTGTTCTTCCTGAAACTTTCATGTCTTTTGCTGTTCCCTGTTCTACAACTTGTATCAAATCCTCTTTTATTGTATTCGCTGCATCTTTAGAAAATGCATTTTCTACTAAATATTCTGTTTTATTGTCATCTTTCACTTCTAAATATGGTTTTATCATATTCCCATCATTTGCAAAAGCAGAATATATAGAAGCCATATGTATAGGATTTACAAGAATTTCACCTTGACCATATCCACTATCAGCTAGAACCTTTTCATTTTGAATATCATCACTATTTGAATATTGAGATTTTGATGTTGCTAATGTAAAGTCTATATTTTCTCCAAATTTTATTTTCTTCAAGCCACTTGTAAAATTACTTTTTCCAATTTGTAGAGCTGCTTGCGCAAAATAAATATTATCAGAATATATCAAAGCATTTTTCAAATTTTTAGGTCCATTATATGCTGTAAGTGTTGTTATATCATATTCACCCCAGCCATCTTTTTTCCAACTTAATCCACTATAAGAAAATGTATCTTCTACCTTTAATGAATCAGTTGTTAATCCAATTGCACCTGTTATAGGCTTAAATGTTGAACCAGGGCAATAACTTTGTAGATATCTTGCAAGCATTGGATTTTTTTCATCATTTTTGATTGAATTCCATTTTTCAGTATTCATTCCTAATGCGAAATCATTTGGATTATATGATGGTGTACTTACAAGTGCTAATAACTCTCCTGTTTTAGGATGCATTACAACAAAACATCCTTCATTATCTTTAAGTTCATTATATAATTTAGTTTGAATACTTGAATCTATTGTTAATTTTATGTCTTCACCATTTTGGACATCAATTTTAGCAATATCAGCTTTTCTAGTTCCATCAGAACTCTCAATATATATTTCTACTCCATCTTTTCCTTTTAGTCTTTCTTCATATATTTTCTCTAATCCTGCTTTTCCTATAATACTTGTACTTGTATATCCTTTTCCTTTATTTTCTTGCAATTCTTCTGCTGTAATATTTTGTACATAACCAACTAAATGTGCTGCAGCTTCTCCTAAAGGATACGTTCTTCCCTTATCTGTTGTTATCTTTATTCCTGGAATTTGAAGTAATTGATTTTTCAATTCAGTATCATCTATTGAAACTTTCTTTATTGGGACAAAAGAATCATCTTTCACCCAAGATGCTGATAAGCTTTTATTTATTGAATCCGCAGTTACACCTAAAAGACTAGCCATTTTTTCTATGCTTTCATCTTTATTTTCTCCAAGCTTTCCTGGTACAATTCCAACTGAAGATACTGTTCCTTTACCTGCCAATAACTGTCCATTTTTATCTGTTATTGAGCCTCTTTCAGCAGATATAGTTTTTATTCTAACTTTATCTGTATTGTTTAATTGAGGAAATATCAAACTTGAACTCCAATTGATACCATATTTATTTTCTTTATCCTTATTTTTGGTTAGTCTAACCGTATTTTCAAAATCAATTTGTCCAGCTTCTGTATTCATTGTTGAATTATATGTAATCTTACTTGTTTTTGAATCCTCATTTTCAATACTTGTAATCTCAACTTTCATATCTGTCATATCAATTCCGTCATAAATGTTTTTATTTCTTGAAACAAAGTCCTCTTGAGAAATTTGTGCTTTAGAATCATCTGTTAACATATTATACATCTCATCATATTTTTGATCATTAATATAAGCTATATATTGATTCCAAATATCTTCTGGATTTGATTTTGTTTTATTATTTGTATATAATATTATGCCTCCAGCAATTGCTAAAACTATTGCAACTACTACAATTATCCATATAATAATTTTTTTATTCATTTGTTACATCATCCCTTTCTTATTTATGAAATAATTATATATTATTATATTTTTTATTGCAAGTTTTTTGCCACAACACTTCTTAGAAATATATATTTAAAAAGAAAGCGGTATTTTTTGAGACTACTGAAAGTAGTCTCATTTCTTCGCTTTCTTTTTTGTATCAATCTTATTTTAAATATGTGCCATATTTTTTAATTTTATTCCGTACTTTTTTTCCAATATTGGAGAAATTGACGTAATTTTTTTCTTATCTAACAACAAATCATCACTATAGTTAATCGCTTTTTCATCTGGATGAACAATAATGCATTTGATATTAAATTTTTCTGCTATTTTTACAATTTCTTCATCATTTTTTTCAAATGCTATTACAGCACATGGTTTTATTATTTCACCACCCCGTTTTGTTTCGCACGTAATTTGGTTGTATACTCCCAGCTGATTTGTTAAATCTTCTAACTCATTTAATTTCAACCATAAACTTGGAAGAAAAGTTAACTCCTCTTCGCCTTGAGCATATTGTTCAGTATCACTGTCAGTTGGAAAAATATGAACTATTTCCTTTGGTAACATATTATATACCAAAAATGGTTTACCCAGAAAGTGTGATATATTTCTATTATTAATCGTAGAAAATGCAACATACTTTCTTCTCTTAAACATATAATAGTATACTTCAGGACAGTACTCTTCTATAAAATCTGTATCCACTCTCCCTAAAAAATGAAATTCCTTTCCTTTCGGTATTTCAATTACTTTTTCAATGTCATTAAAAGAATTCCATGTCTTTTGCGAAATATCTTTACATGCATATTCCCTACATTCCTCATAAGTTAAGATTTTTGTTTCCCTTTTTAATGCAGATATTTGCTCTGTAAAGAGCGATGAATTCCGTAATTCCCAATCTCGTTTCATTAATTGATACATTTTTTTCCTCCTGTAAAAAATAGTTTTATTAAATTGTTACATTCTACCTGTAAAACAGGATTTTAAAAAACTTCCTTTTGTATTTTATCACATTTACATAATTTAGTCAATTGAATTTTTTTATTTCCAATTTTATTCTTTCATTTCAAGATATCCATTTGTACTACCAAATGTACCTTCCTGTATTATATTATTTCTTAATTGTACTGCTCTTTGTCTTAGATAATCGTCTAAAGCTGGAAGAATAAATTTTTGCAATTTCGCATAAGATTCATTGGGAAATACCTTTAATATTTGCTCATAGTATTTATGATAAATTGCAACTTCATCTGGATTTATCTCTACAAATAAATCTCCTGTCTGTTCTCTTTGTTATTCAGCTTGTACAAATGCTTTTAATCCAGTTTTTCCTCCTCCAGCTTGTGAAACTATGAAACTTCTTTTAAATATTTTTCTATTACTTTATTTATTATTTTTTTATTTCCTAAATATATTTGTTTTCTTTCATCTTCCAGTTTTGCTATTTTTTCTTTGAATTTATCAAATTCTTTTTCTTTATTTTCTTTTATTTTTTTTCAAAACGTGATATCATATAAAATGTAATATAATACAATGGAGAGTGAAACAAATGATGCAAAAAGAAAAAAACCCTGAATATTTAAATTCATTTTTAGATTATTCAATAACAATATTAAATAAATCACCAAATTCAGTAAAAGAATATAATTATGATTTAACTAACTTTTTAAAATTTATGGTAATTCGTTTTAAGTTGACTAATGAAACCGATTTGTCAAAAATAGATATTCTTGTATTTACTGAAAATGATTTAAAGAAAATAACACTTGATGACATTCATTCTTATATATCTCATTTAGCTATAGATAATAGAAGTAAAGCTACAACAAGAGCTAGAAAAGTTTCAACAATAAGAATATTTTTTAAATATTTATCTCAAAAAGCTAATATTTTAAAAATTAACCCTGCTCAAAATTTAGAAACTCCAAAACTTGAAAAAAGAATGCCTAAATATTTATCTTTAGAGGATAGTAAAAAGTTATTGAGTGTAGCAGAAAATGAAGATAATAGAAATTATAAAAGAGATTATGCTATAACTACATTATTTTTAAATTGTGGTATGAGATTATCTGAATTAGTAGGAATTAATATAAATGATATTGATTTTAGTGAATGTAAAATGACTGTAATTGGTAAAGGAAACAAAGAACGTACAATCTATTTGAATAAATCATGCATGGTTGCATTAAATGATTATTTATCTTCTCGACCTGCTTCAAATATGGTAAAACATGATAGTAAACATTCTGAAAAAGCTCTTTTTTTAAGTGAACAAAAACAACGTATTAGCAATAGAACAGTTCAAAATATAATCAGTAAAGAATTAAAGCAGGCTGGATTAGATACCAAAAATTTATCTGTTCATAAATTAAGACATACTGCTGCTACTTTAATGTATCAATATGGAAAAGTTGACATCAGAGCTTTACAAGAACTTCTAGGACATCAAAGTATTTCTACAACTGAAATTTACACCCACGTAAATAATGAACAAGTGCGTAATGCTATAGAGTCTAACCCTTTAGCTGACCCTAAAGATTTATAATTTATTTTATAATGAATTGAAAGGATTAAAATATGAAACAACAAAAACAAGAAATTTTATTTAAAAATATAACTAAATATAATTCTAAAAATTATAATCAATTTATAGAATTTCATAATAAAAAATTTGCTTTTTCTAATAATTTTTATACTATTATTATGACTATATTATTAATTTATTGTATAATTTTAAACATAAAAAAATTAAATGTTCCATTTATATTTCTTTTTATAACATTACTTATTGGCTTTTTATTATGGAGAATTTATTTTCCTATGAAGAGATACCAAAAAACTCAAAAAAAACTTAGTAATATAAAAGAAGCTAGTTATACATTCTCTTTTTATAATTTATATTTTTTACTTGATAAGAAAGCTATATATTATTTTAAGTTATACAAAGTTTTTGAAACAAAAGATTATTTTTATCTATACATAAATCCTGATTATGCTATGTTAGTTAGTAAAAGCGGGTTTGAATTAGGTTCTGCCGAAGATTTTGGTAAATTTATAAGAAAAAAATGTCTTTTTAAATATAGAAAAACAATATAATTTTTAGTTACCAGTGGGGACACTCATGTTTGGTAAAAAACGTTACCAGTGGGGACACCCTTGTTCGGTAAAAAACGTTACCAGTGGGGACACCCTTGTTCGGTAAAAAACGTTACCAATAGGGACACTCATTAATGGTAAAAAGTATATTAAAAGTTAATATTATTAATATAGATACAATTATATCTATTAATTAACTATTTTAAATACTAAGTTTTTACCATTAATGAGTGTCCCTATTGGTAACGTTTTTTACCGAACAAGGGTGTCCCCACTGGTAACGTTTCCTTTCTATTTTTATATTCATAATAATATTGGCTGAATTTGTTCATTATCTAAAGCATATTCTATAGTCTTTATCAAATAAGATGGATCAAAAACTATAGAACGAGGCTTAGTAATTGGATTATCTTGCTTAAATGGAACAAAATAATAGTATTTTCTATTAAATAATTTTCCTATGTTTTCTCCAGCACCTGACAGTCCATTATTAGTAGATATAGCTATAACTACAGGTCTTTCTCTTCTTAAATGTGATTTTACAGCCATAGTTGCTGAGTTGTCAATTATATCATTTGCAAGTTTTGCCATGGTATTCCCTGTTGCAGGTGCCACCACTAATATATCTAACATATCTTTGGGACCAATTGGTTCTACTTCCTGAATTGTGTGCAGAATTTTGGTTCCAGTAATATCTTCAACTTCATTTATAAAATCTTCAGCTTTACCAAATTTCGTATCCATAGTATAACTATTTTCTGACATTATTGGAATTACTTTAGCTCCCAATTTTACAATTTTCTTAAGCTCATCTATTGTTTTTCTAAATGTACAAAATGAGCCTGTCATTACAAATCCTATTCTTTTTCCTTCTATGTTCACAATTTAAAAATCCTCCTTTCATATTATTTATATATAATATGATTTTTAGGAGAATTTTGTCGAAAGTAATTTAGGACCGGGTACATTTTTTTCTTTTTGATAATTTTGAAATTTTTATTTTTAGTACTACAATTTGTTCTTTACTATATATATAAAATTCTTTTAGGTGACAGCAAATCTTATTTAATATACTTTTACACACTTGTAGAATAACTTCCTCCCTAAAAACTATACCTATTATTTTTCTTTCAAAAATGTTATATTAAATAATATTCTATTTGGCAATAGTTTTTTTATTTTCTTTGGAAATTTTTTGAAAAATTTTTATATATTTTACATAACTAATTAATCTCTTTTATATTGATATTAATTGACATTATGTCAATCTTATGTTAAAATAAATATGTCGAAAATAACATTAGGAGGAACTGACATATGATGACAGAAAAAGACCAAAAAAAATTAACAGCTTTAGAGGCATGCAAACGGATTCAAGCAAATTTAATATCTGGAGAAGAAGTTTCAAAAATAGATATTCGAATTCTAGAATCTCTTACTACAGAAAGTAGCACTTCAGTTATATCAGCTATTTCTAAAACAGAAGAGTATGATGAACAAGAGAAATTGATTTCCAACTGCCTTAAAGACTTGGGAATATCATCTTATTTAACTGGTTATGCATATCTAAAATATGCAATACAACTTGAATGTTCATCAAGTAGTTATATCGGACAAATCACAACCAGACTATATCCTGCTGTTGCAGAAAAGTTTGAAACTAACCCAAAACTTGTAGAACGTGCTATCAGATACGTAATCGAAAAAAGCTGGCGGTCAATTGAAGTAGCTTCAGAAGAAAAATTAGCTCTTTTCAGGTTTTATAGAAAAAAACCTACTAATAGTCAGTTTATTTCTGTAGTTACAGATTACATTAAAAATCATTAGTCAGAAAAAGACCCTACCATAATTGGTAGGATCTTTTTATTTTAAATACTATATAACATACATTAAAACACATAATACATGCAATATATTTCCTAAAAATACACATAAATGAAATATAGAATGTACATATTTATATTTTTTTCCAATTCCATAAAGAATTGCACCAATTGTATATATAATTCCTCCAGAAAGAAGCATTATAAATCCTGGCAATCCTAATAAGCTAGGTAATAAATTTGCTTTTATTATTATGCACCATCCCATTACTAAATAGCATATCATTGAAAATATCTTATATTTTTTTAGATCAATTGAATTTAATGTAATTCCTAATATAGCAAAACCCCATATAATTCCAAATATCGTCCACCCTAAAGCTGTTGAATATTCTCTTAATGTACATAATGCAAATGGAGTATATGAACCAGCAATTAGTACAAATATTGCACAGTGATCTAATACTTGAAAAACCTTTTTAGATTTTAATTTTGGACTCAATCCATGATATATACTTGACATAGTATATAAAAATAGCATTGATACTCCAAAAATTATTCCACTTACTATACCATATGGATTATGACGAATACCACCAAATACACTACATAAAACAATGGTTACAATACCTGCCACTCCACCAACTATATGTGATACCATATTAAAAATTTCTTCACCTTTTGTATATGTTGGTAATATTCTATCGGCTAATTTTGTTCTTTTCATAATATAACCTCCTATTTTCGCAAAAATTACATCTAGCATTAAATACTAGATGTAATTGTATCATATACTATTTTATTTGTCTACTACTTTTTTTGAATTTTTTTATATATTTTCAAATTCTTCTACAATATTATCAATAGAAATTTGTTTTTGTGTTTTTTCTTCCATATTTTTTACTGATATGTAATTATTTGAAAGTTCATCTTCCCCTAATATAAATACATATGGAATGTGTTCAACATTTGCATAATCTAAAGCCTTCTTCATTTTCCTATTTTTCATTTCTACTTCAACTTTATATCCTGCATTTCTCATTGTTTGAGCTATTTTCAAACATTCAATTTCTGTTCCCATTGGAATTATGTATATGTCAGTTAATGCTCTTTCTGTAAATTCTTCTTTATTTTTTAAAATTTCATATATAACATTTAGACCAAAACTAACTCCCACAGCTGGATATGTTGTCCCATTATTTATGAAGTCTGTTATCATTTTATCATAACGACCTCCACCACCAATACTTGAAGTTATACTTCCATCTTTAACATATACTTCAAAAACCGTACCTGTATAATATTCTTGTCCTCTTGCAAGTGATGGTGCAAACTGAACATATTCTATTAGACCAAGTTTTTCTATATAGCCTCTTAATTTATCAAGTTCTTCTATTCCTTCTGCAAATATCTCATTTTTATTTTCAATATTTATAAGTTGTTCTACATCCATATTTAAGTATATAAATAGTTTTTCCACTTGTTCATCATTTAAACCAATTTTTTTAAACTCTCTTTCAAGTTCTTGCTTAGTTAACTTTTCAAATTTATCTATTATAGTTATTGTTTCTGTAACTAATTCCTCTGAAATTCCAGCTTCAATTATTATTCCTGATAAAAACTTTCTATTATTATATTTAATTACTACATCAATTCCTAAATCATTATATGCCTCTACATATAATGCTACAAATTCAGCTTCAATTAATTGTCCTTCTATCCCAACACAGTCAACATCACATTGAATAAATTCTCTATCTCTTCCCAATTTTACAGGACCATTTCTAAATACTTCTCCTATTTCATATCTTTTAAATGGTAGTCTTGTGTTTTGATTTATTGCTATATATTTTGCAAAAGGAACTGTTAAGTCATATCTTAATGCTAAATTTCTATTTCCTTGATCTGTTACTTTATATACTTCTTTTAATATATCATTTTCTTCATCATATTTTAATGCTAATAAATCATAATAACATAATATTGGTGTTTGTAATGGCTTAAATCCATATTTTTCAAATACTTTTTTTAGTGTATCTGATATATAGTTTCTTATAAATTGTTCTCTTGGTACATAATCTGCGCATCCTTTTACATTTCTTAGTTCTATTTCTTTCATATTTTACCTCATCTTCTAATAAATTGATAGCACTATTATATCATTTATACTCCAATAAGTAAAGAAATATGAACAAATTTTTACTAGCACTTATTAGCTAATTTTAAAGAGTCCTAATTTAGGACTCACTTTTTGATACTTTTTCTGCAAAAGTATTATTTACAATTTTATTATACGGAGCTTTTTGCTCAAGTTCTCCGGCCTCTGTCATAATTAATTGAAGTTTATCAAAAGCTTCTTCTTTAAGAATAGGATTTTCTTTCCATGCGTCGATTTCTTTATACTTTTGTACTGAATTTTCTAAAGATTCTACAGTGGTATCAGGGAAAAACTCTTGTATTGCTTTTGCAATTTCTATTGCAGAATGTTCCTTAACCCATTGTTCTCCTTTATATATTGCTTTTGTAAAGCCTTCAATAATTTCTTTATTATTTGCAATATAACTTTTTTTGGCACAATAAGCTGTATATGGAACTTCTCCTGCTGCTTCGCCTACTGATGCTACTATATATCCTTTTTTTGCATCTTCTGTCATAGATGCTGTTGGTTCAAATAGTGTAACATATTCAGCATTTCCTCCAGTAAAAGCACCTGCCATTAAGTCAAATTTTATACTATCATCAAGTACTAAATCTGTTTTAGGATTTAATCCATTTTGTTTTAATACATACTCAAGTGTCATATATGGAACACCACCTTTTCTTCCAGGTATAACTGTTTTTCCTTTTAAATCCTGCCAAGAGAAGTTATCTGTTTGCTCTTTACTTACTAAAAAAGACCCATCCTTTTGTGTTAGTTGTGCAAATACCTCAATATAATCTTCTTTGCCTTCATTATATACATATATAGCTGCTTCTGGGCCACATAATCCGATATCACTTTGACCTGCCAAAATTGCTGTCATTACTTTATCTGCACCTTGACCTGTTGTTATCTCTAATTTCAATCCCTCTTCTTCAAAAAAACCTTTAGATATAGCTACATATTGAGGTGCATAAAATACAGACCTTGTAACCTCATTTAATTGTATCTTATGTATCTCAGCACTATTATTTTTATCAGTATTTTTTACTTTTATTAAAAATACTGTTGCTATCAATATTATCATTAGTAATATCACTACAATAGTGAATTTTGTTGTTTTCTTCATATTTGCCTCCTTTTAATTTTTGTATATTTTATGTTACTCAGCAAAATATGTGATTAGAATTTTATTTTACAAATTTCTTCTCTAACAAAACTATACTTTGATACATAAGTGCTGCAACAACAGCAAGAATTATAACACTAGTCATTACTAAATCAAGTTGAAAAACCTGCCCACCATATACAATTAAATATCCAAGTCCACCTTTAGATACTAAAAATTCACCTGATATTACACCTACTAAAGATAAACCTATATTCACTTTTAGGCTATTAAAAAAAGTTGGAATATTTGATGGAATTACAATTTTAGTTAATATTTGAATTTTATTTGCATTAAATGTTTTTGCCATTCTAATTTTTTCTTTATCTGTGTGTAAAAATCCATTTAGAATTTCAAGTATTGTTACAATTAATGAAATTGCTAATGCCATTACAATTATTGCAGGCATACCAGCCCCAACCCAAATTATAATTACAGGTCCAAGTGCAATTTTAGGCAAACTATTTAGAACCACTAAAAACGGCTCAGATACTTTAGAAATAAATGGAGACCACCATAATATCATTGCAATTATAACTCCAGCAATACTCCCTAGCCCAAACCCAATTAATGTCTCTTCACATGTAATTTTTAAGTGTTCTAATAAATTATTTGATGATAAATTCATAAATGTTTTTACTATTCTAGATGGCTGGCTAGCTATAAAACTATCTATTATTCCTTTTCTTGCAAGAATTTCCCATAGTGCTATAAATACTATAACTATAAGTATTTGGGTACTTAATATTTCAAATTTTCTTACTTTTATTTTTCTTAAGTATTTTTTTCGCTCATTAGAAATTATTTTTTTATTATTCATAATTATCACATCACTTTCAGTTTTACATTTGTATTCCTGATATATTTTATGTAAAACAAAATATTGATGTGATATAAATAAAACAGGAACTATAATTCCTGCTCTTTTTCTATAATTTTTCTTTTCTTAAATTCAGTTGTAATTACCGGAGAAGGAATAAACTTATATTTTTCCATAAAAGATTCTTTACTTCTATGATCATCCAAAAGAACTTGACCTAAATCATAAATATTAAATCTTGTATATGTTTCTGCTTCTTGTCCATTTTTTTCATATAAGTCAAAAATCTGCTCACCAATCTCATGAATAACAACAATAGGATATTTCAAGAAATCCATATTCAAATTAGAAGATTTTTTTAAAACTTTAGGTGCTTTACTCAAAAATTCATAGTCAAGTATTAGGCTTGCTTCCCAATCCCTGGGTCTTTTTCCTTTATCAATCGAATTAACCAATTCTTTTGTAACTTCTTGTAATTCAATCTTTATTCCAGGTCTATCTCCTTTATTGTATACTGCTAAAGTTCCTACAAAAGGGGCAGAAAAATACTCTGGTGATACTCTATGTATTACAAATTCCATATTTCTGTCTTTTTGCTTTTGCTCTTTCATAAATTTTTTTAATTCATTTTTATCTGAAAAAGTACCTTGCGGTAAATTTAACTCTGAACCTATTGTACGTCCTCCTCTTACTCTCCATAACTTGCTTTTTTCTAGTTGGCTCTCATCCAAATTTTCAATTTTATCTACGAATAAACAGTCAACTGTTAGATCTGGAAAATTCTTTTGTAAAAATTTTAATCCATCTATTTTTCTCATACTACTCTCCTTCTATTACATCAAAAAAATCATTTTTATTTGTTTCTGATAATATATTTATATCCTCCCACCAGAATGTACCATCTACAAAGTATCTTCCAATTGGAAAATCCTCTTTTATGTAATATTTATCGTATTTATTCAATTCTGATTTAGCTTCAATTTTTTCTATTCTATTTAAGTCAAATTCATCAATTTTTCCATCTGGCATAATTACTTTATATTTGATTTTTCCATTAACATCTTCATTTGAATTGTTGCAAATCTTCATATGAAATGTTGTAAAGTTATCCTTACCTTTTATTAATCTTTTTGGAAATATGCTCATTTCAATCATCCTTTCTATACAAGAAAAGGTGGCTAAAATATATTTGCCACCTTTTTTAATCTTTTATCCGCACATTCTACATGTAAGTATTTTCTTTTTATTGTTTTTCTCTTTTTTTGCTTCATTTATTGTTTTGTTTTTTACCTCTTTTTTCATTACTTCTTTTTTCATTTTGAGCTCCTTTCTAGGTAATAAACCTATTAAATTATATGTATTGCAAAGAAATTGCAATATTAATAACTATAATAAACATAATGGATCTTCTTCTAGTAATGATTTTTTTAGTGCTAATGCTGTAGCTCTACATCCACCACATATCATTTTATATTTACATTTTTGGCATTTTCCTTTTAAGTTTTCTTTATATTCTTTTAGTGTAACAAATAATTTGTTTTTTTCTAAAATTTCGTCTAATGATTTTTCTTTTATATTATCTGCAAACATAGGAATATATGAACAAGCTCCTACATTTCCTTTAAAGTCAATATATATAATCTCGTCACCTGCTTCACATCCTGCATAATATTGACTTGCTTCTTTTAAATCTATTCCAAATATCTTTGGAAATATTGGAATTAGCAATGGATCTCCTGTTCTAAATTTAATCTTTAATTTTTTACATTCTTGTATTAATTCTTTAATTATATTTTTATATTGTTCATTAGATATCATTAAATCTTCACTTGCATTTCCAGTTAATATAACTCTTCTTGTATTAAATTCTTCAGCTCCATTTTTACTAGCCAATTGCAATACTGCTTTTGCATCTTTTATAGTATCTTTTGTAAGAGTATATCTTATTGAAAACTTGATTCCATTTTCTTTTAATATAGGTAAAGTATTAATTACTTTTTGAAATGTTCCTTTTCTCCCTCTAAACTTATCATGTATTTCTTCCATTCCATCTATACTTATAGATAATCTTACATTTGGATATTGAGCTAATTTTTGTGCTATTTTTTCATTTATCAATGTACAATTTGTTGTTATTACTATATCTTCAAATTTTGTAGCATAATTTAATATCTCGAATAAATCTTTTCTTAGAAATGGCTCTCCTCCTGAAAGATTTAGTTTAGTTGTACCACAATAATACAATTGAGATAATAAGCTTTTTGCTTGTTTTAATGTTAATTCCTTTTCTTTCGTATTTTTATCTAAAACTCTACAATGTTTGCAATTAAGATTACAGTCATCATTTATATCCCATTGAGCAACCATAGGCATAATTTCAGGCCTCCCCTTCATTCCAATTTTTTCCATTTTATATCTATATTTAAAATTTGTCAATATTTTCCATTGATTTTTTTCATCAAAATTTCAAAAGCTTCTATATGACTTTCTTTAAATTCTCCTCTAGTACATAATTCTTTAACTTTCTCCTCTGATAACCAATATACTTTTTCTACCTCTTCTTTTTGCAATAACATCTTCTCTTTTTTATAATCTTTTTTTAAGTAATATAAATCATAAAAACATTTATTACTATCATCTCTAGTAGAATACATTAATTTTAGTTCTTGTGGCTGTGCCTCCATTCCTAACTCCTCTTTTATTTCAGATATAATGCCTGTTAAACTATTCTCTCCTGATTTTGGATGACCTGATGTCAATCCATATTCTCCACCTTTTTGTTTACTTCTTTTTTGTATCAATATCTCATTTTTAGAGTTTTGAATTAGAACTGTTACAACCAGTGTATAATAATCATCTGGTATTTCCTGCTCTTTTAATATTGTAGATTGTGTATTCTCCTTATATCTATTATATAGATCTCTTTTTTCCATTGTAACACCTCGTTTCTTACTATATTACAATATACTAAAAATTTCAATATATATTATAGATTGTTTTAGATTTTTACCAATTTTTTCTATTTTTATTGACTTTTATTTCCATTTTTATAAGAACAAAGCGACGTAGTCGCCCTTTGTTCTCGCCCGATTTGAGTTTTCGACTATAAGGAGAAAATCTCAAAGGGCTAGCGATTGTAGCTTTTATATACTAGGAAGTTCAGAGAACTTTCCTAGTATATAAAATATGCAGGTGATAACATTTTATCACCTGCAATTAGTACAACTATTTTTTCTTTTTTTTCTTGGTTGTTCTGTAAGTAATTCCATTTCCTAAGTTAACAGTAGCTGCCCCTTTAGAGTTAATGGTAACTGGACCTACTTTCTGACTTATAGAAATTCCACTTTTACTTAGATTTAAGTAAGTACCATTTCCAAGCTTTATTCTCTTCCTGTAACTAAATCCCATGTTGCAATGTCTCCTTTCAAAAAAATAATGTACTCACTTTCTTTTAGCATAAGAAAGTAATTTAATAAAAATTACTTTTACATTGTATCACAAATTATGTAAAATTACAATTCATATAAATAAATTTTTATATACTCTTTTCTCCTAATTCTTTCCACATTAAATTAAAATATTGACTAAATTTAGGATTTTCTCTACAATTTAATGGTGTTCTATTTTCCATTTCAAAATTTATTTTGTGTATACTTTTTACTGTTGCAGGTCTTTCAGATAATACTATTACTCTATCTGACATACTTATTGCTTCTGGTTGATATAAAAATAGGCAGTTTTAATTTTTATTTTTGACTAATTTAATATTAAATTAGCCTTATATTTTTATTTTAAGTTATTTAATTGTTTAAAATTGAAATATAAATCTACCTGTTTATCTTGATGTATCTCTATTCTATTAATAATTACTTTCATAATTTCTGATGTTGGTTTATTTAGACTTAGAAAATCTTGTACAATACTTTTTATTTTTTCAGTATCATCTTGTTTTGAATCTTCTTTTTGCCTCTTAATTTCTATGTATTCATTTTCTTTTTGTTTTATTTCATCTCCAAATTTTTTTAATAATCTTTCATACATTTCTTCACTTATTTTATTGTTTAATTTGTCTATATAAATTTGGTCAATATTGCTATTTATTAATTTTATCTCGTTTTCTAGTTTTTGAAGTATTTTTCCATAATCATATTTTGTCATTCCCTTTTTTACTTCTAATTCTATTTTTTCACTATCTATTTTTTGAAATAAGTTTTTAATATAGTTAATTATAGTGTATTCTAAATTAGAATAGCTAAAACCATGTGATGTACAAAGTTTTAATTTTGAATTTCTGCGATAATTATTACATACCATATAATAATTACCATTCTTTTTTCCTCTTACCCCTATTTTATGTTTGCATTCATAACAAAAAAGTAAACCATCTAATAAAAACATATTTTTCTTTTCATTTCTATTGTAGTTTTGAACTATTACCATTTTTTGCACTGCATCAAATACTTTTTTATCTATTATTGGTTCATGTGTATTTTCTACAGTTACCCATTTTTCTTCTGAATTTGTTCTGATTTTTCTATTTTTATAACTTATTCTGTTCCTTTTATTTTGCACTGTTGTACCTATATATGCTTTATTTTTTAATATATTTTTTACTGTTTTATTCTCCCAAAATGTTTCTTTATTATACCTTGATTTATTGGCTGTCGGAATATTGCTATTGTTTAAGTAATCTCTTATTTTTCCAACTTGATTTCCATTAGATGCCATATTAAAAATAGTTCTTACAATTTGAGCCTCTGGTTCATAAATTATTAATTTATTTTTATCTTTTAAATCTTTTATGTATCCAAGTGGTGTTTTTCCTCCTACCCATTTTCCTTGTTTTTGCATAGTGTGAAGTGCTGTCCTAATTTTTTTTGATAAGTCTTTTGAATACATATCATTTAATATTGATTTAAATGGTGCAATATCATTGTTGCCATTTGATGCTTCAAAAGTATCTATTCCATCTGTTACTGAAACATATCTTACATTATTTTCTGGAAACCATTTTTCTATATATTCTCCTGTTTCTATATAATCACGACCTAAACGGGATAAATCTTTTGTTACAACCATATTAATTTTTCCGTTTTCTATATCTTTTATCATTCTTTGAAAATCTGGTCTATTAAAATTTGTTCCAGTAAAACCTTGATCTATATATGTATCTATTAATTGGTACTTCCATCCTAATTTTTGTACATATTCTGTTAGTAATGTTCTTTGATTTTTTATACTTTCACTTTCATCATAACCTCTATCTACATCTTCTTTTGATAACCTTATATATATTGCTACCTTGAATATTGTTTTTTCTATTTGTTCAAGCATTTTTCCTCCCTTATATGCTTAAGAACAAAGCGACGTAGTCGCCCTTTGTTCTCGCCCGATTTGAGTTTTCGACTATAAGGAGAAAATCTCAAAGGGCTAGCGGTTGTAGCTTTTATATAATAGGAAAGTAAAACTTTCCTATTATATAACAAAAGCGAACATCAATAACTTTTGCAATTACAATAACATTTTAAAGTCCGCGTTTTTGTTCGCGTGCCAAATTTGCAAAGCAAATTTGTGTACATCATATGTTTAAATATTAAGAAAGTTATATAACTTTCTTAATATTTAAACAATTTGAATTTAAGTTTTATTATATCTTATTTAGAGCAAAATTTTAATGCTCAAAAATATCTTTTTTTAAGATATTAATTATTAAGTGTTTTATTAATTCTTCTAACTCTTCACCTTTTTCGTCGAAGTATATATTGATTTTGAAAGTTTCACTCATATTAATTCACTCTCCCTATACTATATATACATCTGTTTTCTTATAAAAATTCTCCCTTACTCTAAATTTATTTTTTAAATTTTTTAAATATGTCCACATTTGCTCATAAATAGTTTAAGGGTAGCTATGCGATAGTTTTCACTATCACACACCTACCCAGTATAGTAAAATATGTCATCTATTTTGTTTAAAATCATTGATATTGCTGGTTTTTCTGATTATAAAAAATGTCCAATTTAGAAGTTTATTTTACTCAAAAATTTGGACATTTTTAGCTTATACATAATTTCATAAAAAGTACTGAAATATTTTGTTTTTGTATAATATTTTTACAAAAATTTTTTATTTTAAAATTTAGAGCAAATTACAAAACTTACATTTTAAAATTTAGTTTTAGCAACAATAATTGTAATTTTTCGCTACTATTATAAAAAAATGCTTATGCTTTATTTTTAAATATGCTATTAAATATAAACCTAACAAAAGGTCCAATATAAAATAATTGTGAACACAATGCCATTGGAAAGTTCAAAACACATATTTGCAACCATCTTGATATTACATTTGACATACCATCAAAGCTAAATAATATACTTCCAAAAAAGCTCATTATTGGACACATTAAGCATACTATCATTGTTGATATTGCTAATGTTACAAAAATTGGCTTATCTTTTCTTGGATCTACAAGTCTAAATGCTAATTTTTGTGATAGTTTTCCTATAAAGAAAAATTCCAATATAAATGCAATTGCTCCCATTATTGGCAACTCTCCTAGTGCTGCTACAAATACTTGATTTGTTAGTCCTCCTGTGTTTACTGCTACATTATAGCAAATCATTGTATATACCATACATATTACCATAATAATAGTATATACAAAATCTTGAAATTTTGTTTTTGGCATAATTAAAAACCCCTTTCTAAAATAATTTTAAACGTCAAAAAACAACACATATAATTTGTGTTGTTCGTTATCATTATTTTAAATAATGTGCGTTTCCAATTATAACCTAATATATCTCTGTTTTTTATGATTATAGCATATATTTTTATTTTGTGTAAGTCTTTTTTGAAAATTTATTAATTAAAAATACAACTTGTAATTTGTAATTATTTTTTTACCAATTTATTTTTGAAGAAATTCATAACAAATAGTCCTAGTAAAAATCCAA
>CAKPGU010000018.1 GCA_934155265.1 uncultured Clostridia bacterium
TAGAAAAGGATTAGCACCGCATGAGCATTCTCAGAATAAAATTAAAGATTCTGATATAATTAAATGTTATAGTAATTAAAAAAAGAACTAGCACGATCTAGTTCTTTTTACATGACAAACTTCGACAAACAATGCAATTTAAATATGCTATAATAAAATTAGAAAAAAGAATATCCGGACCAAAAGAGATAGAGAAGTCTTTGTACTTCTCTTTTATTAATTTCATAAAGTTGCCCAAATGCAACAAGATACATGATATACAGATAAATGGACAAACTAAGTCCAGGTGATTATATGAAAGTAGAAATATTATTAAAGCAGGTAAGACTTGAAAAAGGAATGACACTTGAAACACTTGCACAGTTATCAGGTATAAGTAAGGGGCATTTAAGTAAGATAGAGAGACAAGAAAGAGATCCGAAAATAAGTACATTAGTATTAATTGCTGATGCGTTAAAAGTAAATGTAAATGATTTGTATAAAATTAAAAGATAAATTTCGTATATGAAATAGACCTTTTCGTAAAATGTTGCCCGAATGCAACTTAATCTACTATATTTATACATCAAACGAAAGGAGAAGTAGTATGAATGTAGTAGAAAATGAAATAATGCAAGAACTAATTATAAGCAATGAAGATTTTGAAAAATATTTTAACAAAAGAAAATGGATAACAAGAGAAGAATATGAAAAATATTTACAAATAAAACTTGACAATTAGTATTAATATATATATAATACGTTTTGTAATTAATTAACACTTTTTTAACACTTTAGTTTTTTATAACTAAAAATAACTATAAAGAACTTTTGTGCAAAAATGTTGAAAATACTAGACTTATACGGAACTGGACATGAGTGAAAATATGAAAAAATTAATCATGGGTTCGATTCCCGTAGGGGTCACCAAAATATTATAAACCTTAAAAGGGAGTAGTTTTAAATTGTTAATCAACAGTCGCGATTTTTCTATTATATATAATAGAACATAAATCTGGTTAGCAAGCTTTTACAGAAAGTAACGAAAACATCAGGTAAAAAAGTAAACGAGACTTTTAAAGAAAAGAAATGCAGTAGTGTTAAGTATATGCAAATTTTTTCTTTAAAAGTCTCATTTTTTAATATTAAATTACTTTAAAGAGGTTATAATAAAAATGTAAATTATGGACCGGGTACAAAATGCACAAAAGTAAAAAAAGAACCGTCCCCAAATTGCAAAGAAAGGAAAGATGTAAATGGAAAAACAATGGTTTAACAAACAAGTAAAAGATGTTGAAACAGAACTAGGAACAGACTTAGAAAAAGGACTTAGCAGTAGCCAAGTAGAATTACATAAAAACAAATATGGGTTAAATGAACTACAAGAAAAAAAGAAAGAATCTATATTTAAAAAATTTATGGATCAATTTAAAGATTTCTCAATAATAGTTTTAATTATAGCAGCTATTGTATCAGGTGTTGTTGGTGTTGCACAAGGAGAAGGATTTACAGATACAATAGTAATATTAATTGTAGTTTTATTGAATGCTGTTATAGGAGTTGCACAAGAAAGTAAAGCAGAGAAATCACTTGAAGCTTTAAAAAAATTGAGTGAACATGCGGTAAAAGTTGTAAGAGATGGAAAAGAACAAGTTATTCCTGCAAAAGAATTAGTTCCAGGAGATTTAGTAATAATTGAAACAGGGGATTATGTATCAGCAGATTTAAGAATAATAGAAGCAGCTAATCTAAAATCACAAGAAAGTTCTTTAACAGGTGAATCTGTACCAGTTGAAAAAGAAACAGAAGCAATCGATGGAGAAGATGTTGGAATTGGAGATAGAAAAAATATGTTATTTTCATCAAGTTTAATTACATATGGTAGAGGCAAAGCCATTGTAGTTGAAACTGGTATGAATACAGAAGTTGGAAAAATAGCAGGAATGCTTAATGAAACAGAAAAACAAGAAACACCTCTTCAAAGAAGATTAAATGGATTAGGAAAAACACTTGGAATTGCAGCATTAACAATATGTGCAGTAATATTTGTAATTGGTTTATTACAAGGTAAAGGTGTAATCAATATGTTTATGACAGCTGTATCACTTGCTGTAGCTGTAATACCAGAGGGATTGGCAGCAGTATCAACAATTGTATTAGCAATAGGTGTTCAAAAAATGGTTAAGAAAAATGCTATTGTTAAGAAATTACCGGCTGTTGAGACATTAGGAAATAGTACAGTTATATGTTCAGATAAAACAGGAACATTAACCCAAAATAAAATGACAGTTGAAAAAGTATTTTGTAATGATGTGACTGTTGATGTTGATAAAGTTGAAACAACAGACGATTTTAATAAATTAGTATATAACTGTATGTTATGTAATGATTCAAGATTGCTTGAATCAGGAGAATTAGCAGGAGATCCTACAGAAACAGCTTTAGTTGATATGGCTTTTAAATTAGATTATGAACAAGCTGTATATAGAGAAAATCCAAGAGTAGAAGAAGTACCATTTGATTCTGAAAGAAAATTGATGACTACTGTAAATGAGAATAATGGAAAATACATTGTTTATACAAAAGGTGGAGTTGATGAGCTTTTAAGAAGATGTAATTCATATTTATTTAAGGGAGAAATAAGAACGAACTTAAATGAATATGCTGATTGGATAAGAAAAAATAATGAAGATATGGCTAAAGATGCTCTAAGAGTATTAGCATTTGCATATAAAGAAATTGACCATATGCCATCAAAAGAGGAAATGAAAACAATTGAAAGTGACCTTATATTTGTTGGAATGGTTGGAATGATAGATCCGCCAAGAGAAGAAGCTAAAAAAGCTGTTGAAAAATGTAAACATGCAGGAATAAAAACTGTAATGATTACAGGTGATCATAAAATTACAGCAGTTGCA
The DNA here is from genome assembly GCA_934155265.1 of uncultured Clostridia bacterium. GTDB lineage: Bacteria > Bacillota > Clostridia > TANB77 > CAG-508 > CAG-269. The sequence goes on from CAKPGU010000018.1 coordinate 2,898, forward strand.
ATTGCTAAGAAATTAGGCATTCTAGAGAATGATGAGGAAGCCTTAACAGGATTAGAATTAGATAAAATATCTGACGAAGAATTAATCAAAAATGTAAGAAAATATTCAGTATATGCAAGAGTATCACCAGAACATAAAGTTCGTATTGTAAAAGCATGGCAAGCAAATGGAGAAGTAGTTGCTATGACAGGTGATGGGGTAAATGATAGTCCAGCATTAAAAACAGCAGATATTGGATGTGCAATGGGAAATGTTGGAACAGAAGTTGCTAAAGAGGCAGCAGATGTTATTTTAACAGATGACAACTTTGCAACAATAGTATCTGCAGTTGAAGAAGGAAGACGTATATATGATAATATATTAAAAGTAATACAATTCTTAATTTCTTGCAATGTTGGTGAAGTAATTGTATTATTATTAGCAACATTATTTGCACCTGTAATTGCAAATCATTTTGGAATAGATCCAACAATGTTACAAATATTATTACCAATTCATATTTTATGGATAAATCTTGTAACAGACACGTTCCCAGCATTAGCATTAGCATTTGACCCTGCAAATAAAGATGTGATGAATAGAAAGCCTATAAAAAAAGACGAAGGAATATTCACAAAAGGTAGAACATTCAGAATTATATACCAAGGTGCAATGATTGGATTACTTACACTTGCAGCATTTTTAATTGGTCTATCAACACCAGACGATAAATTACCTACAATGGTTAAATATGAAAATGAAGTAATAGCAGTTGAGGAAATTGATAATTTAGGTGAAGTACTAGCAAATGGTGGAGAATATGTATCTAAAGAAGAAATCAAAGTTGAGATTGGCCAAACAATGGCATTTGTAGTATTAGCACTTTCAGAATTAGTACATGTATTTAATGTACGTGATAAGAAAAATTCAATATTTAAAACAGGAATATTTGGAAATCCAATACTAATAGGAGCAGTTCTTGCTTCAGCATTTTTAATGCTAGTAATATTATTTGTACCAGCTTTAAGACATATATTTAGTATTCCAATATTGCCAATGAATAATATTGTAGAAACAATTGCATTAATACTTGCACCATTAGTTATTGTTGAAATTATGAAATTATTTAAAATAAATACAGTGAAGGGAGAATAAACATGAAAATTTTAGTAGTATCAGATATACACGGTTCATACTATTATGCGAAAAAATTTAAAGAGATATATGAAAAAGAAAATCCAGATAAAATTATTCTTTTAGGAGATTTATATTATCATGGACCAAGAAATTCACTAACTGAGGAATATAATCCAATGAAAGTGGCTGGAATTTTAAATGATTACAAAGATAAAATATTATGTACAAGAGGAAATTGTGATGCAGAAGTTGATGAAATGATTTCTGATTTTAAATTTAATGATGACATTGAATTAACAATTGATGGAGTAAAATTTTTCTTTACTCATGGTCATGTATATAATATGGATAATGTTCCTGAAAATATAGATGTGCTAGTTTTTGGACATTTTCATACAGGCTTTATAGAAGAAGAAAATGGAGTTATTTTTGTAAATAGTGGTTCAATTTCTTTGCCTAAAAATAATACTGCTCATAGTTATTTGATTATTGAAGATAAAAATATTATTTTAAAAGATGTTGATGGAAATGTGATTAAAGAAATGAAATTGAAATAATATAAGAAAGAAAGCACACTGTAAATGTAATACAGTGTGTTTTTTTCTGTAAAATACAAATTTATTTATTCAAATTGTCATTGATGCAGTTGTCATTATTATTTTCACATATTTTAGGTGGTTCTTTAAAACTCAAATACCAATTCATACCATTATTGTTTTGTTCAATGTAATTTAGACGTTCCTGTAATTGAGAATAAGTTTTTGGTGGAGACATAATTACAGGTTGACCAGGCATCCAATTTGCAGGAGTAGAACCTTTAGAACAATCTGACATTTGTAAAGCTTGAATAATTCTCAATATTTCTGGTATAAATCGACCAATGTTTAGAGGATATACAAGTATAACTCTAACAATTCCTTTATCATCAATAATAAATACATTTCTAACAGTTTCAGTTGTACTAATATCATTAGAAATCATACCGTATTTTCTGGCTATTGAACCGTTTCTGTCTGCAACTATAGGAAATGGCAAGACAATTCCTGTCATACAATAAATATCATGCATCCATGCTAAGTGTGATGCATTACTGTCTATACTTAGTCCTAATAAACATGTATTTATTTTTTCAAAATATGGGCATGCATTTGCAAATGCAATCATTTCGGTTGTGCAGACTGGGGTAAAATCTCCTGGGTGAGAGAAGAATACTAGCCATTTTCCTTTATAGTCATCAAGTTTAACAGGTCCATATGTAGTTTCTGCTATAAAGTCTGGAGCACGTTGACCAATTTTTACATTTCCATTCATCATTAATTCATAATCCATATCAAACTCCTTTCATTTTTATATAATATTAAGAAAAATAAAAATAGTGATAAATATAGAGAGAATCATTGAAAATATATTATTTTTACTATATAATCATATCAACAAATGAATATATCAAAAAAGAGTTGGGAGAAAATAAAGATGGAAAATGAAATTGTATTTGTAACACATAATAAAGGAAAAATAAAATCAGCAGAAAAAAATTTTAAAAACTTAAAATTTACAACATTTAATTATGAATTAGATGAACCAAGAAGTGATGATATAAAAGAAATTGCAACAGCTAAAGTTAAACAAGCTTATGAAATTGTCAAAAGGCCATGTATTGCATTAGATACAGATTTCAGAATAGAAGAATTAAATGGATTTCCTAGAGCATTTGTAAATTTTTCTTTAGAAACGATTGGAATAGATGGAATATTAAAATTAATGGAAGGCAAAGAAAAAAGAACATGTGCATTTAATGAATGCTTAGCATATCATGATGGAAAAGAAATACATTATTTTTATGGTAAACATCCAGGAAAATTAGCATTAAAGAAACAAGGAGAAAATAGAGAAGAAAAATGGTCGGATTTGTGGTATATATTTAAACCAGATGGATTTGATAAAACTCTTGCAGAGATGAACTCAGAAGAAAGAGAAAATCGAAAAAAAACAGATGGTTCTGTTCAAGCTATGCAAGAATTTGCAAAATGGTATGAACAAATATAATAATTCGTATTGACTTCTAAAATTCAAATTATTATAATGTAGGTAAATTATAAATTGAAAGGTGGTTAATAAAAATGAACAATGAAATGTATGAAATTATAAAGAATGGACAAGGTTTTATAGCAGCCTTAGACCAAAGTGGAGGAAGTAGTAGTAAAACATTAAAAGCTTATGGAATTCCAGAAACTGAATATAGTACAGAGGAAGAAATGTTTAACTTAATACATGAAATGAGAAAAAGAGTATTTACTAGTAAATCTTTTACAAATGAGCATATATTAGGAGCAATATTATTTGAAAAAACAATGTTATTAAAAGTAAATGATGAATTTACAGCAGATTACTTATGGAATCAAAAACACATTGTATCATTCTTGAAAGTAGACAAGGGGCTTCAAGATGAAAAAGATGGAGTAAAATTAATGAAACCAATTCCAGAACTTGAAATGGAATTAAAAGAGGCAAATGAAAAAAATGTATTTGGAACAAAAATGAGATCTGTAATCTATGAACCAAATGTTGAAGGAATAAAAGCAATAGTTGCTCAACAGTTTGAATTTGCTAAAATAATTTGTGATGCTGGTTTGGTACCAATTATAGAACCAGAAGTAGATATAAATGCACCAGAAAAAGAAAAATGTGAAGAAATATTGAAAGAAGAAATTAAAAAGAAATTAGAGAATTGGAATAGTGAAGATAAAATAATGTTTAAATTTACAATTCCAACAGTTGCAAATCATTATTTAGATTTATACGATTATGAATGTGTTGTAAGAATAGTGGCATTATCAGGCGGATATGATATAGATAAAGCTGTTGAATTGTTAGCTAAAAATAATAGAATGATTGCAAGTTTTTCAAGAGCTTTGTTACAAGATTTAAATGCAAATCAATCACAAGATGAGTTTGATACAAAATTAAATGATGTAATAGTAAAAATTTATAATGCTTCAATTTCTTAGAGTATACTGTACCAATAAAGTTTGACATAATTATATAAATGATGTATAATATATATTGATTAAGCAATATGCTTATATAAAAAAATTCCTTTTTTTAGCATGGCTGTTAACATATATATTAAAATATTTTTGGAGGAAAAATACATGGACAAAATTTATTATTTTTGTACGGGAGTTACTTGTTTAGTAGGAGTTATATTTTTTATTATGGGATTATATGGTATAATTTGTTGTATCAAAAATATTTCAAATATAACTTCAAAAGATTTAATTGCATCACTCTTTTTTTTTGCAGGAGGTGCGATTATTGCAATGATCGGAATGATCATGATACGGTTATATATGTTATTATAAAAATAATAAATGCTTTGAAATTTAGCTACTTAGTGTTACTAAGTAGCTAAATTTTGTTTTAAAGACAGTTTACACTATTTATTTGACTCAAAACTTGTAATATAAGGAAAAATATTGTATAATATAGTAGAATTTAAAATGGGAGGTTTTATATGAGTACAGTAAAACAATTTGCCAAATATGTAATATGGATAATATTGTTTTGGATATTATCAGATATTTTAATATATTATGGATTAAACTCAACATATAAAGATATAGAAAATAAAGGAGATAATATAAGTCAAGTTACAGTAAGTGCAGCAGAAGCAACAAAAGTTAATGGGAGAATTATAGGAAAAATTTCAAATACAGAAGAAACTGATTTAAGTGGAAAATATTTAAAAATAAATTTATATGCGGAAAGTGGAAATTTGTTAGCAACAGAATATGTAGAGATTGGAAAATTAAGAGCTAATGAAGTGAAAAGTTTTGAATCTTATTTTAAGATGCAAGATGTAAAATCTTATGATATAAATATTGTTGAAGAAAAAGAAGAAAATTCAGATGGAGTATTTATGACAGAGGATATGACTAAAATAGGAGTTTTAGCACTTTTAACATATATGATATTTTTCTAAAGTAACATAAAATGGAAAGTTGACAAATATTGGAAAATATGTTATTATAAGGTTACCGTAACATTTTAATTAATACAAATGTGCTTAGTAAGTACATAAACAAAGGAGGAAAAATATGTGTAGAATTAGCGATTATCCAGGTCTTTATATGAAAGCCAAAGAAATTGTCCGGACAACAAAAATAAGTCCTGCAATGCCAGGTCACGAAATGCTTATTAGAGCAATAGTGATTTGCAAAGTACAGGGAACAAAGAATCTGTATAATGCAGTTGCAGATGAATCGTCTGTTGTACCGGCATTAAAGAATTTAACTCCTGAAGAGGAGGAGAGACATCCTGTAAAACAGATGATATTGGAAGCTATGCGCAGTGTAGGCATAGAAGATGACAGTGTCAAGTTGTTTATACAGGAACTGGCTGACCAGATTTAACACATTACCCCATACACGAGTATACTCGTGTATGGGGTTTTTCCGTATTAAAATTGAATTATAAAATAAAATAAGCACACTTTTTTTAGTTATGCATATAATTAAGAAAAGAGGTGGTAAAAGTGGCATATTCAGAAAGAGAATTATTAGCAAGAATTGCACAATGTGAAGCTGGAGGAGAAGGAGATAATGGAATGAAGGCAGCACTAACGGTTGTTATGAATAGAGTAAGAACATCAGAAGGAGAATACGCAAGAGTATCTCAAGGTGGAAGCATAAGAAATATAATTTTTCAACCAGGACAATTTGATTGTGTAAGAGAAACAATAAATGGACAATATAATCCACAAAAAATTTATAATATGAATCCAACAGATATACATTATCAAATAGCTGATTGGGCTTTAGCAGGAAATACACTTAATGAAATTGGTGAATGTTTATGGTATTTGAATCCATTTAGACCAACATGTGGTTCTACATTTCCTAGTAATGGTTCTGGAACATTGCACACAAGACTAGGAAATCATTGCTTTTATAGACCTACATCTAAATATGCACAAACCTAGAATTAAAAAAGGAGGAATCTTGTTTATGGCAAATATGGAAGAAAACCAAGACAAAAGAGAAAATAAGAGTGAAAACAGAAATGTTAATGTTGATCAAAATTCACCAGAAATATTAACCAATCCTATTTATACACCAGCATTTTTAAGAGAACAAATAGGTAGACTTATGAGAGTTGAATTTCTAATTGGAACAAATACTCTTACAGATAGAATTGGAATACTTGAAGATGTTGGAGCAAGTTACATATTACTACGTTCTTTTGAGAATGATAGTTTAGTTTATTGTGACATATATTCAATAAAGTTTATAACAATTTCAACGACAGCATTTTATGGAACAATGGGAAATACAATGAGTGGAACAATGAATAATAATATGATGAATAATAGATATTATCAAGGAATGCCTAACTTTTAAGTTAGTATGAAAACTCCCTATACAATATAGTACGTATAGGGAGTGAATTTGTTTTTGGAATAAAGTATGAAAAATATTGTCTTTTCTTTATAAATATGATATATTGGATACGTAAAAGTGAAGGAGGGAAAATCATGTCATTCATAGAACAAATTAAAGAAAGAGCAAAAACAGAAATAAAAACGATAGTATTACCAGAAGCAACAGATCCAAGAATATTAGAAGCAGCACAGATAGTAAAAAATGAAGGATATGCAAAAGTAGTACTAATAGGCAATGAAGAAGAAGTAAAAAAGATTGCTAATGAAAAAAAGATAAATATAGAAGGAACAAAAATAGTTGACCCATTAAAATCAGAAAAAACAGAAGGATATGCTAAAGAATTGTATGAATTAAGAAAAGCAAAAGGAATGACGGAAGAACAAGCACAACAATTAGTTTTAGATCCAGTCTATTTTGGGATGATGATGGTAAAACTAAATGAAGCGGATGGACTTGTATCAGGAGCAGCACATTCAACATCAGATACATTAAGACCAGCACTACAAATATTAAAAACAGCCCCTGGAACAAAATTAGTATCAGCATTCTTTGTTATGGTAGTTCCAAATTGTGAATATGGGTCAAATGGAACATTCATATTTGCAGATAGTGGATTAAATGAAGAACCTGATTCAGAAAAACTTTCAGAAATAGCAATATCATCAAGTAAAAGCTTTGAGCAATTAGTTGGAGATAAAGCAAAAGTTGCAATGTTATCATATTCAACATATGGAAGTGCACATTCAGCTTCAACAGAAAAAGTTATTGAGGCAACAAAATTAGTAAAAGAAAAAGCACCAGAATTAATTGTTGATGGAGAATTACAAGTAGATGCTGCAATTATACCAGAAGTTGCAGAATTTAAAGCTAAAGGAAGTCCTTTAAAAGGGCAAGCGAATGTACTTGTATTTCCAGATTTAGGTGCAGGAAATATAGGATATAAATTAGTACAAAGATTGGCAAAAGCAGAAGCTTATGGACCACTTTGTCAAGGTATTGCAAAACCAGTTAATGATTTATCAAGAGGATGCAGTAGCCAAGATGTTGCAGGAGTTGTAGCAATTACAGCAGTCCAAGCACAACAAATTTAAAGAAAAAGGGTAAAGAGAAAACATCAAAATTATCCCCCCAATGACCCTTTTAAAAGGAGGAATAAAATATGAAGATTCTTGTTTTAAATTCAGGGAGTTCATCATTAAAGTATCAAGTTATAGATACTCAAACAGGCGAAATGCTAGTAAAAGGATATTACGAAAGAATAGGTCAAACAGGATCATTTTTAACACACAAAGTAAATGGAGAAAAACACAAATTCGAGCATCCAGCTAGAAATCATGAAAAAGCAATACAATTTGTAATGAAAAGATTGACAAGTGACCACTATGGAGTTTTCAAAAGTTTAGATGAATTAGATGCAATAGGACATAGAGTAGTTCACGGAGGAGAAGAATTTAAAGATGCAGTTTTAATAACTGATGAAGTTATACAAGGAATTAAGGATAATGAAGGATTAGCTCCTTTGCACAATCCTGCTGCAATATTAGGAATCGAAGCTTGTAAAAAAGTTGTACCTGGAAAGCCAATGGTAGCAGTTTTTGATACGGCATTTCATCAAACAATATCAAAAGAAAAATACACATATCCAATTCCATATGAGTATTACGAAAAATATCGTGTTCGTAAATATGGTTTTCATGGGACATCACATCAATATGTTGCAAACAGAGTCGCAGAAATATTAGAAAAAGATATCAACGAACTTAAGATTGTAAATTGTCATTTAGGGCAAGGAGCAAGTATATGTGCAATAAAAAATGGTGAATCTGTTGAAACAAGTATGGGATTAACACCATTAGGAGGAATTCCGATGGGAACACGTTCTGGTGATTTAGATCCATCAGTTGTTACATATTTGATGAAAAAAGAAGAACTTGATGCAGATGACATGGAAGAAATTTTAAACAGAGAATCAGGAGTATTTGGAATGTCAATGGTTTCAGTTGATTTTAGAGATATTGAGGCAGAAGCATTGGCAGGAGGAAAACATGCAAAATTAGCATTAGATGCATATCATTATGCAGTTGCTGGTTATATTGCTAGATGTGCAGTTGCAATGGGAGGAATAGATGTAATCACATTTACTGCAGGAGTTGGAGAAAAGTCACCATACTCAAGGGGTGAAATTTGTAAATTGCTTGAAGTATTTGGAGTAGAGATATCAGGAAAATTGAATCTTGTAAAAGGAGAAGAAACTGAAATTTCAAAACCAGAATCAAAAGTAAAAGTTTTTGTTATTCCAACTAATGAAGAGCTTATGATTGCAAAAGAAACAGAAGAAGTTGTAAAAAGGTAAAAAATGTACCCGGTCCATAATTTTGCATAATTTTGTACCCGGTCCAAAATTTACAATGAAAAAGAAAGGAAAGAATAAAATGAAAATATTAGTATTAAATTGTGGAAGTTCATCACTAAAATATCAATTAATAAATATGGAAAATGAAGAAGTACTTGCTTCAGGAAAATATGAAAGAATAGGAGAAGATGAAGCATTTATTACACATAAAGTAAATGGACAAAAAATTGAAATTAAACATCCTGCAAAAACACATGAAGAAGCAGTTGATTTTACATTAAAACAATTAATAAACCCAGAATATAAAGTAATAGATAGTTTAGATGAAATATCTGCAATTGGACATAGATTAGTTCATGGAGGAGAAAAAATTAATAAATCTGTAGTAATTACAGATGAAGTAGTTGAAGTGTTAAAAGAATGTATTGATTTAGCACCATTACATAATCCTGCCGGAATAATAGGAATAGAAGCTTGTCAAAAGGTAATGCCTGGAAAACCAATGGTTGGAGTTTTTGATACAGCTTTTCATCAAACAATGCCAAAAGAAAGATATATATATCCAATTCCATATGAATATTATAAAAAATACGGAATTAGAAAATATGGATTTCACGGAACATCACATATGTATGTTTCACAAAGATTAGCTGAAATTGTTAAAAAAGATATTAAAGATTTAAAAATTGTTACATGCCATTTAGGACAAGGTTCAAGTATTTGTGCTGTTGAAGGTGGAAAATCAGTTGATACAAGTATGGGATTAACTCCACTTGCCGGAATTCCAATGGTAACACGTTCAGGTGATATGGATCCATCAGTTGTAACATTTTTAATGAAAAAAGAAGGTTGGACAGCTGAAGATGCTGAAAATGTACTAAATAAAAAATCAGGTGTTCAAGGAATTTCTGGTTTAGCACCTGACTTTAGAGAGATTGAAGCTGCATCATATGGTGAAAATGAAAGAGCTGCAATAGCAATTGAAAAGTTTAAATATGAGATTGCATCATATATTGCAAAATATGCAGTAGCTATGAATGGAATAGATTATATTGTATTTACTGGTGGTGTTGGAGAAAATCAAATAAATATTAGAAAAGGAATTTGCGAAAAACTTGAATTCATGGGAGTGAAAATAGATGTTGAAGCAAATAATGTAAGAGGAGAAGAAAAAGAAATATCTGCTCCAGATTCAAAAATAAAAGTTTATTTAGTTCCAACAAATGAAGAACTTATGATAGCAAAAGAAACTGCAAGATTAGTTTAGTAATCCAACAAGAGGGTCGAATTTGTTCGACCCTAAAATTTTAATTAATGGAAATGGAGTAAATATGAATCCAAGACAAGAATATAAAAAATTGATAAATAGTTTTAAATATGCAATAGAGGGAATTATATCTTCTTTTAAAACTGAAAGAAATATGAAAATACATGTTTTTGCAATGATTGTTGTTATTGCATTAGGTTTCTTTTTTAAGTTGGACAAGGTAGAATGGTGTTTTGTAATTATAGCAATTGCTTCTGTTATATCTGCTGAATTGTTTAATACAGCAATAGAAACTGTTGTAGATATGATATGCCCTGAAAGAAATCCTAAAGCAAAATTAGCAAAAGATATTGCTGCTGGTGCTGTTTTAGTTGTGGCAATATGTGCTGCAATAATTGGGTTTATTGTATTTGGACCAAAAGTAATAAATCTTTTTTTATAAATAATTAATTGAGGTTATAAATATAAAAAAAATCTTGAAATATAAACTTTTCATTACATTCCTCGGCTTATTACGAAATTTAAGAAATTCTAGTTTATTTTATGGCTCCCTTCCACTCTCGTGAACTCTTTCCATAAAATGACACAGAATTTCTATAATTTCTTCATGCACATTCGTCATTTCATTCAAAGTTTATATTTTAAGATTTTCTAGTAAAATATTAGATTATAACAAATAATTATCGAAAAACGATAAAAAAGTATTGACAAAAAATAAAATAGATAATATAATGCTCATATCAAGGGAGGAAATTTATATGGAATTATTGATAGGAGCATTATTTTTGTCTATATGGCAATACATTTTATTTAACAAACAGAGTGTAGGAATTTCAGCAATATTATTTGCAATTCCAGTTTTGTATATAACAATAAGATTATTAAAAGGAAAAATAGAAAATAAAAAATCATTATTAATTTCAATACCAATTATTTTATTATCAATCACATACTTTATATTTGATAATACGGTATTTAGAGGTATAAATACAATAATTATCCCACTTTTATACATAATAATGATAATAACAGCAACATCAAACATACAAGCAAAATCAATGATTAAAATGGTTATTATATATATAATTCAACCAATTAATTATATAGGTGAAGTAATAAAGAAAATTATACATTTAGTAAGGCCAAAAGATAATAAAGAAGAAACTAAAGTGGAAAAACATAATATTATAAAAGCAGTCTTTTTTACTATAGTAATTGCATTAGTTGTAATAGCATTGCTAAGTTCTGCCGATTCAGAATTTTCAAGTGTGTTTAGTAATCTATTAATTGACTTACATTTCTTTAGTATACCTGCATTAGTAATAAAAATCTTTAGCATAATAATTCCATTCTTTTATATTGCAGGTTTCTTTATGAATATGTTAAATATTGATGATGTTCTTGAAGAAACAGAAAATAAAGAAGTCAAAACGAAAGACGGATTTACAATATATATGATGATAACTGCATTAAATGTTATATATTTAATATTTTGTTATACACAAATAAAATCATTATTTACAATTGAAAATATAAAATATTCAAGTTATGCAAGACAGGGATTTTTCCAACTAATGATAGTTTCATTAATAAATATTGTTATGATTTTAAAAGCTACTGACAAGAGTTTAAAAGAAACTGAAAAACAGAAAAAATATAAAAAAGTAATATGTATTATAATGTTAGTATTTACACTATTAATAATTATCTCTTCATTGGCAAGAATGACACTATACCAACAAAATTATGGTCAAACTCGATTACGTATATTGGTTGATTTTACATTAATAACTGAAATTATTTTATTAATACCAACAGCATTATATATTACAAAAGAAAATATCGATTTAGTAAAAACATACTTTGTTATTATAGTTACAATGTATTGTGTAGTTAATTTTAGTAATATTGACTATATAATAGCAAAAAGTAATGTTGATAGATACATAGAAACTGGAAAAATAGATGATGGTTATTTAAAAAGACTTGATAATACAGATATAATTGAACAATTATTAAGACTGCAGGAAACAAAGTTTGAATATACAAATAATGATGTATATGAAAATAACTCAAAAAATAAATTAACAAATTTAAATAATTATTTAGGGCAAAAGAGAGACGAATTAGATGAAAAGCATACATTGCCAGAGTTTAATTTATCAAGATGTTTGGCAAAACAAATTATGAAAAGTTTTAGATATAATTATTAGGAGGATAGGCATGGAAATTTTAGGTGAAAAAGGAATAGGAAAATTTTTAAAAATATTTTTACAAGTATGTTTTTGGGGAGGAATAGCAGTATTAATTGTGTTACCATTTATGCTACAAATGGTAGGACTAAAGCTTAATGCAACAGCATTTGTAATATACCCAAATGGAATAGCTTTATTGGTAATAGTTCGTCAATTTATAGGTCAATTTGATTCTTTAAAAAATAGAAAACCATTTTGCATGGAAAATGTCAAAAGATTAAAAACATCAGGTGTTGCATCTTTAATAGAAACAGCACTTTGGACTATTGATTTATTATATACAGTATTTTTAGCCAAAGGCGCAGATGTAATTATAGTATTGGTATTAGCATTTTTGATAATATTATTTGCAGGAGTTTCAATAGCATTTTACATTTTAGCAGAATTAATAAAACAAGCAACAGAATATAAAGAAGAAAATGAGTTGACTATATAAGGAGGCAATGATATGATTATTGTAAATTTAGATGTAATGATGGCAAAAAGGAAAATATCTTCACAAGAATTAGCAGAGAAAGTGGGAATAACACAGGCTAATTTATCAATTTTAAAAACAAATAAGGGGAAAGCAATTAGATTTTCTACATTAGATAAAATTTGTGAAGCATTAGAATGTACACCTGGAGATATATTGGATTATGAAAAAAAGTAATGAAAAAGTCATTTATTTGTCACATTGCTGTTGTAAAATAATAATAGGGTGATAATATGTTGAAGTTTATAAAAAGAATAATATTTGTAATAATACTTGTAATATTATTTGCTGGAACAATATTAACTTATAGAGGGTATCAAGTATATAAAGAAGCATTAAATAAAATAAGTGTAGCAGATAAAGTTGCAGAAATAAAACAAGAAGAAAATTATGCAGAATTAAAAGAATTGCCAGAGTTCTATTTGAATGCAGTTATTGCAGTAGAAGATAGAAGATTTTACAGCCATGGGGCAGTAGATCCAATTGCATTAATGAGAGCTGTTTTGGTAAATATAAAATCATTTGAATTTAAAGAAGGTGGAAGCACGATTACACAGCAATTGGCTAAGAACATATATTTTACTCAAGAAAAATCAGCTTTAAGAAAAGTTGCTGAAATGTTTATGGCTCACGAGATTGAGAAAAATTGTGATAAAGATACAATTTTAGAATTATATTTGAATACAAGTTATTTTGGAGATGGATATTATTGTGTAAAAGAAGCATCTAGAGGATATTTTGATAAAGAGCCAATGGAAATGAACAGAAATGAAGCTAGTATGTTGGCAGGAATTCCAAATGCTCCATCAGCATATTGTCCAACAAAACATTTAAATTTGGCGAAACAAAGACAAGGACAAGTTTTAGAAAAAATGGTAAAATATAAGTTTATTTCTGAGCAAGACAGGGCAGGAATTTTAAGTGAGCCAAATGCGGTTGAAGAGAAACAAAAAGAGGATGAGTAAAGAGAAAACTCATCCTTTTAAATTTCTATTATTTTCATATTATATTTATCTTCAAAAACTTTCTTTTTAGCAATATATTCTTTAGTTCTAACACCTTTAACATCTATAACATCATAAGAATGATCAGAGTTAAATACGACAAAATCAGCTTTATACTTTAATCCAGGTGCTAGCATAAATGTAGGCTGTAAACAAAAACCATTAATTTCTTTGGCTTGTAATCGTAATTTTAATTGGCAATAATAATCTGCTTCTTTTTGACTATCAAAAGTATGTCCGTCAATAGAAGTCTTATTCGCTCTATATTTTGTCTTTTTTATTTTTGAATTAGTAAAGTTTTTATAATCATCAACACTCCAGTGTTCCATCTTTAGTCAAATCCTTTCGTAAAATTTATTTGAATTATATAATAAAAAAAATAAAAGTGCAATATCTTGATATTTTTTTTATTTTCTAGTAAAATGAAAGAGAAAATAAATTATGTAATTTCGAAAGGAATACAATAAAAATGCAAAAAAGAACCAATAAGAGAAGCGGAAGGCATAGCTCTGGAAGATATAATTCTGTAAGACGAAGAAGTGTGCCCAAAAGAGCTCAAAATAAAAGAGCTAAAAAAAGAAAACTAAACAAGAAAAAAGTGGCAGCAGTAATTATATTATTTATAATAATTGTTTTATTGATAAGGAAAGGAACAAAACATAATAAAACAGTAGAAACTGCAACACAAACAAATTCAAATACAGTAAGCAGTGATAACAAGATTACAGAAGATGTACAATCAAATACAACTGAAAATAATCAATCAGTTGAAACACCTAAAAAGAAGATTGATGATTGGAGATTAACACTTGCAAATTATGATAATTTGTTACCAGAAGATTTTACGGTAAAAGTTTCAAACATAGATAAAACAAGACAATTTGATTCAAGAGCAATAGATGAGTTAAATGATATGATGAATGCTATGAAAAAAGATGGAGTAACTAATGTATGGGTACAATCTGCATATAGAAGTGTTGCAAGACAAAGGGAATTGTATGATAATAGTGTGAAAAAATATATACAACAAGGAAAATCTCAAGAAGAAGCAGAAAGATTGACTGATGAATATATAAATAAACCAGGATCAAGTGATCATAATTTAGGTCTAGCTGTTGATTTTAATTATGTTGATAATAAATTTGAAAAATTAGATGGCTTTAAATGGTTAAAAAATAATGCAGAAAATTATGGATTTGTGTTAAGATATCCAAAAGATAAAGAAGATATAACAAAAATTGCTTATGAGTCTTGGCATTGGAGATATGTTGGAGTAGAACATGCGAAAAAGATGAATGATTTAAATATGTGCTTAGAGGAATATATTGAGTATTTGAGTAAATAACAAATGAAATTGCTGTGAGTTATAATTGTTACAGTGCAAAAAAACTATGGATTAAAAATTAGTCCATAGTTTTTCTTAAATTTCGTAATAAGCCAAGGAATGTAATAAAAATTTTATACTTCAAAGTTTTCTAATAATTTAAGAAATAATTAATAATTTCTCTATTTCTTCTTAAGAAAAATTTGATATAATATAATCAAGAAAAATAAAGGGGTGTGCAAGAATGTACAATATATTAGCAGTTGATGATGATAAAGAAATAGTGAAAGCAATTGAAATATATTTAGGAAAAGAAAACTATAAAGTTTATAAAGCTTATGATGGTGAAGAAGCCTTAGAACAAATAAAAAATAATGAAATACATTTAGTTATATTAGATATAATGATGCCAAAGAAAGATGGATTAGAAACATTAGAAGAAATAAGAAAAGACAAAAATATACCTGTAATAATGTTATCAGCAAAATCAGAGGACATAGATAAAATAAATGGGTTAAACATAGGGGCAGATGATTATGTAACAAAACCATTTAACCCTATTGAATTAATAGCGAGAGTAAATGCACTAATAAGAAGATATACAAAATTTGGTGCAATTGAAGAACAGGATAATCAAAAATTAATAAAAAGTGGAGGGTTAGTAATTGATGATGAATTAAAAAGGGTAATGGTCGATGGAATTGAGGTTAAGCTAACTCCAACAGAATATAATATTTTAAAATTTCTTACAGAGAACAAAGGAAAAGTTTTTTCAATAGAAGAAATTTATACAAATGTATGGAATGGTGAATTCTATGCAGCTGAAAATGTAATTGCTGTACATATAAGACACATAAGAGAAAAAATTGAGATTAATCCTAAAGAACCAAAATATTTAAAAGTTTTATGGGGAGTTGGATATAAAATAGAAGGGTAAATTTTGTACTGGGTACATTTTTTACCTTGGGCAATTTTGTACCCGGTACATTTTTTTTTCATAAGGAGGTAAGAAATGAAACAGAGTAAAATATTAAAAATATTAAGCTATATTGCAATTCCAATTTTAGTAATGTCATTGGTGTTATCAATATTCTCTATAATAATGAAAGAAAATAATCTTTATAATAAGGAACAATATTTTTCATCAGATGAATTTGTATCATCATATATGGGATATTTATCAGAAAAAACTTATGATTTAATACACGATAAAAATACATTCCATTCAACTCAAGATGGTGATATAAAAATACAATATACATCAGATGAACATGATTATTATGATGATTTAAAAAATAGATATTTTTTAATTATATATAAAAATAAAGCATTAACAAATGTACCAGTAAATGAACAGACATTTACTATAGATGGGATAAAGGCATATATAGAACAAAATAAGGATTCAAAAAAAGTAAATATAATTTATGGAAATATAGAAGCAGATTCTAAAATGATTGAAGATACAGGAATACGTTATCTTTCTGAACTTAATGAAACATATTATAAATTAGAATCTATAAAAGATATTGATAGTAATACTGAACAACTAACAAGAGAATATATAACTGCAAAAGCTGAAGAGTATCAAATTTATAGTTCTTATGTAGAGGATTTTTATGAGTATTCAGAAGTTGCAATAATGAATAATATATTAGATAAAGTTTCTGTATTTAGAGAATATTGTTATTTTATAATACCTGTAAGTACGATATTAATTATATTGATTTTTATGTATTTGATAATATCAATTGGATATAAAAAAGGAGAAGATGGTATTGTTTTAAATGACTTTGATAAGATTCCATTAGAAATAATAATATTTTTGGCAATAATAATTGAATGCATACCATTTATATTGTTAGATGAAATAACAAGAGATTATAATGCAATTATTTCTTTAGTGATAACAGGTGGATTGGTTATCTATGTGTTGTGTGCAATTATATTGAATACTACTGTAAAAAGACTAAAATCAAAAACATTTTTAAAAACCACAATGACTGGTAAGATATTAAAATGGATAAGTATATGTGCTAAAGCATTATATCATAAGTTAAAAATAGCTTGGGACACATTAACATATTCATCAGATTTGAAAGTAAAAGTTATTGTGGAATTCATAGTAATAAGTGCATTAGCTATATTCATTTTTTTAGTATTCCACAATAGTGGAATGGTTGTAATACTAGAGTTTATACTAATCGCAGTGACTTTATACAAGATAATAAAATTTATAAAAAATTATTCTCAAATTGAAAGAAAACTAAAAGAAATGTATGAAGAAGATAATTCTAATAAATTGTATGAAGAAGACTTTGGAAAAGAGTTTAAAAATTCAGTAAGATACTTAAATAATATTTCAAATGGATTTGAAGATGCTATTCAAGAGAGAATGAAAAGTGAGAGAATGAAAGTAGAACTTATTACAAATGTTTCGCATGATATAAAAACACCGTTAACTTCAATTATAAATTATGTTGATTTATTAAAAAAAGAAAATATAGAGAATAAGCAAGCAAGAGAATATATTGAAATATTAGATTCTAAATCTCAAAGATTAAAAAAACTTACTGAAGATCTTGTTGAAGCTTCGAAAGTTTCGACAGGAAATATTTCTTTAAAGTTAGAAAAAATCAATGTTGTTGAACTTATAAAACAAGCAACGGGAGAATTTGAAGATAAATTCAAAAAGCGAGGACTTGAAACAATAATAAATGTTGAGAAAAATGAAGTAAATATTATGGCAGATAGTAGATATATGTATAGAGTCATCGAAAATCTATTTAGTAATGTATCTAAATATGCACTAGAAAATTCAAGAGTGTATATCGACATAAAAGAAAGTAAAGAAAATAATTTGGATGATAATGTTATTATTGAGGTAAAAAACATTTCTAAAGATAAACTTAATATTTCAGCAGAGGAATTAATGCAAAGATTTGTCAGAGGGGATAAATCAAGAAGTACTGAAGGAAGCGGTCTTGGAATATCTATTGCACAAAATTTAACAGAATTGCAGAAAGGAAAGTTTGAATTAAAATTGGATGGAGATTTATTCAAGGTTAAGCTATTTTTTGCAAAAGTTTAATAAAGAAGGACAAAATATGAATAGAAAAATAAAAATTTTAGTAATAATAGTAGTTTTAATTATAATTGGTGTTATAATAATAAGAGGTTTCATTAATAATAATAAAAAAGTTATTGTATGTATAGATGCCGGACATGGTGGCACAGATGTTGGGGCAACTAATGAAAATAGATATGAAAAAAATGATACTTTAAAGGTGGCAAGGTTAGTCAGAGAATATCTTGAACAAGAGGATATAAAAGTTATTATGACAAGAACTGATGACATAACATGTACACTTCAAGAAAGGTGCAAAATTGCAAATAAAAAGAAGGCAGATTTATTCGTTTCATTACATAGAAATAGTGCTGATACAGGAAATGGAATAGAAACATGGATTAATAGTAAACAAAGTGAAGAGGATATAGAGCTAGCAACAAACGTTATGAATTACATAGGAAAAACAAAAATTCAAAATGATAGAGGAATCAAATATGGAACAATAAAAGGGGAAAATACAGATTACTATGTTTTAAATAATACCAAGATGCCAAGCTGTTTAATAGAATTAGGTTTTATTTCAAATGATGAAGATAATAAATTGTTTGATGAAAATATAGAAAGCTATGCAGAGGCAATAGCAAAAGGCATTATAGAAACTATAAAAAATAAGTAAGGAAAGGACTAAAAGATGAGCAATAGAAATAAAAAATTGAAAATAGTAAAACTTGTTGTATTTGTAGTAACAATACTTTTAATGATTGGAATGACAATATATTTGTTCCCTGTAATGAAAAATCTATCTACTTATGAAGGTCAAATTGCATTTAAAGAAAAAGTAAATAATTCAGGCATATATGGATTTTTATCATTACTTGGTTTACAATTCGCACAAATATTTCTAGTGGTATTACCAGGTGAACCATTAGAAATACTTGCAGGAATGTGCTATGGAGCAGTAGGAGGTACATTGTTTATATTCTTCTCTGTTGCATTAACAACAACTGTGATTTTTTGGCTAACAAGAAAGTTTGGAAAAGAACTTATATATGATTCATTTGGAAGGGAAAAAATAGAGAAGATTGAAAATAGTAAAGTTTTTCAAAACCCTAAAAATATTGAATTTATATTTGCAATTTGCTTTGCTATAGTTGGAACTCCAAAGGATTTACTTACTTATATAGGAGCATTATTTCCAATAAAACCATTAAGATTTATTATTATAGCTACATTTTGTAGATTTCCATCTATTATATCATCTACTATTGTTGGACAATATTTTTCTAGAGGAAATTGGAAGATAAGTATAATTGTATATTTAATTACTTTTGCATTTACATTTTTGATTATTGCTTTAGTAAAGTTTTTTGATAAGGAAAAGATTACAGAAAAAGCATTGAAAGAATTGAAATAAGTTACCAGTGGGGACACCCCTATTTGGTTAAAATCGTTACCAGTAGGGACACCCTTGTTACCAGTAGGGACACTCATTAATGGTAAAAACTTAGTATTTAAAATAGTTAATTAATAGATATAGATGTATCTATATTAATTATATTAATTTTTTAGTATACTTTTTACCATTAATGAGTGTCCCTACTGGTAACAATGTCCCTACTGGTAACAAGGGTGTCCCTACTGGTAACGATTTTAACCAAATAGGGGTGTCCCCACTGGTAACTTATTTGAACAATTGACAAATTATGTTAAATGTATTAAAATATAAAAACACGAGTAAATACTCATTATATATATAGTAACCTTCATGTTTTCACTATAAGTGTTTATTATAAAATAAAAAATTTTAGGAGGAAAAACTTATGAGCAATAATAGTATTAAGTTTTGTATGGTATTGTTATGCTTAATTTTTGATATTTTGGGGATAACTATATACTTACATTCAGTATGCTTAAAAGGCAGACTTTATAGAAATTATAAAGAGTTGTTTAAAAATTTAAAAGTTCTTCATAAAGGACGGTATAAATTGTATTTTTGTGGAAAAAAGTCTGAAATAGATGAATATACTCAAATGATTGAAGAGTCGGCCAAAGTGTTATTAGATGTAGGAGAATATATGATTCAACAGAAACACTTTAATAAAAGGAGGAACGAAGAAATAAAACAAATAATGGAACAGACAAAAGGATTACTAAAAACTCAAAAAAGTTAAAAAAGATTTATTTAAGAAGGTTGCTGAAATTATATCAAAAAATCGTGAATGGGAAAAATTTTTCTAATTTACGATTTTTTTAATATATTAAACAAATATAATTAATACAGTTGAAAGAGCTGGTAAGAACAAAAGACGATAATGCTGTCGTAACTATGTAAATTTAAAAAAATAATTGCCAAAAAAAAGAGAATATGGTATAATATGATAGAATTTAAGCGAGATTGAAAGGAGCAACACCAATGACATTAGTAGAAGATTTAAAATGGAGAGGACTAATAAAAGACATATCAAGTCCAGAATTAGAAGAAAAATTAAACAAAGGTGGATTAACATTTTATATAGGAACAGACCCAACAGCAGACAGTTTGCATGTAGGGCATTTATCAAGTTTTTTAATTTCTAAAAGATTAAAAGAAGCAGGACATCATCCAATTCTTTTAGTAGGTGGAGGAACAGGAATGATAGGAGATCCAAGGCCTACAACAGAAAGAGCTATGATAAGCAAAGAACAAGTTAAACATAATTTTGAAAGTTTAAAAGCTCAAGTAGAGAAAATATTTGGATTTGAAGTAGTAAATAATAATGATTGGTATAAAGATATAAATGTAATTGATTTTTTAAGAGATTATGGAAAATATTTTAATGTAAATTACATGTTAGACAAAGACATAATCAGAAGAAGATTAGATACAGGAATTACATATACAGAATTTTCTTATATGATTTTACAAGCACTAGATTTTAAACATTTACACGAAAATAAAGGTGTAGATTTACAATGTGCTGGTTCAGATCAATGGGGAAATATTACAGCAGGAATAGACTTAATAAGAAGAGCAACAGGTGATGAAGTATATGGATTCACAATGCCATTAGTAACAGATTCACAAGGAAAGAAATTTGGAAAGAGTGAAGGAAATGCTTTATGGCTTGATAAAACTAAAACATCAAGTTATAAATTGTATCAATTTTTTGTAAATGTTGAAGATAGTATGGTAATAGATTATCTAAAGATATATACATTTTTATCAAAAGAAGAAATTGAAGAATATGAAAAGAAAAACAATGAACATCCTGAACTAAGAGAAGCACATAAAGCTTTAGCAAGGGAGATAATTACATTTTTACATGGAAAAGAGGAATTTGATAGAGCTGAAAAATTAGCACAAAGTTTATTTAATAACAAATTTGATAATTTAACAAAACAAGATATAACAGATTTATTTGATGAACAAGATATGAAAGATGTTGAATCAAATATTGGAATTGTTGATATGGTTGTAAATGTAGGTGCAGCATCTAGCAAAAGAGAAGCAAGAGAATTTGTACAAAGTGGTGCAGTATCAATTAATGGAGAAAAAGTAACTGATATTGCTACAACAATCACTGATGATATGTTTATAGATAATACATATATAATTATCAAAAGAGGTAAGAAAAATTATTATATAGGAAGAAAATAAAATAGAATAATAAAGAGGAGAGTGAGAAGAATGAGTGAAGAACCGCGAGAAAATCCAAAGCTGAGAATGGATGAAAATATGAAAAATCAAAAAATGAAGCGAAGTTCTTCATTCATTTTTTGACGTATTTTTTAATCCATTTCTAAAAACAAAAATAGGGGGAATAGAAATGGAAATAGAAGAAATAAAAGAACTAATAGAAAACAAGAAATTTAATGAATTAAAGACAAAATTAGTAGACATGAATAGTGCTGATATATCAGAAATATTAGATGAGTTAGAAGATAAAGAAAGTGTAATAATCGTGTTTAGATTGCTTGCAAAAGAAAAAGCAGGAGAAACATTTTCTCATATGGAATCAGACATGAGAGAAAAACTAATTAATGATTTTACAGACAAAGAATTAAAAAATATATTAGATGAGCTATTCATGGATGATACTGTAGATTTAATTGAAGAAATGCCTTCAAATGTGATTCCTAAAATATTAAGAGCAATACCTAAAGAAGATAGAAAAATAATAAATGAATTATTAAAATATCCAGAGGATAGTGCGGGAAGCATTATGACAACAGAATTTATCGATTTAAAAGAAGATATGACAGCAGAAGAAGCACTAAAAAGAGTCAGGAAAATAGGGGTAGATTCAGAAACAATATATACATGTTATGTATTGAGTTCAGAAAGAATATTAAAAGGTATTATTAATATAAAAGATATTTTATTAAGTAAAAAAGAAACCAAAATAGGAACATTAATGGAAACAAATATAATATCTGTAAATACACTAGAAGATCAAGAAGATGTTGCAAAAAAATTCGATAAATATGATTTTTATGCATTACCAGTAGTTGACCATGAAAATAGATTAGTTGGAATAATAACAGTAGATGATGCCATAAATGTATTACAAGACGAAGTAGAAGAAGACTTTGAAAAAATGGCAGCAATTACACCGACAGAAGATGGATATTTTCAAACATCAGTATTTAAACATGCTAAAAGTAGAATATTGTGGCTACTAATATTGATGCTATCATCTGCGTTCACAGGAAATATATTGACAACATATGAAAATGCATTTGCAGCAGTCCCATTATTAGTTGCATTTATTCCTATGATAATGGGAACAGGAGGAAACTGTGGTTCACAGAGTTCAACACTTATAATTCGTGGACTTGCTACAGATGAAATAAAATTAAAAGATGTATTCAGAGTACTTTGGAAAGAGATTAGAGTTGCAATAGTTGTTGGAATTGCTTTAGCAATTGTAAATATGATAAGAATTATGATTCAATATCAAAACTTACAACTTGCAATAGTTTTAAGTATAACATTAACTGCAACAGTTATTGTGTCAAAAGTAATAGGATGTACATTGCCATTACTTGCAAAAAGATTAAAACTAGATCCTGCAATTATGGCTGCACCATTAATTACAACAGTAGTTGATGTATGTTCAATATTAGTGTATTTCCAAGTTGCGACACATATTATGGGACTTTAATGATATTTCAAAGGGGTGAGATTAAAAATGAATATAGAAGAAATAAAAGAATTAATAGAAAATAAACAATTTACAGAATTAAAAAAAGAACTTAAGGACATGAAAAGTGCAGATGTATCAATGATATTAGATGAACTTGATAAAGAGCAAGCAGTTATCGTATTTAGATTATTATCAAAAGAAAAAGCAGGAATGGCATTTTCATATATGGAAACAGATATGAGAGAAAAGCTAATAAAAGACTTAACAGATGCAGAGTTGAAAAATGTATTAGATGAATTATTCATGGATGATACAGTAGATTTGATTGAAGAAATGCCATCAAATGTTGTAACAAGAATTTTGAAAAATGTAGACAAAAATGATAGAAAAATAATAAACGAATTATTGAAATATCCAGATGATAGTGCTGGAAGTATCATGACAACAGAATTCATAGACTTAAAAGAAAATATGACAATTGAACAATCTTTAGATAGAATACGTCAAATAGGAACAGACTCAGAAACAATATATACATGTTATGTTTTAGATCAAAACAGGAAATTACAAGGAATTATAAGTATAAAAGAAATATTATTAGCAAAAGAAAATAGTTTAATTTCAGATAATATGGAAACAAATATCATATCTGTAAATACATTAGAAGATAAAGAAGAAGTAGCAAAGAAATTTGATAAATATGATTTATATGCTTTACCAGTAGTTGATAAAGAAAATAGGTTAGTTGGAATAGTAACAGTAGACGATGCTATAAATGTATTACAAGATGAGGCAGAAGAAGACTTCGAGAAAATGGCTGCTATGGCACCAACAGAAGAAAGTTATTTTGAAACATCAGTATTTAAACATGCAAAAAATAGAATTGTATGGCTATTAGTATTGATGCTATCATCAGCAATAACAGGAACAATTATAACAAATTATGAAAATGCATTTGCAGCAGTACCATTGTTAGTAGCATTTATACCAATGTTAATGGACACAGGTGGAAACTGTGGATCACAAAGTTCAACATTAATAATAAGAGGTCTTGCAACAGATGAACTTGAAGTAAAAGATGTATTTAAAATTTTATGGAAGGAAGTAAGAATAGCAGTTTTAGTAGGATTATCATTAACACTTGTTAATGGACTTAGAATTTTTGCACAGTACAAAAATTTGCAACTGGCATGTACAGTTGGATTAAGTATAACTGTTACTGTTATATTGTCTAAATCAATTGGTTGCTTATTACCTTTACTTGCTAAGAAACTAAAGTTAGATCCTGCAATTATGGCTGCTCCTTTGATTACGACTATTGTTGATATTCTTTCAGTTTTAGTGTATTTTAATATTGCGACAGCAATTATGGGAATTTAAAATTACAAGAAGTTATAATAAGTTTCAAATTAAAACCTCAAATTCTGTTACAGGTTAATGGTTTATTTAAAACTAATATAAAGAAAGACTTGAAATATAAGCTTTGAATGAAATGACGAATGTGCATGGAGAAATTTTAGAAATTCTATGCAGATTTATGGAAAGAGTTCACGAGAGTGGAAGGGTGCCATAAATAAAATTAGAATTTCTTGAATTTCATAATAAGCCGAGGAATGTAATGAAAAGCTTATATTTCAAGTCTTTCTTATAAAAAGTTAATCAAAAACCATTAATCTGTAACCAAATTTTGGAAAATTAACATAAATGTATTGACAAAAGTTTGATATTTTAGTACAATAAAAAATATATTTAAGAGTATATCTAAGAAATAAATAAATTTTGAGCGATATAGGATAACCTAAAAGGATATATGGTTATTTACACGATGTATAGATTTTAAAGTCTTGCAAAGGAGTCTTAATAAATAAGATTTCTTTGTGAGATTTTTTTTATGATATATATAAATAGAGGGAGGAAATAATATTGAATGGAATTAAAATAAGAAGGGCAACTATAGAAGATGTTTTTGCTATTTCAACTATTAAAATAGAAGGCTGGCAAACTGCATATAAAAACATTATAAATGAAGAATATCTAAAAAACATGAGCATTGAGAAAATAATAGAAAAGAATAAGAATAATTTTGAAAGATATCCATTTATTGTAGCAGAATCTAATAATGAAATTGTTGGATTTTGTAGTTACAGTTTTGAAAAAGCAGAAGAGAATAGTGATTGTGAATTAAGAGGTATATATTTAAAAACTAATATGAAAAGATGCGGAATTGGAAGAAAACTTATAAACTATGTAAAAAGAGAATTTAGAAAAGCTAATAAACAAAAAATGATATTATGGTGTTTAAAAGAAAATTATCCATCAAGAAAATTTTATGAAGCAATGGGAGGGAGAGAAGCTCAAATAAAAAATACAGAAATTGGTGGAAATGAATATGAAATTATTTCTTACTTATTTAATTTGAAAAAAGATATTTAGAAGAAATGAGGTGAAAACAATGCCAAAGTTTATAATGATAGTTGGTCCACAAGCAGTAGGCAAAATGACAGTTGGACAAGAATTATCGAAAATAACAAATTTAAAATTATTACATAATCATATGACAATAGAATTATTAACTAAAATATTTGATTATAGTAAAGAGTCTTATACAAAACTTAATTTAGATTTTAGAACACAAATATTTGAAGAATTTTCAAAAAGTAAAGAATATGGAATAATTTTTACTTGTTGTTTTGATTTTGATGTTAAAGAAGAATGGAAAATAATTGAAAAATGGAGAAATATTTTTAAAGAAAAAGGTGGAGAATGCTATTTTGTTGAATTAGAAACAACTTTAGAAGAAAGATTACGAAGAAACAAAACAAATAATAGGCTAATTCATAAACCATCAAAAAGAGATTTTGAATGGAGCGAAAATGATATTATAAAATCTACAAAAAAACATAGACTGAATTCTTATCCTAATGAAATACCATTTGAAAATTATTATAGAATCGATAATACTAATATATCGGCAGAAGAAACTGCAAAATTAATAAAAGAAAAATTTGATTTATAGAAAGAAGGAATAATATATGAAGTATTGTAAGAAATTAGTAGGAGATAGAATATATTTATCTCCAAAAGGAGTATCTGAAGAAGAAATAGAAAAATTTACAGAGTGGATGAATGATTTTCAAGTAACAGACTATATAGGAAGAACTAGTCAAATAACAACATATAGCAGTGAAAAGGAATATCTTGAAAATGCTGAAAAAGGTACGGATAAAAGAACATTTAATATAGTTAATTTGGAAGATGATAAATTAATTGGTACAGTAGGGCTTGAACAGATTCATTGGGTTGAAAGAAGTGCTGTATTGGGTATTTTTATAGGAGACAAAGATTTTAGGAGTAATGGATATGGTACTGAAGCAATAAAACTATTGTTAGAATATGGTTTCAAATATCTAAATTTACATAGTATAAGATTGGATTTATTATCAGTTAATGAAAGAGCTCATAAATGTTATCTAAAATGTGGCTTTAAGGATACTGGAGCAAGTCGTGAAGAAATATTTTTAAATGGTAAATATTATGATAAATTACATATGGATATACTTGAGAGTGAATTTGAGGGTAATTATATTAGGAATAAAAATATTTAATTTGCGACATGCATGTTGTTTAGCTAAAAAGAGGTCTAGTAGAAATACTAGACCAATAGGATAGAATAAAATAATTATTTATCGAACTATAAAATCTTCAGCCTTTTCATAACTTGCACGTCGTTCTTCTCTATTTCGTTCTATTTTTTGTTGAATAGACCTATTTAAAGCATTTATGTGGCTGGAAGAAACTTCAATACGATTTGAATCTTCTACCCATTTTAAAATTGCAAGGTTATCAGTTGCTGGTTGAGTTAAAGGGCGATAATTTAATTTTACTCTCTTAATTTGATTGGAATTCATATCTTTATTGTACAATTCAATTAAGCGATTTTCTTCACATTTCAATAATTCATGTTCCAGAGTAAGAGCAAATAACTTACAAGCTAAATTGTCTTCACAGTTTCTGGATTTTGTGAATTCTAAAAAATTTCTTTTAAATTCGATTAAATTTTTAAATGTCCGTAAACTATTATTTCTCATCCAGCATGCCTGACTAACGAAGAAGTCATTTAATAAATTTTTGTCCTCTTGTTTTAAATTCATAGTACACCTCCATAAAAATAATTATTTTTATTAGATACATATAAACCTTGCTTTAGCAAGAAATTATATATAGTTTAGCTCTTTTTTTATTTATTGTCAATAATTTTTTTATAAAAACTAGCACTCTCTTATTGACATTGCTAAAATATAGATATATAATAATCAATAGCAAAGGAGAGTGTATTTATTATGGAAACAAAACAATTTAAAGCAGAATCTAAAAGACTATTAGATTTAATGATAAATTCAATATATACAAATAAGGAGATTTTTTTAAGAGAATTGATTTCAAATGCAAGTGATGCAATAGATAAACTAGCATATCGTTCATTAACAGATCAAAATTTAGATATTGACACATCAAAACTAGAAATCAAAATAGAAGTAGACAAAGATAAAAGACAAATTATCATAAAAGATAATGGATGTGGAATGACAGAGCAAGAACTTGAAAACAATTTGGGAACAATTGCTCAAAGTGGATCTTTAGCATTTAAAGAAGCTAATGAGAAAAAAGAAGATATTGATATAATAGGTCAATTTGGTGTAGGATTTTATTCTGCATTTATGGTAAGTGACAAAGTAACAGTTGAAAGCAAATCAGTTGATGAAGCACAAGCACACAAATGGGAATCAACTGGAGCAGAAGGATATACAATAGAGCCATATGACAAACAAGATGTAGGTACAACAATAACATTACACATAAAAGAAGACAATGAAGATGAAAAATATAGCGAATTCTTAGATCAATATAAAATTCAAGAATTAATTAAAAGATATTCAGACTATATAAGACATCCAATAAAAATGGACATTGAGCATAAACATAAAAAAGAAGGAACAGAAGATGAATATGAGACACATATAGAAACAGAAACTATAAATAGTATGATTCCTATTTGGAAAAAAGAAAAAAGCAAGGTAACAAAGGAAGAATACAATAGTTTTTATACAGAAAAATTTAATGATTTTATGCCACCATTAAAAGTAATTCATTCATCAGTAGAAGGTCAATTCACATATAATGCATTATTATATATACCATCACATTTACCATATGATTACTATTCACAAGAATATGAAAAAGGACTTCAATTATATTCAAATGGTGTACTTATAATGAATAAATGTAGTGAATTATTACCAGATTATTTTGGATTTGTAAAAGGATTAGTTGACAGTCCAGATTTATCTTTAAATATTTCAAGAGAAATGTTACAACATGACAGACAACTAAGAATTATAGCAAAAAATCTTGAAAACAAGATAAAATCAGAATTACAGAATATGTTAAAAAATGATAGAGAAGAATATGAGAAATTCTTTAACACATTTGGAATGCAACTAAAATATGGAACATATAACAATTATGGAATGGACAAAGATAAATTGAAAGACTTATTAATGTTCTATTCTTCAACAGAGAAGAAACTTGTAACATTAGGTGAATATGTTTCAAGAATGAAAGACGGACAAGATACTATTTATTATGCTTCTGGTGAATCAGTAGATAAAATTGATATGTTACCACAGGTAGATGGAATAAAAGATAAAGAGTATGAAATCTTGTATTTAACTGAAAATGTTGACGAATTTGTAATGCAAGTATTACAAGAATATGAAGGAAAGAAATTTGCAAATGTATGTGCAGATAATATAGATTTAGAATCTAAAGAAGAAAAAGAAGAATTAGAAAAAGTTAATGAAGAGAATAAATCTATGTTTGAAGTTATGAAAGAAGCTATAAATTCAGAAGTTCAAAATATAAGATTTACACATAAATTAAAAAATCATCCAGTTTGTTTAACAAGTGAAGGAGCAGTTTCTATAGGTATGGAGAAAACATTAAATGCAATGCCTAATAATAATGAAAATATTAAAGCACAAACAATTCTAGAAATTAATGAAAATCATCCAATTGTAAATAAATTAAAAGATCTATATGAAAATGATAAAGAAGGATTAAAAGATTATACAAAGGTTTTATATTCTCAAGCAAGATTAATTGAAGGATTACCTATTGAAAATCCTACAGAAATTAGTAACTTGATTTGTAATTTAATATCAAAATAAACTTAAAGAATATGTCATGTTTGGCATATTCTTATTTTTTGCTGATGAGGAAAAGATGGCAAAGATACTTTTATTGCATAAAATATAGAAAATGGAGGTATAAATTATGAAAAAAATACTAGAAGTAAAAAATATCTGTAAAACATATCAAGCACAAAATGGAGAGATAGAAGCATTAAAAAATATAAGTTTTGATGTAAAAGAAGGGGAATACATAAGCATAATAGGACCAAGTGGTTGTGGAAAGTCAACATTGTTATCAATAATTTCTGGACTTGAAAGTAAAACATCAGGAAAAATTTATATAGATGGAAAAATAGGGTATATGTTACAAAAAGACAATCTTTTAGAATGGAGAACAATATATAAAAATGTATTGTTAGGCTTAGAAATTCAAAAAGATAATACGTTAGAAAATAAAGAATATGCAGACGATCTCTTAAAAAAATATGGATTATATGAATTTAAAGACAAGTATCCAACACAGCTTTCCGGTGGTATGAGACAGAGAGCTGCTCTTATTAGAACTCTTGCTATTCGACCAAAGATATTATTATTAGATGAGGCTTTTTCTGCTTTGGATTATCAAACTAGATTAATGGTTACTGAAGATATTTTTAAGATTCTAAAAGCTGAAAACATTACTGCTCTGATGGTGACTCATGATATATCAGAAGGTAGATTCCAAAGTAGACAGTATGAGTGATAAAACAATTTGAAATTGATATAAATACTTAAATTTCAGAGTTTGAAAAAATTTTGAAATTTATTTTTAACTATTGACAAAAACAAATGTTTGAGATAAAATTAATAAATATAATATTAAGTTGTGGAGGAAGAATAATAAATGAAATATGATAATAGAAAAAAAGCAGATAAATTAATTCGTTCAAGTGCTGCTGAATATTTAACATATGTAGCAGCTGCTGGAGAAAATGGAGTAGAACTTAGATATGAAAATGAAAATATTTGGTTAACTCAAAAAATGTTATCAGTATTATATGGTGTATCAACATCTGCAATTAATCAACATATAAAAAAGATATATGAAGATAAGGAATTAGAAGAAAAATCAACTATTAAGAATTTCTTAATAGTTCAAGATGAGGGAAATAGAAAAATTTCAAGAAATGTAATACATTATAATCTTCAAATGATTATAGCAGTAGGATTTAAAGTAGATAATGAAAGAGCTATACAATTTAGAAAATGGGCTAACCAAATAGTAAAGGATTTTACTATTAAAGGATGGGTAATGGATGATGAAAGATTGAAGAATGATGGTTCGATTTTAACTAAAAAGTATTTTGAAGAGCAATTGGAAAGAATACGAGAAATTAGAATGTCTGAAAGAAAATTTTATCAAAAAATTACAGATATTTATGCAACGTCTATTGACTATGATAAAACAGCAAAAGCAACAATTAGATTTTTTTCATCTGTTCAAAACAAATTACATTATGCTGTTTCTGGAAACACTGCTGCAGAAATTATATATAATAGAGCAGATAGCCAAAAAGAAAATATGGGACTAACATCGTGGAAAGGAGCTCCTGATAGTAAAATCCATAAATATGATGTAGTCATTGCAAAAAATTATTTATCAGAAACAGAAATTGGACAATTAGAGAGAATGGTATCTGCATATTTAGATTTGGCTGAAATGCAAGCAATGAGACATATTCCTATGACAATGGAAGATTGGGAAGAAAGATTAAATGGATTTTTAACATTATGGGATCATGATGTGTTAAAGGATAATGGTAAAATATCTGCTGAAATGGCAAAAATACATGCAGAAACAGAATTTGAAAAATATAGAATAGTACAAGATAAAATATATGTTTCTGATTTTGATGAATTATTATTAAAGAGTAAAAATATTAAAGATGAGAAATAATGTTAAAGGAAATAAGGAATATAATGCTTTTTTTTTTAAGATACTGTAAAATAATGACATTTTAATTGAGTTGACAAAAAATGAAATGTTTAAAGATAGAGTACAGCAATTAATAAAAAATATGGAGAAGACAAATAGTAATTTGAAAGTGAGGTGATATATTATAATGGATTATTTCATAATGGAAATGTGGAGTGGTATATG
>CAKPGU010000019.1 GCA_934155265.1 uncultured Clostridia bacterium
GATATATCTTTGGAAGAGATTTCAAAAGAACTTAAAATTTCAAAAGAAGAAATTACAATGGCAATGGATTCAACAAGGCCAGTTGATTCTATTGAAAGTGCAAAATATAAAGATAATAAAACTGATAAAACAGTTAGTATTTTAGAGCGAATTTCTACTGGAAAAGATGAGCAGACAGAGATTACAAATAGGATCACTATAAAAAAATTAATAGGTGAGTTAGATGATAAAGAAAAGGAAATTATAATGCTTAGATATTATAAACAAAAAACACAAATGCAGGTTTCAAAGATTTTAGGTATTACACAGGTTCAGGTTTCTAGAATTGAACGAAAGGTACTAGAAAAAATGAAAAGAAAGCTAATAAGTTAATTTATAAATAGTATATAAGAGTTAAAAATAAGGAGGCAGAATGAAAAAGTTTTTTTTATATTTTTTAGGGTTTGTTATAGTTTTTTTTATAGCACCTGCAATTTGTACAGTAACTCCAAGTAAAGCACAGGAAGTTGTTGAAACTGCGAATAGTCCTAATAACCAAGAAGAAACTCAAGAAAATAATGTAGCAGAACCAACAACTACAAAGGCAGAAGAAAATCAAAATGATAATAATTCAAGAACAATAAAATTATTACATTCTACAACAGGTCAAATAGAAGAGATAGATTTAGATGAGTATTTATATGGAGTAGTTTCAAGTGAAATGCCAGCAAATTTTGAAATAGAAGCATTAAAAGCTCAAGCTGTAGTAGCTAGAACATATACAATTTATCAAATTAGTAATAATTCAAGCAAGCATCCAGAAGCAGACATATGTGACAATTATGCATGTTGTCAAGCTTGGATTAGCAAAGAAGATAGGCTAGCAAAGTGGAAAGCAGAAGAAGCTGAAGGCAATTGGGATAAAATAACAGAAGCAGTAAATTCAACAAAAGGAAAAATTATCACATATAATGGTGAACCAATAAATGCATTTTTCCATTCAAATAGTGGAGGAGTTACAGAAAGTTCAGTAAACATATGGGGTGGAATAGACTATCCGTATTTAAAATCAGTAGAAACATCAGGTGAAGATGGATATACACAATATAGTTCACAAGTTCAAATTTCAAAACAAGATTTATTAAGTAAAATAAAAGAAAAATATCCAGATTGTGAAATAGATTTTTCTCAATCAGACTGTATTGAAATAAAAGAACTTACAACAAGTGGAAGAGTAAAAACAATTAAGTTTGGAAATAAAGAAATTGCTGGTACTGAAGCAAGATCAATATTAGGACTAAAATCCACAAACTTTACATTTTCAATAGAAGGAGATAATGTCAAATTTTCAGTAACAGGATATGGTCATGGAGTTGGAATGAGCCAAACAGGAGCAGACGCATTAGCAAAATCAGGCTCAACTTTTGAAGAAATTATTAAACATTTTTATACAAATGTGGAAATAGTTGAGTTAAATTCTCTTTAAATGAATAATCTTTGGAAAAAAGTAAATACTTGTATTAATAAAGTAATCAAGGAGGATTTTATGAAAAGAGGAAAAAGATTTTTAGAAAATGACAATTTATTTATATATGTTGGAACTGCTATATTTTTTATATTAGCAATAGCTTTAGGAATAATTATGTTTATGCTAAGTAGAACTACATCAAAATTAGGAAACGGTTCAGGACAAGTAATTCAAGAAAGTCAAACAGGAGAAAATGCAGAAAGTGTAAGTACAGAAATAGGAAAGTCAGTACAGGAACAAGAAAAAATAGATGAAGAATCAAATGGAGAGAATGCTTCAAATCAAACAGCATCAAATAGTGATAACAATAATAGTTCAACAAATGTTGCAAGTGATTCAGAAAAGAATGTAAATACAACGAATAGTGCTAAGGCAACAAAGGTAGAAGGTTCAGCAAAAAATGAAATAAATCAAGTTGATGAACCAGATACAAAAGTTGAAACAAATTCAAATACTAATACACAAAATAATGTGGTAGAAACAAAAAAAGAAATAACTTTTGTAAAGCCTACAGAAGGAGATGTCATTTGTGAATATGCTAAAGACAATTTGATTTATTCCGAAACTTTAAAAGAATGGATAACACATACTGCAATTGATATAAAAGCAGATAAAACAAGTGTAATAAAAGCATCTGCAGATGGAATTGTCAAATCAATAGTGAATGATCCTAGATATGGTCTAACAGTAGTGATTGAACATGATGATGGATACGAAACAGTTTATGCTAATTTACTAACAGCTGAATTTGTTGTTGCTGGTGAAGAAGTTACACAGGGACAAACTATAGGAACAGTTGGTAATACAGCTTCTTTTGAAAGTAGCATGGAATGTCACCTTCATTTTGAATTAATTAAAGATGGAGAATATTTAGATCCAGCAATATATTTAAAATAAGTAAAAAAGGACCGGGTACAAAATTTACTAAATTGTAAAAAAGGGACCAGGTCTTTTTTTTTCGTTATAATTATGATAAAATATGACCAGATTAAAAAATAGGAGAACTAAAATGTTAGAACAAATAAATTCACCAGAAGATGTAAAAAAATTAACACTAAATCAAAAAAAGGAATTAGCAAAAGAAATAAGAAAATATATATTAGAAATAGTATCGAAAAATGGAGGACATCTGGCCTCTAACTTAGGAGTAGTAGAGCTTACAATTGCTTTACATTCTATATTTGATGTGCCAAATGATAAGATTGTTTGGGATGTTGGGCATCAAAGTTATGTGCATAAGATTATAACTGGTAGAAGAGAAGAATTGAAAAATATAAGAAAGATGAATGGTATAGCAGGATTTCCTAAAACTAAGGAAAATGAAGCTGATTGTTTTAATACAGGACATAGTAGTACATCAATATCAGCAGCTTTAGGAATGGCAAGAGCAAGAGATTTAAAGGGTAAAGATAATAATGTTATTGCTGTTATTGGAGATGGAGCTTTAACTGGAGGAATGGCTCTTGAGGCATTAAATGATGTTGGATATAGTAAATGCAAAATGACAGTTATATTAAATGATAATGAAATGAGCATTTCTCCTAATGTGGGAGGATTAAATAATTTTTTAGGAAAATTAAGAGTTAAGAAGTTATATACGAGAACTAATAATTTGCTAAAAAAACAAATTAGTTCAATACCAATAGTGGGAAAGACGACAGTAAAGGCTATTCAAAGAATAAAAAGAGCAATTAAACAACTTGTAATACATAAGATGTTTTTTGAAGATATTGGTTTTACATATTTAGGGCCAGTTGATGGTCATAATATTGAAAAGCTTGAAAGTATATTAACAATGAGCAAACAGGTAAAGGGACCGGTGTTAATACATGTTTTGACAAAAAAAGGTAAAGGATATGAATTTGCTGAAAAAAATCCAGATAAATTCCATGCAACATCTCCATTTGATATAACAACAGGTGAACTTAAAAAGAAAAAAGGTAAAGATTATTCAAAAGTTTTTGGTGATAAAATTGTAGAATTGGCTAAAGAAAATGATAAAATTGTGGCAATAACTGCTTCAATGAAAGCTGGAACAGGATTAAGCAAATTTGCAAAAGAATTTCCATATAGATTTTTTGATGTGGGAATTGCAGAACAGCATGCGATTACAATGGCCGCTGGAATGGCAAAAGAAGGGATGATTCCAATAGTTCCAATATATTCATCTTTTTATCAAAGAGCTTATGATCAAGTGATTCATGATGTTGCAATGCAAAATTTGCCAGTAATTATGTGTGTTGACAGAGCTGGGGTTGTAGGAGCAGATGGAGAAACTCATCAAGGGACTTTAGATATGGCATTTTTTAGACTAGTACCTAACTTAGTAATTATGGCTCCAAAGGATTTTAAAGAGTTAGAAGATATGCTTGAATTTGCTGTAAAATTGAAAAAGCCTGTTGTTATCAGATATCCAAGAGGCGGAGAGGATTCAGAGATTAAATTTGAAAAACATAATAAAATAGAACTTGGAAAAGCTGAAATTTTGAGGGGCTTGAATGACAAAGAGTATGCAAATTTTGAAGAAAGAGATGGAACTGTACAAAATGATTCGAAAGATGGAAAGTTTGTTACAATAATAGCTATAGGAAAAATGGTTGCTAGAGCAGAGAAGATGGCTGAAAATTTAAAAAGAGATTTTGGAATAAATGCAGAAGTTATAAATGCAAGATTTTTAAAGCCTTTTGATGATGTTACTGTTTTAAATAGTCTTGAAAAAACAAAAAGTGTTATTACAATAGAGGATGGGACTAAAATAAATGGTTTGGCCACAACGGTAAAAGAATTGATTGTTGATAATAATTTGAAGGATATAAATTTCAAATCTTATGCATATCCTGATGAGTTTATAAGACACGGAAGTGTGGAGGAATTAGAGAAAATATATTTGAAATAAAAAAGGGTACAGGTACATATTTAATTTTTATAATATGTACCTGTACCTTGTTGGCATTTTTATTAACTTAGTTTATTAATAATCGAATTTATTTCTTCTATTGTCTCATCTAAAACATCAAATCTAACAGAGTCAACACTAATATTTTTATATGGTATAGAAGTAAGTCGATTATTATAAATAGTTGTCACTGTTTCAATATTATCAGGAATAACTCTAAATAAAAAACCAAGTCTATCCTTCAAATAAAATTTATTGGAAGAATTACATTGATGTGTACAAGAAGGATAACATTTATTTGTTTTTCCAAGTAAACAATAATTTGAATTCATTAAAGGTATTTTACCATAAACAATTAATTCTTTTTTTGGCATTGAAATAGTATCCTGGTCAAAAGATAAAATATTAGTTAAATCAGTATCATTTAATTCAGGTGATAATGTTATTGTATCACAACTCAATTCATTAATTGTTAAATTATTAAAAATATTAAATGTATAATTACAAATGAAATCATATTTTCCCTTGTATTGTTTTAATAATTCAAAATTTCCAATATTAGAAAGAACAAATCCTTTTATGTTGTAAGTATTTAAAATATTAGGTAAGTTATTCTTTATTAAAGTAGTGTAATTATTTCTAATTATTGTCGGCATATAAACATAAGTATTAAATTTTTCGTTGATTTTCTGTATGATAGGTGCGAAGTTCTTTAAAACAAAGAATTTAAATGGAATATAGATATTGTCAACATTTTGCAAATTAGTGTAATCAAAGTTTTTATTAATCAAATTAAGTAAAACACTAACTTTTTTTTGTTTAAAATTAGAAGGATTAATGCTTGAACTGTTATATTTAAAATGAATAGTATCAACATTTCTTCTAAATGAGCTAACGAGCTTTTCTTCATATTGAGAAAGTGCATTTCTTCTAAGTTCATTTATGCAACTTATTCCTTTAATAAACAATCCATCTTCTAAATCAATTTCAATATTTTCAAATTGAAAAGGGGTATTATTGGTTTTTGTAATTTGTGCAATTAATCTATCTTTTGAAATAGGTGAATTAATTGCAGACTCAGGCATAACATCTGAAGTAACATTAACAGTAAATCCGGAATTATCAGATATTATTAATTCAATAGGTAAATCTTTTTTTACAGTTAATTTACAATTTAGGTTAATTTTACGATTTTCCTTATTTATTGTTTCAAGAGCAGAAGATGTTAATTGTTTATCAGACATTTTATAAATTTTATATCCTACAGAAATGTCACCTTTCATTCTACCAATTTTTACCTTATTACCTGATAATACTTGGGGCATATTTTTATTATTTATCATTAATTCAGAAATTGTATATAAAGAAGTTTCATGTTTTTTATTTTCAATTCCAATTTTGTCACCAACAGCAAGAGAATCAGCTGTTGTAAAAGTAATGTGTCCTTTGTTAGGATTAAAATTAGAAATCCTTCCAAGAAATATTCCCATATTGTTTGATTTTTCTTTGAAAATCAAATCTTTGTTAGGTGAAGAAGATAGATGTCCATTAGAAAATCCACCACGATTAAATACTTGTAGTAAATCATGTTTGTCAGTAGAAATATCAGTTTGCTTATCAAATTTTGAATTTAATGTCATATCTAAATATTTTCTATAAATTCTAGTTACTGTTGCGACATATTCAGGAGTTTTCATTCGACCTTCGATTTTTAAGCAAGAAACTCCAGCTTTTATTAGTTCAGGTAGATAATCTAACCCACATAAATCTTTAGGACTTAATAGATATCCTTTATCAATTGTATGGTATGAAGAGTCTTTTTGATTTTTCAATTTTGAAGATGTTATATCAGTATCTGAACTGATTAATTCATAAGGAAGTCGACAAGGTTGTGCACATTGTCCACGATTACCAGAACGACCACCAATCATGCTAGAAAATAAACATTGCCCTGAATAAGAAATGCAAAGTGCACCATGCACAAAAACTTCAATTTCAACATTAGAATTTTTACAAATATGTTCAATTTCTTGTAACGAAAGCTCACGAGAAAGTACAACACGAGAAAATCCCATTTCCTGAAGTTTAAGTACACCATCTAAATTGTGAACAGATAACTGAGTACTTGCATGTATAGCTAAGTCTGGAAAGTTTTTAATTAAGTAACGTGCTAAACCTAAATCTTGAACAATTATTGCATCAATTCCGTAAGAATAGGCTCTTTTAGCTATTTCTATAGCTTCACTCATTTCATTATTTTTTATTAAAGTATTTAATGCTAAATTTGTTTTTACACCTCTAAGTTTTGCATATGTAATTGCTTTTTCTAAAACGTCATCATCAAAATTAGAAGCAAATGCTCTTGCACTAAATGAACTTGCTCCAAAATAAACTGCATCAGCACCATTTTGCACAGCAGCTTTTAAACATTCAAAATCACCTGCAGGTGATAATAATTCTATCATAATTAACTCCAATCTTTGTAATTTGGGACCGGTTCTTTTTTTATACTTTTTTTGAAGAATCCATCAACTGTGGGATTTTAAGAGGACAAGATGTGTCCCCAAATTTACAAATGAAAAAATGTACCCGGTCCAAAATTTACATACATTATAACATAAA
This sequence comes from uncultured Clostridia bacterium, assembly GCA_934155265.1. Taxonomy (GTDB): domain Bacteria; phylum Bacillota; class Clostridia; order TANB77; family CAG-508; genus CAG-269. Next base: position 7,026 of record CAKPGU010000019.1, read on the forward strand.
TGTGTTTGTAACACAAATGTAATAAAAAAATCACTGTCTAATGTTGACTAAAAATGGAGAATAATGATATACTTATAGCGAGAAAATAGGATAAAAATTCTAAAAAAACATGAGAAACGAAATATATGACTAAGATAAACAAAAGAGGGGTAAAAAATGAAAAAATGTATAAAAAAATTATTATTTATTCTTGTATTAATAATATCATATATGTTTGTAAATATAATGAGTGGAAGTGAGCGATTTTCAGCATTTGCAGTAAGTCAGTCAGTGTCTACAGATATTAATTCAATTGATTCAAACCAATATCCTCAAATAAAAGAAATGTTACAAAAGTTAAAAAGTCAATATCCTAATTGGAATTTTAAAATTTTATATACAGATATTGAATGGAAAGATGCAATTGCAAATGAGTATGTTGGACATAAAAGTTCACCTAGAAACTTAGTTACTGCAAATAATAGTAAATATGATGGAGAATGGATTTGTAAAATATGTGGAGAACAAAAATATGATAATGGAAACTGGCATTGTGCATCAGAAGCTGCAATTGCATATATGATGGATCCAAGAAATTCAATAAATTATTCAGATATATTTCAATTTATGCAATTATCATATATTGATTGTAATGTTCAAACATTAAGGAAAATGGTTTCAGGAACATTTTTGGATAATGATTCTTACATAAATACAATTATAGATTCTGCAAAGAATTATAATGTTAATCCATATTACATAGTTGCAAAAATTTTGCAGGAACAGGGAAAGAGTGGTTCTACTTTATCTAGTGGAAATGGTTATAATGGACAATATGTGGGATATTATAATGTGTTTAATATAGGAGCAAGTGGAAAGGGAAAAGATAATGTTATTTTAAATGGATTGAAGTCAGCTCAATCACATGGCTGGAATTCAATGGAAAAATCAATCGCAGGTGGAACTGGAATAATTGCAAAAGACTATATTTCTAAAGGACAAGACACAATGTATTTTCAAAAATTTGATGTTGAAAATACAAATGGTTTATATTGGCATCAATATATGCAAAATATTTTAGCTGCACAAAATGAAGGACAAACTTTGAGAAAGACTTTTGAAAGTGTTGGTTCAGCTAATGCTAATTATACTTTTATAATACCTGTTTATAAAAATATGCCTACAACTGCATCACCAAGACCTTCAACAACTTCATCTAATATACCAACAACAACTGATTTGGTAAGGGTAAATGTTACAAATTCTTTGTATCTAAGATCTGAACCAGGTACATCAGGTAAGAAAATTGGTAGTGTTTATAAAGATGAGATTGTTACTAGATTGAGTAAGGCTACAGAGAGAGTTGGTGGAACTTATTGGGATTATGTTATGAAGGCTGATGGTACTAAGGGATATGCTGCTAGAGAAACTAATGTTGGGGAATCAGGTTATAAATTGTATTTGGTTCCTGTAAGTCAAGAAAATCCTAGTCAACCTGATAATAATGATGGAACTAAAAACGATAAGGTTAAAGTTGATAATTCAAAAAATACAATAACTGCTGTTCCTAATGCGACAGTAAATGATTTGAAGTCTCTTATGGAAAATAACATTACTGTGAAAAATACATCAGGCGAATCAGTAAATGGTAAACTTGCAACAGGTTATAAGGTTAATGATACGTATACAGTTTCTGTTCTTGGAGATGTTAATGGAGATGGAGAAGTTGATACGGGAGATACGTTCTTATTAAAATTGGTAGTATTGGGAAAACGTACGTTAGATATCAATTGTTTTAAGATTTCAAGTGACGTTAATCAAGATGGGGAAATAGACACAGGAGATACATTTTTATTAAAGAAGCATGTATTAAATGTATCAAATATAAATTTATAAAAGGAGAGGGATTATGAAAAAACAAATATTTAGCATCTTTTTGACATTGATTTTAATATTTATTTTGAAAAATACATGTAATGCAGCAAATGCTAATATATCATGTGCGGATAGTGTTACGGTTGGAGATACTATAAATATATCTGTTACTGGAAGTGCTGTTCAATGGAATCTTGAATTAAAAGTTAATGGACAAGTGATTGCAAAAAATAGTGAAGTAGATAATATAGATGGAAATAAGAATATTAATTTTTCAGGAAAATATACACCAACTAGCGTAGGAACATTAAATGTTACATTAACAGGAACTATTACTGAAATGTCAGATGGAAGTACAACTAGAAATTTTTCACCAAAGACAATAACAGTCAAAGCAAAAGATACATCATCGTCTGATTCAAACAATTCAGGTAATGGCTCAACAGGTGGCAATACAACTGCATCAAAATCAAAAGAAGCAAGACTAAAAAATTTAGGAATAAAACCAAATGATTTTAGTGGATTTAAAAGAGACAAAACAGACTATAGTGTAGAAGTTCCTAATAATGTTTCAAAAGTAAATGTATATGCAACACCATTGGACTCAAAAGCAAAAGTAACAGGAACTGGTGATGTATCTTTAAACGAAGGAGAAAGTAAAAAAGTTGCAATAACAGTAACAGCAGAAGCAGGAAACACAAAAACATATTCACTAACAATAAAAAGAAAAGCAGCAGATGAGGCAGAAGCACAAACACAAGGAGACTCAGATGCAAGTTTAAAAGGTTTAGGAATAAAACCAGAAAAATATGACTTTTCAGGATTCAAAAAAGACAAAACACAATACAGTGTACAAGTACCAAAAGATGTAGAAGAAATAGAAGTCTATGCTGAAGCAACAAGTAATAAAGCAAAAGTAACAGGAACGGGAAAAACACAATTAAAAAATGGAAAAAATACTATAGTAGTTCAAGTTACAGCAGAAAATGGAACAACACAAACATATACAATAGAAGTAACAAGAGGGGATTCAGGAACAACTGCAACAACTAATTCAAAAGACGAATTTGGATTATCTTCTTTAGAGATAAATGGATTAACATTAAATCCAAGTTTTGAAACAGGAATATATGAATACAAAGTAGACTTAAAAGAAGACTTAGATTCTTTGGACATAGCAACAATTGCAACTGATGATGATACAACTGTTGAAATATATGGAAATGAAGGATTCTCATTAGGAGAAAACACAATAACAATTTTAGTGAGAAATGAAAAAGAAGACAAAACAGCAACATATCAAATAATTGTTAATAAAAGTTTATCAGAAGAGGAAAAAATGAGTTGGTTAAAACCATCAACATGGGGAAAAGAAGAAATAATAAAAATAATAATTATAGCTGTTTTAATAATATTAATAGTAATTGCAATAATTTTGAAAGTTAAAATTGCAAAAGAAAAAAATGAAGAAGAAGATTTAGAATTCCCAGGAGGAGAAGAACTAGACAAAGCACTTGCTGAACATCAAGTACTTTCAGAAAATGCTGAAATGCAAACAGATTTAGATTCAGAATCAGAAGATACAGAAAAAGAAGATGATAAAACTGAAAATGGATTTGATGGAACAAATTATATAGAAGATATTGCAAGAAGCAAAAATTATAAAATAGATTATCAAAATGATAAAACAACAGATAATAGTAGTTCAAGAAAAAAAGGAAAACATTTTTAAGAGTTACAAGTAGGAGTTACCAGTAGGGACACCCATGATTGGTCAAAATCGTTACCAGAGGGGACACCCATGTTACCAGTAGGGACACCCTTGATTACCAGTAGGGACACTCATTAATGGTAAAAATTTAGTATTTAAAATAGTCAATTAATAAATATAGTTATATACTTATTAATTGCATTTATTTTTAATATACTTTTTACCATTAATGAGTGTCCCTACTGGTAATCAAGGGTGTCCCTACTGGTAACATGGGTGTCCCCTCTGGTAACGATTTTGACCAATCATGGGTGTCCCTACTGGTAACTCCTACTGGCAACTTTCAAAATTCAACAGTATTTTCAAAAACAAAGGTATATAATTAAAGGCAAAAAGGAAAAGGGTGATTTGCCATAACAATATATATAGATGTAATATTTTTAGAAAATTTAGTAATGAATGCTATAATCTTATATGCATCTGCAATAATACTAAAAATAAAACCCAAAACAATAAGAATAATATTTGCAAGTGCTATAGGGAGCATATATGCAATAATTACATATGTAACAGAATTACCTATATATACATCAATAATATCAAAGGCCGTTTTATCAATTATAATGGTATATGTAGGTTTCAATCCGCAATCAATAAAAAAGTTACTAAAGCAAGTTTTTATATTTTATTTAACATCATTTGTTTTTGGAGGAGTAGCTTTATATTTGATTTATGTTATAAAACCTCAAAATGCTTTAATAAGAAATGGAATGTTTGTTGGAGATTATGTTTTAAAAGTTATTTTTTTAGGTGCAATAGTTGCATTTATTATAATAAAAATTGCTATTAAAATAATAAAAACTAAAATTAATTCAAAAGATATGTATTGTAACATCAAGATTAAAATAAATGAACAAATGGTGAGTACAAAAGCAATGATAGATACTGGAAATTTAGCTAAAGAACCTATAACAAATACTCCAGTAGTTATAGTAGAAAGTAGTTTATTATATGATATTCTTCCTAAAGAAATATTAAATAATTTAGATATGATACTAGGTGGAGATTTAAGTAAAATTCCTGAAGAGATTCAAAATCAATATATATCAAAATTAAGATGTATTCCATTTTCATCTTTAGGAAAACAAAATGGGATGTTACTTGGAATTAAAGCTGATGAAATAGAAGTTGAGAAAGAAGAAGATAAGAAAATTACTAAAAATGTGATAATAGGAATATATGATAAATCTTTAACCAAAAGAGGTGAATATCGTGCTTTAGTAGGTCTTGATTTAATTTGAAAAAGCATATATAATGTAAAAAAATGTAGAGGAGGTAAGAAAATGATTATTGAATTACCAAGAAAATTTTTTATGGAAGGACAAAATAATTCTAAAGGTGCATTTATTGAAGATGGTGTACTTAAAATCAGTAGAGATGTGTCATTTCGGAGAGTGATGACAGAAATAACTTACCAAATCAAGGGAAAACATCGGTGTTGCTATTGCAGAGAGAAAATTGGAAAAGATGAAGTAACAATAGATCATATGTATCCACAGGAATTTGGAGGACCAACAATTACCAATAATATGCTACCAAGCTGTAAAAAGTGTAATAATGAAAAGGGTAACTTAAATACAAGTCAATATAAGGCATTTTTGAAGGCTAAAGAAAAAGGAGAAGTAGAAGCATTCAAAAGGAAAATAAAAAAATATCAAGACTATATAAGAGAGTGGATAGAATTTGATATTCCACAAGAATGGCTAGGGGTAGAGGAAATTTCTAGTTTGATTGTAATATTTGATTTAGATGAAAATTATAAAAGCAAAAAGTACCAAAAAATCGTAAAATATTATGAGAAATATCAACATTTTCAGAAACCTATTATTATTGATAAAAATGGTTTTGTTTTAGATGGATTCCTTGCTGTAATGTATGCTAAAAATACAGGCATAAAAAAATTACCTGTAATTCAACTTGATAATGTAGAAATAATTTTGTAAAAAACATGTAGAAATAATCGCAAATTAGCGATTATTTCTTTTTTTCTACAATAGGAAAAGACAGTCTTTGCATGTAAAAAGTTGTACAATAAAAATCACAAAGTGAGGTGATGAAATGCGGTTTATAGATTTTCCTAAAATCTAAATCTATGCAAGGATTGTGATTAATTATGAAAATAATAGAATTTATAAAAAAGAGTATTGACTCTATTTGTGCAAAATATATAGATGGAAATATTGAAGAGATTTTGCCAATATTTTATGTGGCAGGAAGTCAAACATTGCCACCTCCACTTACACCAGAAGAAGAGGAGGAAACAATAAAAAAATTAGATACAGAAGAAAAAATAGAAGCTAGGAAAATTCTTGTTGAGAGAAATTTAAGATTAGTAGTTTATATTGCTAAAAAATTCGAAAATACTGGGATTGGAATAGAAGATTTAATTTCTATAGGTACAATTGGACTAATGAAGGGAGTGAATACCTTTAATGCTGAAAAGAAAATAAAACTGGCTACTTATGCATCAAGATGTATTGAAAATGAGATTTTAATGTATTTAAGAAGAAATAATAAAATAAAATCAGAGGTCTCAATTGATGAACCTCTAAATAAAGATAGTGATGGAAATGAATTGTTGTTGTCTGATATTTTGGGAACTGATCCAGATGTTACATATAGAAAGCTGGAAGATGAAGTGGATATGAAGCTTTTAAAAGAGGCTATAAAAAAATTGAATGATAGAGAGAAAAATATAATGGAAATGAGATTTGGATTTATTAGTGGTAAAGAGAAAACTCAAAAAGAGGTTGCTGACGAACTTGGTATTTCTCAAAGTTATATTTCTAGACTTGAAAAAAAGATTATTAATAAAATGAAAAAAGATATTATGAGTAAAACTGGGTAAAAAAGGACCGGGTACAAAATTTTAAAAATGTAAATTTTGTACCCGGTCCTTTTTTTTCAATTTTACTTTTTTATTAAATGATGATATAATAATAATCAATTAATAAAAAGGAGAATTAAAATGTACGAAGAATTTGGAATAAAAAAAGAGATATTAGAATTATCAAAAGAAGTTGAAAAAGAAATTCAAACACAATTTAAAAGTGTAGAAGAAATAAAAGAAATAAACAGCTTAAAAGTATTAAATGCATTTCAAAAATGTGGATTATCAGAAATGCATTTACATTCATCAACAGGATATGGAATTGATGAGGTAGGACGAAATAAGATAGAAGAAATTTATTCAAAAATTTTCAATACTGAAGATGCATTAGTAAGAAGTCAATTAATATCAGGAACACATGCTCTAGCAGTAACATTGTTTGGATTATTACGTCCAGGAGATACAATGCTAAGTATATCAGGTGCACCTTATGATACATTACAAACAATTATTGGCATAAGTAAAGAACAAAGTAAAAGTTCTTTAAAGGAATTTGGCATTAAATATGAACAAATTGAATTAGTGAATGATGATTTTGATATTGAAAAAATAAAAGAAAGAGTATTAAAAAATGATATTAAGTTAATAGAGATTCAAAGGTCAAAGGGATATTCAACTAGAAAAAGTTTAACAATTGATAAAATTGAAAAAGCAATAAAAGCAATAAGAGAAGTTAATAAAGATGTAATTATTATGGTTGATAATTGCTATGGAGAATTGGTTGAAGAAAAAGAGCCAACAGACGTTGGAGCTGATATTATTGTTGGATCATTAATGAAAAACTTGGGGGCAGGAATTGCAACAAGTGGTGCGTATATTGCAGGAAAAAGAGATTTGATAGAATTATGTGCTGAAAGATTAACTGCTCCAGGTGTTGGAAAGGAAATAGGGCCATCATTAAATCAAAATACTTCATTTATAAAAGGATTATTCTTTGCTCCAAGTGTTGTTGCAAGTGCAGTTAAAACTGCAATTTTTGCAAGTAGAATATTGGAGAAGCTTGGATATAATGTAAATCCTAAATATGATGAGCCTAGAGCTGATATAGTTCAAACAATTGAACTTGGAGATGCTGAAAAATTAATAAAATTCTGCCAAGGTATACAAATGGGATCACCTATTGATAGTAATGTTATTCCTGAACCTAGCGGAATGGCTGGGTATGATGATCAAGTAATAATGGCTGCAGGTACATTTACAGAAGGCTCAACAATAGAGCTTAGTTGTGATGGACCTATACGTGAACCTTATGTTGCTTATATGCAGGGTGGATTAACATATGAATATGGAAAATTTGGAATTTTGAAGGCTTTGTCAGTGCTTTAAATTTATATCATAATCCATTCAAATCTTATATTTAAATGGATTATGGAAAAAATTTAACTAAAAAAACGAATAACGAAAATTAATAGAAATTCAAAAAAAGCCTTGTAACTTATTAAGAATTGTGATATAAATAGTATTATAAAACTGAAGGATTAGAAGAAGAATTCAATGAGAATCAAAGAATCTTTTAAAATAGATGAACCTTTAGGAGGGAATGTTGAACATGGAAAACAATTATGATTATGAAAAAAAGACTATATTAATAGTTGATGATGAACAAAAAATAGTAGATTTATTAGTACACAACTTGCGTAGAGAAGGATATAATACTATAGAAGCAAATGATGGTCAAACGGCAATAAATATGGCTATTGAACAAAAGCCTGATTTGATTTTATTAGATGTAATGATTCCTAGAGTTGATGGATTATCAGTGTGTAAGAAGATAAAGAATATATATAATGTTCCTATATTAATGGTATCAGCTAAAGATGCAGAATTAGATAAAATAGTAGGACTTGAACTTGGCGCAGATGATTATATTACAAAACCATTTAGTGTTAGAGAAGTAGTTGCAAGGGTAAAAGCAAATCTAAGAAAAGTAGAAGCCAACTTAGAAGAGCAAGTTGCAGCTCAAAAAGAAGAAAAGAAAGAACAGAAAAAAGAGAGTACTATAAAAGTTGGATCTTTAGTGTTGGACTTAGAAAAATATGAAGTACATATAGATGGAAAAGTAATTAATTTAACATTAAGAGAATTTGAAGTATTAAAGTTTTTAGCACAACAACCAGGTCAAGTTGTAACCAGAGAAGCATTACTTGAAAGAGTATGGGGATATGAATATTATGGTGATATTCGTACAGTTGATGTAACAGTTAGAAGAATTAGAGAAAGAATTGAAAAAGATACATCAAATCCACAAATTTTAATAACTAAAAGAGGAGTAGGATATTATATTCCAAATAAATAGAAAGAAAGAGCCGTCCATGAAAACGTATTGATTGAAAAATGGAAATGGCTCTTTTTTACAAACTTTAATAGTCATGATTTTTGAAAACACTTTATATATGTCGAAGTTTGTCGAAAAAAAGTTCGCTTAAATTTCAAAAAAGTATTGACAAAATATGAAAAAGAAAATATAATCATGATAAATTATATAATTTTAGTAACATAAATTTTTTCTATGAAATTTAAATCAGTTACATTTTATCAAAAGTTATAACTTAGAATCTTATTTAGTTAAAATCAAATTTAAATTCAAATAAAATAATAGCAAATTATTTATTATAGTTTATTTATTGAGTTCAAAAATGAAGGAGGAATTATTATAGAAAATAAAGTATTAAAATTAAAAGAATTGATGAACAATGAAGATAAAGAGGTGTTAAAAAAAGTTCTTAATCAAGAATTAGATTTAGGAATAAAAGAAATTAAGTATGATAAGAATTTACAGTTGTCTAATGCCGCAGAATATGAATTTGAACTAGTAAAATGTAAAATAATTTTAGATGAGAACAAAGAAGTTGAAATGTACTTGAAAATGATAAAAAACAATAAGATAAAGGAATCAATATTTTGCTATTGGTGTACAATTTATGAAGAAGAATTATTTAAAACTAATGATGTTGAAAGTGTAATAAATAAAGTTTTGATTACAGAATTAGACAAAACAAAATATAAAGAAACTATATTTTTAACAATTGAAAATAATAAAACACAAATATTAGAAACCGGAACTGAGGTGAATTTTATAGAGATTTCTAAATATATAGAAGAAATGAAAAATGAACAGAATCATTTTGAAAAGTTGGACAAATACTTTGAAAAGGATGATAATTATGTGTTAATGATTGGAATAAAAATTAAGAGATAGAGTTGAAAATAATTACAATTTTGGGTTATGTATAATATTGATTTTTTCGACAAACTTTAGTATAATAAAGAAAATTATATAAAGGAGTGAAGAAAATGGAATATATATATACACCAAAAGGTGTTTGTTCAATGCAAATGATTTTTGATATTGAAAACAATGTAATAAAAAGTTTAAAAATCATTGGAGGATGTCCAGGAAACACTATAGGAGTATCAAGATTAGTAGTTGGTAAAACTGTAGAAGAAGTAATAGAAATGTTAAAAGGAATACCATGTGGTGCAAGAGGTACTTCATGTCCAGACCAAGTTGCAGTAGCATTAGAAGAGTATAAAAAAAATAAATAAAAATAAAGAGGTACACCTTTACGGTGTATCTCTATAATATGAAATTTTAATATAAATCTTTTTCAGATATATTTCCGTTACTTCCAGAATCTTTATTTCCAGTTTCTATACCCATATAAGGTAAAATTTCAGAAAGCATTTTTCCAGCTGTAGGTGCAGCAATTTGTCCACCATTGTGATTTACCCCTTCACCTGGAGTATCTAAAATAACAAGTAAAACTATTTTGGTATTTTCAACAGGAGAAATTGCTAAAAATGAAGCAATATATCCATCAGTAGAACCGTTTATTGGTTCAGAAGTTCCTGTTTTTCCACCTATAGAATATCCAGACATACTATCTTTAATACTATTATCATATTTAACCTTTTTTCCTGTTCCGTCTTCTACAACAGATTCCATCATTGAAGCAACTTTATCAGCAGTTTCTTTTGAAAAAACTTGACGAACTTCTTGAGTATTAAAAGTCGTAACTTCACCAGTATCTGTATTAGTGATATGGTCAACAATTTGTGGTTGTAGTAAAACTCCATCATTAGCGATACAAGCTGCAGCTGTAATCATTTGAATAGGTGTGATAGTAAAACGTTGACCAAAAGACATAGTTCCAAGTTCATGAGGTTTAATTTTATTTATATCATAAAATATACCACCATTTTCACGTTCTCCTGAAAGTGAAATTCCTGTTTTTCCAAAAAAGTTTAAAGCTTCATAATATTTATAAGAACGTTCTTTGCCAATTCTTAATCCTAAATCTACAAAGGCAGGGTTGCAAGAATTTTCTAATGCTTGCCTTAAACTTTGAGCTCCATGAGAATAAGGATATTTGTGACATTGTATTGGTCTTGATTCTCCTGGTATAGAAATAGAACCAGTGCAATTAAATGTTGTTGTGTCTGTATCTACGACATTTTCTTCTAAAGCAATTGCAGATGTGACAATTTTAAAAACAGATCCAGGTTCGTACATGTTTGTGACAGATTTTGGTTTCCACATTTTATATAATTCAGAACTCTTATCTTCAGATGAAAGAGTATCCCATGTCTTTTGTAAATATGAGTTTGGTGAATATGGAGAGTTACAATCATAATTTGGATAATCTGCCATTGCTAAAATTTTTCCAGTTGATGGATCCATAGCAATTGTAATACCACTTTGACATTTATATTCATCAACTGCTTGTGCTAAATATTTTTCTACAATACTTTGAATATTAGAATCTATGGTTAGTGTGATATCATAACCATTTTCCGCTGCAATATATGTTTGATTAGAATTTGCTATTTCAGATTGATAAGCATCTTTTAAGCTAACTGATTTTCCAGCAGTACCTCTAAGAAAAGAGTCCCAAGAATATTCTATTCCAGATAGTCCCTGATTATCTGTTCCAACAAATCCAACGACTGTTGAAGCTAAACTTTTTGATGGATAAGATCGAGAGGTTGATTCTTCAAAACTAATACCAGTCGAAAATTTTAATTTGCTTTTCCAATTAGTTATTTCATCTATTTTGCTTTGTTCAACTTCAGAAGCTACAAGAAATTTTCCTGTTGAAGAATTCATATTTGAAAGTAATTCATTTGAGTCTAATTCCAAAATAGAAGCTAATCCTTGAGCTACGATACTTTTATTTGCATCATCTTTTATAAGAGATGGTTCAATATAAACTTTATCAGTATCATAACTAATAGCTAATGCATTACCTTTAGAATCATATATGTTACCACGTTTTGCAGAAATTGTTTCAGTAAGTGTCTGTTGAGATGTAGCTAGAGTTTGTAAACGATTACCATCAACAAATTGTAAATAACCAACACGTATGATTAATGCAATCATAAAAATTATAACTATTAGTAAAATAAAGATTATTCTTGATGGTGCAATTTTATTTGCAACATTGATATTATTTTTTTCTATTTTCTTTTTAGGTTTTATAATTTTTTTCTTTTTATTATTTTTTTTCATAATTTCACCATTCTTTTGTTAAAAATTTAAATATATTTTATAATAAACAGTTATAAAAATCAATAAAAAACCAAAATTTTAGGAGGAAAAACATGTTATCAAAAATAAAATCAATAGTATTAAATGGACTAGATGGAAATTTAGTGGAAATTCAGACTGATATAAGTAATGGTATTCCTGAGTTTGAGATTGTTGGATTACCAGATACGACTGTAAGAGAAGCTAAAAAAAGAATAAAAGCAGGTATAAAAAATTCGGGAATAGAATTTCCTAATAAGAAGATTTTAATTAATTTAGCTCCTGCAAATATTAGAAAAGAAGGAAGTTCTTTTGACTTAGCAATGGCTGTACGGGATATTGATTGCTATGGGGTGTATTTCTAAAATTAATATAGAAAAAATGCCAAGTACTATTTTTATAGGAGAATTATCACTAGATGGGAAAATAAATAGAACAAATGGAGTACTTCCAATGTGCATTGAAGCAAAAGAACTTGGAATTAAGACTGTAATATTACCTAAAGCTAATGCAAATGAGGCAGTTATTATTTCTGATCTTGATATTATACCTGTTTCTACAATAGAAGAATTAGTTAAGCATTTAAATCAAGAAAAAATAATTCGTGAATTTAAAGTAACAGGAATGGAATTTGAAGAAAATTATAATATTGATTTTTCGGAAGTTAAGGGGCAAGAAAATGTAAAAAGAGCTTTGGAAATAACTGCTGCTGGAGGACATAATTGCATTATGATAGGATGCCCAGGATCAGGAAAAACGATGATGGCGAAGAGACTTGTAACTATTTTACCGAAATTAACAATAGATGAGGCAATGGAAATTACAAAAATCCATAGTATTTCAGGAGAATTGAAAAAAGATGGATTAGTAACGAATAGACCATTTAGAATGCCACATCATACAGTTCCAATTAGTACAATAATTGGAGGAGGAAGAATACCAAGACCAGGAGAAATAAGTTTAGCACATTGTGGAGTGTTGTTTTTGGATGAACTTACAGAATTTAATAGAAATATTTTGGAGTCGTTGAGAGAACCATTAGAAAATAGAGAAGTGACTATAAATAGATTAAGTGGAAATTATAAATATCCATGTAATTTTATGTTTATAGCAAGTATGAATCCTTGTCCATGTGGATATTATGGAGATGAAGAAAAAGAGTGTAAATGTACATCACAAGAAATACATAGATATTTAAGAAAAATAAGTGGCCCATTATTAGATAGAATAGATATTCAAATAGAAGTGAAAAGACCTGAATTTGAAAAAATAAATTCAAAGAGGAAAATAGAAAAATCATCTGAAATACGAAAAAGGGTTGATTATGCAAGAAAAATTCAACTAGAAAGATATAAAAAATATGGAATATATTCTAATGCAGAACTAAGTACAAAAATGATTGCAGAATTTTGCGGATTAGATGCAAAAGGAGAAGAATTGTTACAAAATGCATTTAAAAAATTTAAACTTAGTGTTAGAGCATATGAGAGGATTTTAAAAGTTGCAAGAACTATTGCAGATTTAGAAGGTAAAGAATTTATTGAATTTAAACATGTTGCAGAAGCGATTCAATATAGGTGTTTAGATAAATTTGCAAATTGGTAATAAAAGTAAGGAGGAATATTAATTGAAGCCAATTATAATTGAATATGCAAGTAGACTATATCCCGAAAGGTTGAGAAACATAGAAAAACCACCGTCAAGATTATATGTTTTAGGTAATGTAGAAATTTTAAATGAAGTTGGAATTGCAGTAGTAGGTTCACGTACAAATACAGAATATGGTGAAAAAATGTGTAAAAAATTTGTCAAAGATCTTTTAGAATATAATATAAATATTATTAGTGGATTAGCTTTGGGTATAGATAGTATTGCGCATAAATCATGTCTGAAAAATGGAGGAAAAACTATAGCGGTTTTACCATCAGGATTAAAAAATATATGTAAAGCTACAAATAAAATGCTAATAGAGGATATTATAAAAAATGATGGAGCTGTTATATCTGAGTATGAAAATAATATAAAAGCAGACTCGAATAAATTTCTTGAAAGAAATAGAATTGTTGCAGGATTAGGAATTGGAACATTAGTTGTAGAAGCAGGACATAGAAGCGGTACAAGTGTTACAGCAAGATTTACAAAGCAAAATGAAAAGCCTGTATTTTGTGTACCAAGTAGTTTAGAAAATATAAAAGGTAAATTAACAAATCAATTAATTCAAAATGGTGCAAAGTTAGTTAGAAATGCGGAAGATATAATTGAGGAAATTAATAAAATTAATCCAGAGATTGAGTTTTATAAAAAAGAAATAAAAACAAAGAACTTGCATTTTGATATTTCTCCAGAATTACTGAATGTATATAAGGAAATTACTGATATACCCAAAGATATGAATCAAATATCTAGAAAAACAGGACTTTCAATTAGTGAGGTAAATTACAAAACGATGATGTTACAACTAGAAGACAAGATAATAGAGTTGCCAGGTCAGAGATTTATTAGAAATGATAATTAAAGTTGAAAGGAAATGTGGTTTAAATGAATAAAAGAAAATTTGGGATAATTGGAGAGAAAATTGCACAGGATTATCTAAAAAATAAAGGCTATGAAATAATAGAAACTAATTTTTATACAAAAAAAGGTGAAATAGATATTGTATCAAAAAAGGATAATTATATAGTCTTTGTTGAAATAAAAACTAGAAATAATCTAGAATATGGAACACCAGCTATGGCAGTAAACTTTACTAAGAAAATGCACATTAAAAATTCAGCTAAAATTTATATTCATATGAACAATTTATATGGATGTAATGTAAGGTTTGATGTGATTGAAATTATTATTAAAAATGGAAAGTGTAAAATAAATCACATTAAAAACATTATGTAAAATATCAATATTGACAAATAGGCTGAAAATTGGGTATAATTAACAAGTAAAAGAAAGGAAATTGTTGATGGAAAATATTTTAGAAGAAACAAGATATTTAATGAAAAAATATAAAATAAGGGCAAATAAAAGTCTAGGACAAAATTTCTTAATAAATAGTGAAGTTGTAGAAAATATTGTAAATTGTAGTGAAATAACCAATGAAGATATGGTTATTGAAATAGGACCAGGACTTGGAACATTAACTAAATATTTGTTAGATAAGGCTGGAAAAGTTCTATGTGTTGAATTAGATAGTAAGATGATAAAAATTTTGGAAGATAGATTTTCAATATATGATAATTTTGAAATAATAAATGCAGATGTATTAAAATTAAATTTAAATGATATTATATCTGAAAACAAAAAACAGGGAAAAATAAAAAATGTAAAAGTAGTTGCAAATTTACCATATTATATTACAACTCCAATTATAATGAAATTGTTAGAAGAAAAGCTTAATATTAAAAGTATAACCGTTATGATACAAAAGGAAGTTGCAGACAGATTGATAGAAACACCTGGTGGAAAGAACACAGGAGCAATTACATATACAGTATATTATTATTGTGATTCAGAGAAAATAATGGAAGTACCAAATAGTTCATTTATTCCAGAGCCAGAGGTTACTTCAGAAGTGATTAAATTGAATTTAAGAGATAATCCTGCTGTAAATATTGATAATCCTAAAGTAATGTTTATGATTATTAAAAGTGCTTTTATGCAAAGGCGAAAAACTCTTTTAAATGCATTAACAAATACAAATGTCTTTTTTAATAAAGAAGAAGGACTTGAAATATTAAAAGAATTAAATTTAAATGAGAATGTTCGAGCAGAGGAATTGTCAATTGAAGATTTTGCAAATATTGCTAGAATTATAACTGAGAAGAAGAATTAAAAAAAATATTTTCAAAATGATGTAAAGAAAGGAATGGGATAAAATGAAAATAGTATTTATGGGAACACCAGATTTTGCTAAAGAGTCATTGGAAGCTGTATATAATGCGGGACATGAAATATTAGCAGTAGTAACAAATCCTGATAGACCAAAAGGAAGAGGAATGAAATTAGTTGCATCACCAGTAAAAGAATTTGCATTAGAAAAAAATTTAAAAATATATCAACCTGAAAAAGTAAAAAATAATGTTGAATTTATAGAGGAAATAAAAAGATTTAAACCTGATGTAATATGTGTTGTAGCATATGGAAAAATATTGCCAAAAGAAATATTAGAAATCTCTAAATTTGGTTGTATTAATGTACATGGATCATTACTTCCACAATATAGAGGAGCTGCTCCAATTCAATGGGCTGTGCTAAATGGAGATAAAACAACAGGTATAACAACAATGTATATGGATACTGGAATGGATACTGGAGATATGATTTTAAAGGAAAAAATTGAAATTGGTGAAGATGATACAACAGGAGATGTATGGGAAAAGTTATCAAAAATAGGAGCGGATTTATTAGTAAAAACCTTGAAGCAAATCGAAGAAGGAACCGCACCAAGAATTCCTCAAGGTACTGATTTTTCAATGGCACCAATGTTAGATAAAGAAATGTCTAAAATAGATTGGGAAAACAAAGATGCGAAACAAATTAAAAATCTTGTTAGAGGATTAAATCCAATAATGGGAACATATTCATATTTAGATGGTAAAAAAATCAAATTTTGGAAAGTTGATGTTTTACAGGAGGAAGATTCTAGTGTTGAAAATGGAACAGTTATAAAAGCTGATAGCAAAGAAGGATTATATATAAAAGCAAAAAATGGTATTATAAAAGTACTAGAAATACAAGGTGAAAATGCTAAAAAAATGAATATTCAGGATTTCTTAAGAGGAAATAAAATCGAGATTGGAAGTAAATTTGAATAAAAAAATTAAACTCGTACATAATGTATTTGAAAGAGAGGTACGTTATGGTAGAAATAGTAAAATGCTTAAATGAATTTTTAAGCGACTTAGAAGTATTTAATGTTAAATTACAGAATTATCACTGGAATGTTACTGGAAAAGGTTTTTTTGTTACACATGAAAAATTAGAAGAATATTATGATGAAATAAGAGAACAAATTGATGAAATTGCAGAACATATTTTAGCATTAGGACATCAACCATTAGGGACAATGAAGGATTTTATGAGTAATTCTGAAATTCAAGAAGCACAAAATGAGAAAATAAAAAGCTTAGAAATAATAAAAGTTTTAATACAAGATATACAGATATTGGATAAGAAGGCTCATCAAATAAAACAGGAAGCAGAAAAGAATTCATGTTATGCAACATCATCAATGATTGATAATTATTTGAGTAATTATACAAAAAAATTATGGATGTTAAATGAAATGCTTAAATAAATCATAAAAAATAAAATCACTTAATAAATATAATTAAGTGATTTTTTATTTTTAGAATGACAATAAATTGTTACTATTTACGACTTATAAATTTTTAAATACAGATATTAATTATAATAAGAAATTAAAGAAAAATTGAAAATTTTTCTTATTTGTTCTATACAAAAATAAAATTTAGTTATATAATGTAAACGATTATGTAAAAAAATACAATAAAAAAGAACAAGGGTGTCCCCAATGGTAAAAAAAATTACCATTAGTGGGTGTCCCCAATGGTAAAGGAGGATAAAATGGAGTTAAAAAAGATATTAGTTGGAATAGATGGTTTAAAAGCTAAAGGAAGTTTAGATATAGATGTAAAAGGTTTAGATAGTAATTCAAAAAATATAAAGACAGGCGATATGTTTGTTGCAATAAAAGGATTTAGTACAGATGGTCATAAATATATAAATGATGCAATAGATGCTGGTGCAAAAGTTATTATGGTTCAAGAAGGTTGTGATTTAAAATCAATTAAATTAACTGATGATATTACTTTAATTATGGCAAAAGATACAAGAGAAGCTTTAGCTATTTGTAGCTGTAATTTTTATGGAAATCCTTCAAAGAAATTTAAGTTAATAGGTGTTACTGGAACTAAAGGTAAGACTACAACTACTTTTATGATTAAAGAGATTTTAGAAAAAGCAGGACATAAAGTAGGATTAATTGGTACAATTGCTACATATATAAATGGAAAGATGATTTCTGAAAGTAGTAGAACAACTCCAGAAAGTATAGAATTGCAAAGAATTTTTGCACAGATGGTAGATGCTGGCATAGAATATGTTGTAATGGAAGTTTCTTCTCAAAGTTTGAAATTACACAGAGTTGATGGATGCAATTTTGATATAGTTCTATTTACAAACTTTTCAGAAGATCATATTAGTGAAAAAGAACATCCAGATATGAAAGACTATTTTGAGTCAAAATTAAAATTATTTAAAATGTGTGACAATGGAATAGTAAATGTTGATGATTTACAAGTATCAAAAATTCCTGATATGTTTCCAGATAGTAAAATAATGACATATGGAATTGATAATTATTGTGAAGTTCTTGCAAAAGATATTACAATAACAAATTCTTATGTTGATTTTAGAGTTAAAATATCTGATAGAAATGAAAGGGTAAAAGTTGATATTCCTGGAAGATTTAGTGTTTATAATGCATTGGCTGCTATTTGTGTTGCTAAAAAATTAGGTATTCAATCTGATAAAGTAATTGAGGCATTACTTGAAATTAAAGTACCAGGTAGATCAGAAATGGTTCCTAATAAAAAAGAAATTCCAATAATGATAGATTATGCGCATTCACCTGAAAGTTTGCAAAATATATTATCAGCAGTAAAGAGTTATACAAGAGGAAGAGTAATTTCAGTATTTGGCTGTGGAGGAGATAGAGATAAAGGAAAAAGGCCAATAATGGGCGAAATTTCTGGAAGAATAGCAGATTTTACATTTATAACTTCAGATAATCCTCGTACAGAAAATCCAGAAGAAATTGTAAAAGAAATTGAAGAAGGAATTAAGAAAACAAAAGGAAATTATAAAGTTGTTGTTGATAGAACAGAAGCAATAAAAGAAGCAATAAAAATGGCAACAAAATTAGATATAATTGTTCTTGCAGGAAAGGGACACGAACCATATCAAGAAATTAATGGAAAAAAATTCCCATTTGATGAAAGAATTATAGTAAATGAAATTATAGGGTAATTGAAAAATAATTGGCTTATGCCAATTGTTTTTCGAGCTCAAACATACAAAAGTAAATGTAAGAAAGGTTGATAAAATTGGAATTTCAAACAAAAATATTATTGTTATCATTTGTTATAACAATGATTCTAGGATTGATAATAGTACCAATATTAAAAAAATTAAAAGTAGGTCAAATAGAAAGAGATGATGGACCAGAAAGTCATTTAAAAAAACAAGGAACACCAACAATGGGTGGAATTATAATAATGCTTGGAATCATTATTGTTACAATTGCAGCATATATATATTATTCTAATATTGATGTGAGTGTAGCAAAAAATTTAATACCAATATTAGGTTTAACAATAGGTTTTGGAGTCATAGGATTTATAGATGACTTTAAAAAGTTAGTATTAAAAAATACAAAAGGTTTAAAACCAAGTTTAAAAATGTTGGGTTTATTAATAATATCAGTAATATATGTTATGTATTTAATAAAAGGATTAAATTTAGGAACAGATACTTATATACCAATATTAAAACAATATATAAATATACCAATTTTTGCATATATTCCTTTTGCTATATTTGTAATACTAGCAACAACAAATGCAGTAAATTTAACAGATGGGATAGATGGTCTATCATCAAGTGTGTGTACTATAATAATTACCTGTTTAACAATAATAGCAACAATATTTGGGGTAAAAGAAATAATAGTATTTGGCGCAATTGTTATAGGAGCAGTTTTAGGATTTTTGATATTTAATATACATCCTGCAAAAGTGTTTATGGGAGATACTGGTTCACTATTTTTAGGTGGTGTTATATCAGGAATAGCATTGTATTTAAAAGTTCCACTTATTTTAATTGTTATAGCCATAATACCAGTAATAGAAACACTTTCAGTAATAATTCAAGTAGTTTATTTTAAAAAGACAGGTAAAAGAGTCTTCAAAATGGCTCCAATACATCATCATTTAGAATTATCAGATTGGAGAGAAAATCAAGTTGTTATGCTATTTAGCATTATTACTTTACTTGCAAGTGTTGTAGGCTTAAAAATAGTATAGATAGAAAGGAATGGAGGAGAAATGGCGAAGAAAAAAAATAAAATGGCTGGTTTTTCGAACTTTTTAAATAATCCAGTTGATTTTACATTAGTAATTACAGTTCTATTATTATTGTCATTAGGATTAGTTATGGTATTATCAGCAAGTTCACCAACAGCTATGCAAAAATATGATGGAAGAAGCTATTATTATTTTGTTAGACAATTATTTTTTGCAGGAATTGGATTATTTGGAATGTATTTTCTTTCTAGAGTTGATTATAGGATTTATCAAAAGTTTTATAAACAATCATGGTGGTTGTCTATTATTTTATTGGTTGCGGTATTAGTTTTAGGAACAGATAGTCATGGCGCTAAAAGATGGATAGATTTAAAAATAATAACATTTCAACCTTCAGAAGTTGTAAAAATTTTGATGATAATATTTTATGCAGGAATACTTGTAAGAGATAGAGATGAATTAGGAAAATTCGGTAAAGGTTTAGTAAAACATGCACTATACTTAGTACCAATAATAGGTTTATTACTATTAGAACCACATGTAAGTACATCAATGGTAATTATAATCACATGTTGTATAATGATGATTATGGCTGGATGTAAATTTTGGCAATTTTTAATGACTGGAATAGTTGCAGGGGGTGGAATTGGAGTAATCGCAACAATTCTATATTCTATTAGTGATAAATTCCAAGAAAAATTTCAATACATAGTTAGAAGAGTTATAACATTCACTGATCCATGGCAAGATGCAACTGGTGATGGATGGCAGGTAATACAAAGTTTATATGCAATTGGATCAGGAGGATTATTTGGAACAGGTTTAGGAGATAGTAAACAAAAATACTTATATTTATCAGAACCACATAATGACTTTATTTTTGCAGTATTAGCAGAAGAACTAGGATTTGTAGGTTGTGTACTTGTGTTTGTACTTTTTGCAGTATTTATATGGAGAGGTGTATTAATTGCAATGAAAGCACCAGATATGTTTGGAAGCTTAGTTGCAGTAGGTATAACTTCATTAGTTGGAGTTCAAGTTATTATTAATGTTGCAGTTGTAACATCTTCAATGCCTGTAACAGGAATGCAATTACCATTCTTTAGTTATGGTGGTACGGCATTGTCGTTATTATTATGTGAGGTGCGGAGTTTTACTTAGTATTTCAAGAGCTGGAAACAAATAGAGAATTATTTAAATGGAGGTCAAAATGAGAGTTATAGTTGCAGCAGCAGGAACAGCAGGACATATAAATCCTGGATTGGCAATAGCAAATAAAATAAAAGAGGAAGAACCTAATTCTGAAATAATATTTATAGGAACTACAAGAGGATTAGAAAATGATTTAGTGCCTAGAGCAGGATATGAATTAAAAACTATAGAAGCATATGGATTAAGTAAACAAATATCAATAGCAAATTTTAAGAAAATATGTGCAACTTTGAAAGCAACTGGAAAAGCAAGAAAGATAATACAAGAATTTAAACCTGATATAATAGTAGGAGCTGGTGGATATATTTGTGGACCTGTAGTTTGGGCGGCAAGTAAAGAGAAAATCCCAGTAGTATTACATGAAAGTAATGCATTTCCTGGAAAGGCTGTTAAGGTTTTATCTAAAAAAGCTAATACAGTATTAATATCATTTGAAGAAGCACGTTCAAGGATCCCAAATGCAAAAAATATAGTATTTACTGGAACTCCTGTAAAAATAGAGAAAAGAGATTATACAAAAGAGCAAAAAGCTAAAATGCTAAAAAATGGAGAGTTAAAAGAAGATTTACCAATAGTACTAGTATTTGGAGGAAGCCAAGGTGCTCAAAAAATAAATGAATCAATAATTGGAATATTAGAAAATAAATTAAACAAAGACTATCAAATAATTTGGGCAACTGGTCCAAAGCAATTTGATATAATAAAACAAGAATTAGCAGAGAAGAAAATAGATATAAATAATATTGAAAATGCAAAGATTTTACCATATATATATAATATGGAAGAAATAATGAATATTTCAAATGTAATTGTGGCAAGAAGTGGTGCTATGACAATAAC
>CAKPGU010000020.1 GCA_934155265.1 uncultured Clostridia bacterium
TGTGGTAAAAACATTATATCATATTGGTATTTCCTTTTTTTATTCTTTAGTGTGACATATCTATTGTAAACCTATATCTTGACATTTTTGAATATAAGAAAGTAATATAAAAAATATATTAAGAACCAGCGCCGATTCTTAATATATCATTATAAGTCACGAATATAGTTAAAGCCATCAAAATTGAAAAACCTAATAATTGGATTTTAGCTTCAGTTTCTAATTTCATAGGTTTTCTTCTAATTACTTCTATTAGTAAAATTAATATTTTTCCACCATCTAATGCAGGAATAGGTAATAGATTTGTTACTCCCAGTGATACTGATATCACAGCTAATAAATGTAAATAGTTTATAATTCCATTTGTTTGTACTACAACTTCTGAAATCCCAACAATTCCTACCATTTGATCTGCTTGAATTCCACCTGTTATTAATGTTTTTATACTATCAAATATTGTTGCTATAAATTTTCCAGTTCCTTTTGCCCCATAGTATATCCTATTAAAAAATGTATCTTTAGCAGGATCAACAAATTGTATTCCCACTGTTGATACCAATATAAAATATACTAATATTCCAAATACTATATTTACTGTTGCACCAGCAACAACAATAGCCATTCTTTTCCACACATTCGCTTTTGAAAATGAACCTTCTGCATCTGATTCTTCTGTCTCTCCTTCCATACTACAAAAGCCACCAAGTGGTATCAACCTTATTGAATATTTTGTTTCTTTTCCTTGTTTCTGCCAAATTACTTTTCCAAATCCAATAGCAAATTCATTAACCTTTACTTTACATAGCTTAGCTACAATACAATGGCCTCCTTCATGTATAAGAATTAAAAATCCTAGCAAAAATATTATTTTTATTGCATTAATTATAAAACTAATCAAATTATACTTCCTCCTATATCAGACATACAATAAATCTACTTATCTACCATCACCATTATTCTTCTTATCATTTTCTTTTACATTAGCTTTTTTTTTTGTAATTTTAGATTGGTACTCATTCATTAAATCTAATACCATTCCTTTTTCTACGTCGCTAGCTTCTCTATCATTCATAGAGTTTAAAACATCTTTTATTCTAGGTTGTAAAGTTTCAATAACTCTATCATATTCTTCTTCTCTAGCACCTAATACTGCTGCTTTTGCATTTTTATATCCAAATTTTCTAGTATATTTTGAAACCGCTCTTTTATCCTTCAAAGCTAATTTAATCTTTTCACTTTCTGAACTGTTATGTGATGAATATACATTTATAGGCTGATCTGGTGATTCACCTCTTGTAAATATTTCTAACACATCATATTTCCCTGTATTTTCTATATAATCTATTGTATTTGGCATACCTACATATGTTTGATTATGGTGATTAGTTGTTACTAATCTTCCCCATCCTTTTGTTCTTACTTGACCTTCATATCTCTCTAATATTGACATTCTACTTTCTAAATCACATGTAGCAATTCCTCTTACAACAACTGTATATCCAAGATCTTGTAATTCTGTAATTGATTCATCTGCAATTCTATTATTTTTCATTGTTCCTTCAAATATAATGTTATACTTTTCTCTACGTAATTCTTCAAAAAGTTGACTAGTCCATGTATTGCTTTCTTGATCTGTTATTTCTGTATACATTTGTGGATACAATTTAGCAATTTCTTCGCTTTGAGGATGAAATGGCTTTATTTCATCACTATTAATTATTATTACATTGTCATCCATAAACATTTTTGTAGAATAACCAATTATTCCACTTTTTCCAGCACCTGTTTGCCCTCCAATAATTACTGCTATTGGATTATCTACTGGAATTTTTCCACCTGTATATATTCTTTTAATTGTTTGATAATATTGCTCATGTTCTTTATCTGTTAATTTATATTTTTTCAAGATTTCTTCTTTATTTATTTCCACTTTACTCACCTTTTACTTCTTTTCCATATATATTTATTATTTTATCTATTATTTCTTCATCCCCTTGGTACATTCTTGTTTTTTCTTTAAGTAGTTTTTGCAATTTATCTTCTGAATTTTCCTCTCTAGATGTTCTAGCGATTTTTGCTGCCATTATTTCTACTGCTATTTCTAGTTTAGTATTTGCATTCATTTTATCACCCCTATTATTATATATTAAATTTATATGAAACTAAATAATACATAAGCAAATGGTGCTAAAAACATTAAACTATCAATTCTATCTAACATACCACCATGCCCTGGTATTAAATTACTATAATCTTTTATATTTACATATCTTTTTATACTTGATGCTGCAAAATCTCCAACTTGACCAATCATGCTTAATATTGCTGTTACAATTACAACAAATAAATATGAATATTGTAAGTCAAAAATTTTATTTATAGCAAGTGTATATAGCACTGCAATAACAACTGCTCCTATAATACCTGCAATACATCCTTCTATTGATTTTTTTGGACTTACCTCGCTAAATTTGTGTTTTCCAAATCTTTTTCCAATTACATAAGCAAATATGTCTGTTCCCCAAGCTGCAATTATTGCATACCATATAAGTATTCTACCATTTTGTATTCCTCTTAATAATGCTAAAAATATTATGCATCCAATAACATATATTGTTCCAAAAAGTGTATATGCTATATCTTTAAAATTTATTTTCATGTTTGTAATTATCACATGTAAAAATAATATGAGTAATATTGTTGGTATTATTAGCATTAATACTTCGCTTTGTAATTGTACATTTAAATTATCTGGTACTATATGAATCAATGCAATTAAAAGACATGTTAAATATCCAAGCCATCTTACAGGTTTTGCTTCTTTTGAAACTGCATTAAAATATTCTTGCATTCCTAACATTGCTATAAATGCTAAAAATATATCTACTACATATTTATTTCCAATTGTTAATATTATTACAACCAATGGAAATCCTAATAGAGCTGATGTTATTCTTTTTATATCCATATTTTCTCCTTTTTCTTTGCTTTTATTGCCAATTTTAGTCTTTCTAATTTGCACCGAATTTTCTTGTTCTTTTTTCATATTCTATTATTGCATTATCTAAATCTTGTTCTGTAAAATCCGGCCAATTTTTATCAACAAATAGAAATTCTGAATACACCACTTGCCAAGGTAGAAAATTACTTAATCGCTGTTCGCCACTTGTTCTTATAAGTAAATCAGGATCAGGTTGACCAGCTGTGTATAAATTATCTGTAATTGTTTTTTCATTAATGTTTTCTATTTCTAATTGATTATTTTTTACTTGTTTTACAATATTTTGAACTGCTTTTACTATCTCATCTCTTCCACCATAATTTAATGCAATATTAAATGTTACTCCTGTATTATTCTTAGTCCTTTCCATACAGTTTATAATACTTTTTTGCATTCCTTGTGAAAGTGCTGTGATATCCCCTAAAACTTTTACTTTAATGTTTTCAGAGTCTGCTCTTTTACTATAGTCATCTAAATAACTTTGCAATAACATCATAAGTGCATTTACTTCTTCTTCTGCTCTTTTCCAGTTTTCAGTTGAAAATGCATATACTGTTATATATTCTAATCCAATTTTGTTTGCATATCTTACTATTTTTTCTAATGTTTTTGCTCCTGCTTTATGACCAAAACTTGCTGGTTTTCCTTGTGCTTTTGCCCATCTTCTATTACCATCCATTATTATTGCTATATGTTTTGGCATATTTTCTTTGTTAAATTCCATTTTTTCTCCAATCTTTTATACACTCATGATTTCATTTTCTTTGTTTGCAAGTATTTTATCAATTTCTTCTATATTTTTGTCTGTTATTTTTTGAATTTCTGTTTCTGCTACTTTTAATTCATCTTCTGTTATTTCACTATTTTTTTGTTTTGCTTTTGCTTCGTCAATTCCATCTCTTCTGATTGATCTTATTGCAACTTTAGCTTCTTCAGCTATTTTTTTGATTTCTTTTACTAATTCTTTTCTTCTTTCTTCATTTAATTCTGGAAAAGCTAGTCTTATTACTTTTCCATCATTATTTGGATTAATTCCTATATCTGATGCTAAAATTGCTTTTTCTATATCTTTTAATACACTCATATCCCATGGTTGTATTACTATCATTCTTGCTTCTGGAACTGAAATTCCAGCCATTTGATTTATTGGTGTTGGTGTTCCATAATAATCTACTTTAACTTTATTTAATATTGCTGGGTTTGCTCTCCCTGCTCTTATTTCTGATAATTTTTCTTGGTATGCACCAATTGATTTTTCCATTCTTTCTTTTAAATTTGTATAATCCATTTTCGTTACCTTCCTTTTCTTTATTTTTTACACTTAAGATACTATTGTTCCTATTTTTTCACCTTTAACAGCTCTAACTATATTTTCTGGATCAGCAATTCCAAATACTAATAATGGTATATTATTATCTCTACACATTGCTGTTGCTGTTGAATCCATTACTTTTAAATCTCTATTTAATACATCTAAATATGAGATTTCTTCAAATCTTATTGCATCTTTTTGTATCTTAGGATCTGCAGAATATACAGCATCTATTGCTTTTCCAAGTAATATAATATCAGCTTTGATTTCTGTTGCTCTTAATACTGCTGCCGTATCTGTTGTGAAATATGGATGCCCTGTACCACATGCAAAAATTACTACTCTTCCTCTATTTAAATGTTTTTCTGCTTTTCTTTGTATAAATGGTTCTGCAATTTCTCTCATTTCAATCGCTGTTTGTACTCTTGAATGTATTCTTCTTGCCTCCAATGCATCTTGTAATGCTAATCCATTCATTGCTGTTGCAAGCATTCCCATGTAGTCGGCAGTTGTTCTTTCCATTTCCATTCCTTGTCTACCTCTCCAAAAATTGCCTCCTCCAACAACTATTGCAACTTGAACTCCCATTTCTACTACTTCTTTAATTTTATCACATATTTTTCCTATAACCTCAGGATTTACTCCTGTTTTTTGCTCCCCTGCTAATGCTTCTCCACTTAATTTTAGAAGTACTCTTTTATACTTTGCTTCTGACATTTTGGTATCAATCCTTTCCTTTAGAACATTTTTTTATGTCCTATTTTATTCGGTGTTATTTTATCATACTTTTATTAAAATTAGTAGTGTTTTATAATATTTTTAAAAATTTCTTTATCATTCTTACTATTCTACTAAATATATTTTCATTATATACTGTTAATTGTTTGCCTTCTGAATTATTATCATTTTCCTTATTAATATTTTTTACTTTATTTTTAAATAAAGTATTTGGATTATATTTTTCTCTTAATGTTTCTTGATACATAATTTCATTTTTTTTATATTTTTTTATGAGATTTTCTTTTTCTTCAGATGTACACCAGTATTCTAAATTTAAATATTCTATTATTGGTTCTGTATCCGAAAATTTAAATTGAGGAATTATAGGTTTATTGATTTCAATATTTATATAATAAAACGGATTTCTATTTTCTTCAAAAAATTCATATAACTTCCTTGGTAACATGTTTTTATATTTCTCACCCAATAAATTTATAAAACAAAACACTTCACTATAACTATTGCTTTGTTCATCTTCCATTTTCTTTTTTTCCTTTCATTTTCTCTTGTAGTTTATTTCTTATTTTTTGTGGAACCTGAGCTATTTTTGATAATATTCCTTTTTCCTCACTTTCATCCATAAATTTTTTTCTTATAAAATCGGATTCATCATTTGTTTTTTCTTTTTCTATTTCTGTTTTATTTCTATATTTCTCAAATTTTTGCTCTTTATGTCTTTTTACTTTTTCTAGTTCACTTTCCACCTGTTTTAGTTGTTCATCATCATATGTGTCTAGAATATTGGGTAAATACTTATTAGCTTCATATGCCGCACTTACTAATGTCTTGCTTTCTTCAAGTGCTAATCGCCTTGGGTCTAAATCACTTATTCTAACTCTATCTAGTTTATCTGCGTCTTTCATACAATCAAGTAATATTTTGTATCTCTGTCTTCTATCTTCTGGTACATTCTTCTCTAAATCTCTTTTGTTTTCACTTGATGATTTAGAATGTTCTGAAATTATAAATTTTATTAGTTCTACCTCTTCTTCTGTATAATTTTCAAATCTTTCTTGATCTTCTTCTATAACTTTTTTTATACTATTACTTCCGTGTTCAGTATCTTCATAATCATTCACTCTTCCTATATCATGATTCTGCACAGCAGTTAACAATATTTCTGTATCTCTTTTGTTTAAGGCCATCTTTTGAGCTAAAACTAAAGCAAAAAAATCTACTTTTCTTGTATGATTTTTTCCATGAACGTCACTATCATACTGTAATTTATCTTTTTTTATTTTTTTATCTTGTTCTTTTAATATTTCTAATTTACCACCTTCTTCTATTTTCCTAAACAAATCCTGTAATTTTTCTTGTTTTCTACTTGGATTATTATATTTATTTTCTTCATTGGATCTTTCAAATAATTCTTTTCTGTATTCTTCTTTATTCTGCAATTTATTTTTTATTTCTTCTAATCTTATTTCTAATAATTCATCAATATTAATATCTTTTGCATTTTTCATTTCTACAATATTTTCGCCTAGATTTCGAACTTCATAAGTACATGGTAACAGAAGCAATTCGTTTTCAGAAACCTGTGCAGCTTTTCCAACATTAAAAAGTGGTAAAACTAAATCTAGTGGAATTGCTTTTGTACCTTTTTCTAAGTCTCTTTGGTATAAAATTTTTCTTTGTCCTATAATTTCTTCTATTTCTCGCGAAGTACTAGTTGAAATTACTTGTGAATACAATACCTTGTCTCCATCAGTTCTTGATTTTCCTATGCCTTCTCCTACTCTATATACTCTAATATTATCAGAAATCTCAGGGAATTTTTTTAAAATTTCATCTAATTTCAACAATGAGTCTACTCTTTCCGATAAATCAGAAGGGATCATCCCACCTCTTAAAACTTCTATATACTTTGATGAAAGATGTTGTTTATATTCCTTTAAAATTTTTATATCATCATCTGGAATTTCAGGTATCCCTCCATACATACTTTTTAATAATCGGTCTTGTGCAAAATATGAAATATTTCTTTTTGATAAATCTACTACATATTTTTCTTCATTTATTTCCATGCTATTATTTATAAAATATTTTATAATTTCTTCTGTACTTTCCAATTTTTCATTATTTAACATAATTTCATTTGTTCTAGAAAGAGTATGAGTTCCTGCATGTTCTTTATATAATTCATATTTGTGTAGATACTCTTCATACAGTTTTCTAGTTTCATTTGAAAGTTTACCATTTTTTATTGCATCCGCTACTTTTTCTATCACTTCTTGTGGCAAAGAACGATCTAGTTCTGAAAAGTATTGTGAAATCCCCATTTCTTCACAATATTTTTCTATCAATTTATCTGTCTCTTCATATATTTCTGGTATGGTTTCTGAGTCACAAATTCTTTCCTCTGATCTACTATATAAATTATCACAATATAAGTTTATTCTTTTTTCCTTTGGTGCTACAGAGGTTATTTTAATATTTTTTTCTGCATCAAAGTGCTTTTCTGCATTTAGTACTATATTTTCAATAAAGCTTAAAACTTCTTTCTCTTTTTGAAATTCCATACATATATTATCCCCATTATTATTAGGTTCTAAGATTACTGATAATGTTCTATTAGTAGTATTTCTATATATTTCAATATTAAATCCAAGTCTTTTTATAATTCCATTGCTTCCGGGTTCTTATTTCTGTTAAAATTTTTCTTAATTCATCATCTTTTTTATCTCTATATTGCATATCTGTTAGTATTTTATATCCAATATTTTTGTTTTCCATTATAAATACTTCTCCTTGTTATTAGATTATCATATTTATTAATTTTTAGCTATATTTTTTATAAAAGTTCATTGTATTTTTTTAATATAAAAGAGACTGCAATGCAGTCTCCTTAAAACTATTTTTTGTAAACAAAACACGTATACAAATCTCCATGTTTGTCATTTTTTGTGATCAAAACTGGAAACTTTTTCTCCAGCTTCTTGATTTCACTACCATATAACAACATTGGTAATACTGATGAATTCGATTCTAAGAATCTTTCCATCATCTCTTCATGATGTTCACTCCGTGTTTTTCTTTCTGTCATCGTCTTTACCTCCTGATGATTAATATAGTTTTTCAGCAAAAAGCCAAATCAAATTATACACTATTTATAGCCAAAAGTAAATACTTTTTGCATTATTTCTTTATTGAAAACTTTATAGACTATATTTCTAAAATTCTTTTTGCTCTATCAACATCATCTTGATTAGCTTCTCTAACATTCTCAAGTTCATATTTTATGCCAAGTTTCTCCCATTTATATTTACCCATACTATGATATGGTAAAATTTGCACTTTCTCAACTGTTTTCAAAGATTTAATAAATTCTTTTAGTTTGAGCAAATCTTGCTCATCATCAGTATATCCCGGTACAAGAACCTGACGAATCCACATTTTTATATTATTTTGACTTAAATATTTTGCAAATTCTAATTCTCTTTTATTTGATACACCAACTAATTTTTTGCACTTTTCATCATCAATATGTTTTATATCTAGTAATACTAAATCTGTATATTCAAGAACCTTCTTAATATCATCTGTAATTGCTACCATTCCAGAAGTATCAATACATGTATGAAATCCTTCTTTTTTTAATTTCTTAAATAGTTCTATTAAAAATTTAACTTGTAACAAGGGTTCTCCCCCTGTTACCGTTACACCACCACCTGATAACATCATATAATTTTTATATCTTTTTATTTTTTCAAAAATATCATCTACTGATTTATATTGTCCACCATTAATATCCCATGTATCTCTGTTGTGACAATATTTGCATTGCAAGTGGCATCCTTGTAGAAATAATACAAATCTTATTCCTGGTCCATCAACTGTTCCAAAACTTTCTGTAGAATGAACTTTTGCATAATATTTTAAATCTTTCTCCATTCTGTCCTCCCATTAGTCATGGGGTGTCCCCTGTGGTAATTTTTTTTACCACTAAAGGGTGTCCCCAATGGTAAATTATATTCTTTCATGAATTGTTCTATTTATAACATCTAATTGTTGTTCTCTTGTTAATTTTGTAAAGTGTACTGCATATCCTGAAACTCTAATTGTAAGTTGAGGATATTTTTCTGGATGTTCCATTGCATCTTCTAATAAAGCTCTATCAAATACATTTACATTT
The DNA here is from genome assembly GCA_934155265.1 of uncultured Clostridia bacterium. Lineage (GTDB taxonomy): Bacteria > Bacillota > Clostridia > TANB77 > CAG-508 > CAG-269. The sequence goes on from CAKPGU010000020.1 coordinate 9,229, forward strand.
ATATGATGTCCTGTTTGTGCAAAATATCCATCTAGCATACTTACTAAGTTATTTACTTTTGTTTCTTCATCTTGTCCTAATGTTGCTGGTGTAATAGCAAATGTATATGAAATTCCGTCTTCTGAATCTTCAAATGGTAATTTTGCTATTGAGTTCATTACTGCTAATGCTCCATTTACATCTCTTCCATGTAGTGGGTTTGCTCCAGGTCCAAATGGTGCTCCAGCACGTCTTCCGTCTGGTGTATTTCCTGTTGCTTTTCCATATACTACATTTGATGTTATTGTTAATATTGATAATGTGTGTTTTGAATTTCTGTATGTTGGATGTTTCTTTAATTTATTTAAAAATCTTCTAACTACTTCAACTGCTATTGTGTCAACTCTGTCATCATCATTACCAAATTGAGGATATTCTCCTTCTACTTGATAGTCTACTGCTAATCCTGTTTCATCTCTGATTACTTTTACTTTTGCATATTTTATTGCTGAAAGTGAATCTGCTACTACTGATAAACCAGCTACTCCACATGCCATTGTTCTTATTACATCTTTATCATGTAATGCCATTTCTATTGCTTCATAAGAATATTTATCATGCATATAATGTATTGCATTTAATGCTTTGATATATATTTTTGCAACGTAGTCCATCATTTGGTCAAATTTTTCTATTACTTCATCATAATTTAAATATTCTGATGTAATTGGTGCGAATTTTGGTGTTACTTGTTTTCCACTCTTTTCATCTCTACCACCATTTATTGCATATAATAGTGTTTTTGCTAAGTTTGCTCTTGCTCCAAAGAATTGCATTTGTTTTCCTATTTTCATAGGTGATACACAACATGCTATTCCATAATCATCTCCAAGTGTTGCTCTCATTACATCATCATTTTCATATTGTATTGATGATGTTTTTATTGATAAGTTTGCTGTATATCTTTTAAATCCTTCTGGTAATCTTGTTGACCATAATACTGTTAGGTTTGGTTCTGGTGCTGGTCCTAAATTTTCTAGTGTGTGTAATACTCTGAATGAGTTTTTAGTTACTAATGTTCTACCATCTATTCCCATTCCACCAATACTTTCTGTTACCCATACTGGATCTCCACTGAATAATTCATTATATTCTGGTGTTCTTAAAAATCTTACTAATCTTAATTTCATTACAAAATGATCCATTAATTCTTGTGCTTGATCTTCTGTTAATGTTCCATTTCTTAAGTCTCTTTCTATATATATATCTAAGAATGTTGATGTTCTACCAATACTCATTGCAGCACCATTTTGATCTTTTACAGATCCTAAATATCCAAAATATAACCATTGTATTGCTTCTTTTGCATTTCCTGCTGGTCTTGATATATCAAATCCGTATTTTCCTGCCATTACTTTTAATTGGTTAAGTGCTTTTATTTGTTCAGAAATTTCTTCTCTTTCTCTTATTACTTTTTCTGTAAAGTCATCTACATTTAATATTTCTAATTCTTCTTTTTTCTCTGCTATTAATGCGTCTACACCATAAAGTGCAACTCTTCTGTAATCTCCAATTATTCTTCCTCTTCCATATCCATCTGGAAGTCCTGTAATTAAGTGTGAACTTCTTGCTGCTCTTATATCTGGTGTGTATACATCAAATACTCCATCATTATGTGTTTTTCTTGCTGTATGGAAAATCATGTCTGTTTCAGGATCAACTTGTCTTCCATATGCTTCACATGATTTTTCTACAATTCTTATTCCACCAAATGGCATTATTGCTCTTTTTAATGGTGCATCTGTTTGTAGTCCAACGATTTCTTCTAAATCTCTATCTATATATCCAGCTTCATGTGCTGATACTGTTGATATTGTTTTTGCATCTATATCTAATACTCCTCCTTGAGCATCATGTTCCTTCTTATATAATTCTAATACTTCGTCCCATAATTTTTTTGTTTTTTCTGTTGTCCCTGTTAAGAAACTTGAATCTCCTGTATATGGTGTGTAATTTTTTTGTATAAAGTTTCTTACATCAATTTGTCTTTTCCATTCTCCTTTTTCAAAACCATTCCATTGTTCAAAATTCATATCTATTACCTCCATTTTTATTATTTACCATATTGCAATTTTTTATCATTTTTCAACCACATTGTATTATAAATTTTATGTAGTTTTTTGTCAATAATTTTAAACTTGATTTTTTTGAAAAATGCATATATAATTTGATAAGTTTAATATTGAAAGGAAATGAATATGGATAAAATAATAAATAAAATTGCAGAAGAATTAAGTGTAAAACCAATACAAGTAGAAAATGCCGTAAAATTAATAGATGAAGGAAATACTATTCCATTTATTGCACGTTACAGAAAAGAAGTAACAGGTGGATTAAGTGATGAAATTTTAAGAGATTTAGGAGAAAGATTAAATTATCTAAGAAATCTTGAAACTCGTAAGGAAGAAGTTATAAAATCGATTGACGAACAAGGAAAATTAACAGATGAATTAACAGTGGCAATAGCATCTGCTGAAACACTCGCAGAAGTTGAAGATTTATATAGACCTTTTAAACAAAAGAAAAAAACAAGAGCTACAGTTGCAAAAGCTAAAGGATTAGAACCATTAGCAGATATAATTTTAGCTCAAGAAGAAACTCGTCCTATAGAAGAAATTTCAAAAGATTTTATCAACATTGACAATTTATCTGAAGAAGATAAAGCTAATAAAGATAAAGTAGTTGCTACTTCTGAAGATGCTATTCAAGGTGCATTAGATATAATTGCAGAAGGCATTTCTGATAATGCTAAATATAGAAAATATATCAAAAAAGTTTGTTATCGTGAAGGAAACATTGTTACTAAAGCATCAAACCCAGAAGAAAAATCAAATTATGAAATGTATTATGATTTTACTGAATCTGTATGTAAACTTCCAAGCCACAGAATTTTAGCTATTAATAGAGGTGAAAAAGAAGATTTTCTAAAAGTTTCTATTGATAAACCTGAAGAAAAAATCTTATATTATATGCAAAAAGATATTATAAAAGGTAAAACTCAATTTACTGAAATGCTTGAAGCTACAATTTTAGATGCTTTTAAAAGATTAATTGAACCATCTATCGAAAGAGAAATTCGTTCAGATTTATCTGAAAAAGCTGAAGAAAAAGCAATTAAAGTTTTCGGTCAAAATGCAAAACAATTATTACTTGGTGCTCCAATAAAGGGAAAAACAGTTATGGGATTTGACCCCGCTTATAGAACTGGTTGTAAAATTGCTGTAATTGATGAAACTGGAAAAGTTTTAGATACTGCAACAGTATACCCTACTGCTCCTCAAAATGATGTTGAAGGTGCAAAGAAAACTTTATTAGATTTAATAGAAAAAGATCACATAGATATGATTGCTATTGGAAATGGTACAGCTTCTAGAGAATCTGAAATGTTTGTTTCTGATATGATAAAAGAAGTAAAACATGATATTTGTTATGTTATTGTTAGTGAAGCTGGTGCTTCTGTATATTCTGCATCAAAACTTGCAACTGAAGAATATCCTGACATAAATGTATCAATAAGAGGTGCAATTTCAATTGCTCGTAGATTGCAAGATCCTCTTGCTGAACTTGTAAAAATCGACCCTAAAGCAATTGGTGTTGGACAATATCAACACGATGTAAATCAAAAGAAATTATCTGAAAGCTTAACAGGTGTTGTTGAAGATAGTGTTAATAAAGTTGGTGTTGATGTAAATACTGCTACTCCTTCTCTTTTATCTTATGTTTCAGGTATTAACAATACTATTGCAAAAAATATTGTAAAATATAGAGATGAGAATGGTAAATTAAAAGAAAGAAAAGAGCTTTTAAAAGTTCCTAAATTAGGAAAAGTTGCATTTGAGCAATGTGCTGGATTTATAAGAATTCCTGATGGTAAAAATCCATTAGAAAATACAGCAGTTCACCCTGAAAGTTACAAACAAACCGAAAAACTGCTTGAACTTCTTGGCTTTAAAGTTAAAGATTTGAATGATAAACAAAATTTAAATTCTTTACGTGAAAAATTAAAATCAGTTGATATTGCCAAAACTGCTGAACAACTTGAAATTGGAGAAATGACTTTATCTGATATTATAGATGAACTTTCTAAACCAGGTCGTGACCCTAGAGAAGATATGCCAAAACCTGTTCTTCGTAGTGATGTTTTAAAATTTGAAGACTTAACAGATGGTATGATTCTTACAGGTACTGTTCGTAATGTTATCGATTTTGGTGCTTTTGTGGATATTGGTGTTAAATATGATGGTCTTGTTCACATTTCTGAAATGAGTGATTCTTATATTAAGTCTCCTTCTGATGTTGTTTCTGTTGGTGATGTTGTAAAAGTTAAGGTTATTAAGATTGATCAAGAACGTAAAAAAGTAGGACTAAGCATGAAAATATAAAAAATTTACAAATAAAAATACTATTAAAATTAATGAAAAATTTTGTGTATCTAAACTTGAAGTTAGAAATTATTAAAAAAACGATGAGGGATGTTCGATTTCCAATTGAAAGAGGCTCATCGTTTTTTATTATAATTTCTTCGAAAGTTTAGCTTATCCAAAATTTGTAATGTTTTTTAATAGTATTTTTATTTGTAATTCTTTTTAATATTTTTCTTGTATTTCTTTTATTTTATCAAATTCATTATTTAGTATGTCAAGGAATACTTCTGCAATTTGAGGATCAAATTGAGTGCCTTCACATCTTTTTATTTCCTCTTTTACTTGTTCAATATCAATAGGACCTCTATAGCTTCTTCTGCTTGTCATTGCATCAAAAGTATCTGCAACAGCAGCAATTCTTGCTAAATATGGAATTTCTTCCCCTTTTAATCTTGATGGATAACCATTTCCATCATATTTTTCATGGTGATGTTTAACAATAGGTATAATATCTTGAAATATTTTAGCTGATCCTAATATATGTGCCCCTATTGATGGATGATTTTTAATTTCTGAATATTCATCGTCTGTAAGTTTTCCTGGTTTTAATAATATACTATCTGGAATTCCTATTTTTCCAATATCATGGAAAAATCCCCCTATTCTTAATGTTTTTATTTGGTCTTCAGGCAAATCTAATTTCTCTCCTATCAATACTGAATATTCTGATACTCTATCTGAGTGTCCTCTTGTATAAGTATCTTTTGCTTCTACTGTATATCTTAAAGTTTGAACCATGTCTAAATAAGCTTGTTCAAGTTGTTCTTTTGAATCTTCAAGCTCTTCATTTATTCTCCTTATCTCATCCATTTGTTTTACCGATTTTAGACCTGACTCAATTAATAAAAGTAGCTGATCAAACTTGTCGCTCTTTTCACAATATCCTTGTATATCTAGTCTTTTTATTGTTTCTAATGGTGGTGCTAAATCTTTATGTCCTGTTAATAATAAAATATATAATTCTTTATTAAATTTTCTAATTTCTTCTACGACTTCGTCTCCATGTAATGGTGTCATCATAAAGTCTAATAGCATTAGATCAAAGTGCTCATGTCTTACTCTTTCAATCGCTTCTTCGGGATCTGTTATTCCTATAAATTCATGATTTGAATTCTCCAAAAGTACTCTCAATGAATCCAATATTCCATTTTCATCATCTACACCAATTATTTTATATTTTCTTTCTCCATTTTGTTGGGCTTGAAGTGCTTTTCTCATTTTCCTTATTCCCTCCACGTTATTCAATTTTATTTACAGTAATTATATTAGTTTGTAATTTAAAAATCAAGTTTTTTATTAATATTTTATATAGTGTAAATTTTATCACTCTATTTGCTCAATGCAATCTGCTCAAATAGAGTAATCTACATTTTTATATTTCACTTATATTACAAGTATATTACTTTTGTATTACATTTCACATTTTCATTTGATTTTTTATATTTGACTTGGTATACTGAATTTAAATGGAGGATTTTATGGAAATACTAGTACAATCTACTGAAACATTAAATGAAGTTTCTGAAAAAGATTTAAGAAATGATAAAGACATTAATTCTGTTGTAAATGTTTCAACAGATATAATTGAATATAAAGAAATAGATGAACCTTGTGTTGCTTTAACTATAATAGGCGAAAATCGACTTACTAATGCTGAAATTTTTGTCAAACGTGGTTTTAAATTTTCGTTCAAAGCCTTTTTTTCTACTCTTGTTCTTACTATTATGAATATGTTTATTTGAAAGATAGTTTTATTAATATTAAAACTATCTTTTTTATTTATAATAATCACTCTATCCGGATACACTAGTCTTGAGAATTTTCTTGCTATACTTAACTATATCAATAGTGAAGGAGTGATTTTATGTCTTTATCTGAAGCAATACGAAATAGAATTAAGTTCTATCAAGAGAAAAAAGACATGAGTCTTTGGGGCCTATTTAAAGCTTCAGGTGTACCTATGTCAACTTTAGCAGCTTTTATGAATGGGAGAACTGAATTATTGAAATTAGATACTTTACTTCACATATGCGAAGGCTTTGGTATAACTATTACAGAATTCTTTGAAAATGATATATTTAAAGAAGTTGAACAAGATTAAAGTTGCAAAAAAAGATACTAGAATCATTAAACCTAGTATCTTTTTTATTGAAATTTATTTTTTTATTGGGATAATTATATTAAATGTTGTTCCTTTGCCTATTTCTGTTTTATATGTAATATCTCCTCCAAAATGTGCCTTAATATTTGAACATGACATATATAATCCAAGACCTGTTCCATTTTTTCCTTTTGTTGTTACCATCTCTTTAAATAGTTTATTTTGTACTTCTTTTGGTAGACCTCCTGCAAAATCTGTTATAGAAAAAATTACATCATTTCCCTTTTTATTAATTTCTAATTCTATATTTTGGTCATGTTTTCCATTATATGCTTGTATAGCATTTGAAATCATATTATTTACAACTTGTACTAGGCTATTTACATTTCCTTTTAGTTCTTGTTCTTCATCTATTCTCATTAATACATTCATATTAATATAAGCATTTTTTAGCTCATGTTTCATCAATATATTAACTCTTTTAACAAGTTCTCCTACTGTAAAAGAATCATCCTCATTATTTACAAAAGCAACTGCTTGACCTTTTACAGTTGTAATAATATCTGACATATATTCCAAATATGTTCTTATTTTTGGAATCCATGTTTCCATATCCTTTGCAATATCATGATGATCTTGTGAATTTACAAGTGGATCATCTATTGATTCATCATATTCATGTATTAAATTTTCTAATCCTTGTACTGCACCTGCTATTGACATTATAGGTGTTTTCAAGTTATGAGCAATTCCACCTATTAATTGTCCTAATGCTGCTAAACGTTCTCTTTCCATAAGTATTTCTTGATTATTATGTATTTGTTCAATATTATGCTTTGTCATATTTTGAATTTCATTAAATGACTGTACTAGTTCTCCCATTATATCATTTGATGTTAATGGTAACTTTTTACTCTCAAATATATCCTTTTCTTTCATAATATTTTTCATTCCATCAGTTAGTTTCTTTAGGTCAGAATCTATTGATTTTGTTATACATATTACCATTATTAAATTAAATCCAAATAATATAATTGCAGCAAATAATATATACATTAATAAAGATGATGAAACTATTTCATAATGAATACCAATTGTATATTCTTGATTGTTGTAATTAAATTGTTTTATTATTCCTTGCTCATCTATTGTATATGCTTCATATACTCTATTATCATGTGTTGGAGATAATATATGCATATATTTTACAAAAAATTCACTTGGTATATTTTCATTAGATGTAATTATATTTCCATCTGGTTTTTCGATAAAAATATAGTCATTTTCTCTCAACAATTTATCTCCAATTTGTTCCTTGATTTGTTGCATTAAATCTTTATCCTCAGATATTTCTACTGTATCTAATTCTGCCATATAATATACATTTAATAATTCACCTTTTTCACTTATTAATCTTGAATATCCAATTAATGCCATTAATAAAATAGTTACAAGAATCCCAGGAAATATCTGAAATACTAATCTTCTTTGCAAAGAATCTTTTTCGGAAAAATTTTCTTTTTTTACATATGGAGATGTTTCTTTTAAAATGGGATAAAATATATTTTTGGATATTAGTAAAAATATCGAACTTACAAGTGTAGCAAAACTGAATACTAATATTCCTATTTTAAATAATAATATTACTGGATGACTTCCTGTTAATGCTAATGTCAATAAAACTATTATTACAGGCAATATTTCTATTGTTATAAACATTTTGTATGGATATTGGAAACATCTTCTCCTTATTTCTGGTATCTCTTTATGACTTTTATTTTTTGTCCATTTATCAATTTTTCTTAAAGAAACTTTAAAATATATTATAAATAGCAGTATTATTCCAGTTATTGCAATTAAATATTGATATATATAATATAATTTTGAAACTTCTTTATCAAACTGCGTATTTATCGTATTTGGTGGATAATTCAATAATGTTGGTAATAAAAAATAAAATATTATTGCCACAAAAATTGTTATTATTGTAAATGAAAATGCTATTTTAGTTGATATATTGAATTTTATTTTGTTTTTTTTCATTTGTTTATTTTCTCCTTATTTAATAAATTTAACTTCTTTCATATATTTAATTAATTTATATATATATATATCATCAATTTTATTCCATGTAAAGTCTAATTTCTTTAAATACTCACATGTGATTTTATTTTTTTGTTCAATTATATATTTATATACTAAATCATCATTGTCTGTAAAGTCATTTATTATTCCTGCAATTTTCTTTTGGTCTTCTTCATTTTCTGACATTTCTTTTATCAATTCTGTAAATTTATCATGTGATACCAATTCAATATGGTATTTTTTATTTTCTATAATCTTCTGTAATTCTGATACCTCTAAGAAATTAGGATTATATATATTAAATATTCTATTGTCACATTTATCAGACCATATAATTAATCTTACAGCTTTTGCTACATAATCTACTGGTGAAAATTCCAAATTAATATTTTCTAGGTCTTCTGGAATAGCACCAATTTCAAGAATTGACTTTAATCTTGTATATGTTGCATTACTTTTTATGTTTTCTTGAAATCCTCCATCTGTATATCTACCTGTTAAATCTCCTAGCCTATATATTGTTCCTCTATTTTCTTCATTAAAATATTTTATAACTAACGCTTCAGCTATCAATTTACTTTTTGAATACACATTATCTTCAAAATTTTGTCCTATATAAAAACTATTTTCATCAAATATTTTGCCAAAATTTCTTTCTTGTTTTTCTAGATAATTTCCAGATATAGTCATAGTAGATATATAATGTAGTTTAGCTTTACTTTCTTGGCAAAAACTTATTATATTTTTTGTTGCAATAATATTAACTTCTTCTGAGTTCTTATATTTTCCATAATGAGATACATTTGCAGCAGAATGTATTACTATGTCTATTTTTTTCAATAACTCATCATAATTTTCTACATTTATGCCAAATTTGTCTTTTACAATTTCCCCTTCAATAACATCTATATATTTTTCAAATATTTCATTATATTTATTGTTAAAGTAAAATTGAATTTTGTTTAACAATCTTTCTTTTGCAGATACTCCTGATTTTGTTCTTACAATACAATATATTTTGTTAACATTTTGAATATTATTCAACATTTCTATTAATAAATGACAACCAAAAAATCCTGTTGCGCCTGTTAACAATATATTATATTTTTCTTCTATTTTTTTGCAATTTATATCTTTCGTAAATGTATCTACTTTTTCATTTATTTTTATTAATTCAGGATGACTTAATTGTTGCTCTGTTTTCTCTTCGCCCTTTAAAACATTTTCATATATTTCTCTTACAGTTTGGTATTTATAAAAGTCTGCAACTTTAATATTATAATTATATCTAAATAATTCAGTAACAATACTTATTACAGAAAGTGAGTCCGCTCCAATATCAAAAATATTAGTATCAATTCCTATATCCACCATTCCAAGTTTTTTCTTCATTACCTTTATTAAAAATTCTTCTGTTTCATTTCTAGGTCTTACAATTTTTATTTCTTTTTCTTCAATAACTGGATTTGGTAATGCTTTTCTATCAACTTTACCATTTGGTGTATGTGGTAACTGCTCTAATTTCATAAAATATTGTGGAACCATGTATTCTGGTAATTTTGAATACAAAACTGATTTTAAAACAGATTTTGTAACATGTCCATTTTCCACATAATATGCACATAATGCTTCTTTTCCATTAACTATTTTTTTTGTAACAATACAATCACGAACATTGTAAACAGATTGTATTCTTTTTTCAATTTCCTGAAGCTCTATTCTTAATCCTCTTATTTTAACTTGATTGTCAATTCTACCATGGCATATGATTTCCCCTTTATTATCAAAAACGCCTAAGTCCCCTACTTTATACATTATTTTTTCATTTAAAAAAGGATTTTGTATAAAACTTTCTTTAGTTTGCTGTTCTTTGTTCATATATCCTTTTCCAACACCATCACCTGATATGTAAATTTCTCCAATTGTTCCTTGTGGTAATATTTTTTTATTTTTATTTAATATATATATTTGTGTATTGTTAATTGGTCTACCTATTGTAATAATATTTTTATCGGTTACATTTGCTACTGTAGAAAATATTGTTGTTTCAGATGGTCCATATCCATTATAGATTGTCACATTTGGAATAATTTCTTTAATTTTGTCTACTAATGTTTTAGGTAATGGTTCACCTGCAAGCATTATATATTTTAAACTTTTTAAATTATTTTTATTACTTACATTGTCTAAATGAAATTTCATTACAGATGGTGTTGTTTGCATTATTTCTACATTATTTTCTCTTATAATTCTTTCTATTTCTGATGTCATTTTTTGTTCATTTTCATTTGTTAAATATACAGTTAATCCTCTTGTTAGTGACATTAATGTCTCAAATCCAAATATATCAAAAGAAACTGTTGTTATTGATAAAATTTTATGTTTTTTTCCATCTTTTAAATATTCAATCAAGTTTTTCATTGAATTATAAAAATTACTTAAATTTTTTTGTTTTAGTACAACTCCTTTTGGTGTTCCTGTTGATCCAGACGTATATATCAAATATGATAAATCTTCTGGATTTGATATATTTTCTAAGTTTTCTTTATGTGTTTCATATATCTTCTCATCTTTAACATTTATTAATTTTTTGTCAACTAAGTTTCTTCTATTTTGACTTGTTAATATTATACTTGCCTCACTATCTTCAAGCATGTATTCAATTCTATCCCTTGGATAATCTGGTGCAATTGGAATATAGCTTCCTCCTGATTTTAATACTGCCAACATAGAAATTAGCATTTCAAAAGAACGCTCTAATAATATTCCAATAACCGAATTATTTTCTGCACCATTTTCTCTTAATTTATATGCTAAACTATTAGCTCTTTCATTTAATTCTCTATATGTCATTTTTTTCTTTTCAAATACAATTGCAATTTCTTCTGGTGTTTTTTCTACTTGCATTTCAAAATATTTTATAAAAGGTATATGTTCATCATATTTTAATTCTGTTTTATTAAGTTCATAAACAATTTTTTCTTTTTCTTCCGAAGTTACAATATCTATTTCTTTTAATTTAATATCATCTTTAGTTATTACTTGTTTTATAATATTAAAAATTCTTTTATGTATTTTTTCAATATCTGTTTGTTCATATATACTTGTCTTATAATCATATGCAATATTTAAACTTCCAGTGTCATTTAAATCATATATTTGAATATCAATATTTTCAGCACAACATCCATTAAATGTCCATTCTGTTTTATATGGTATATCACCTTCAGTCTGTTTGGCATTGGTTATTTGATATGATAATAAAATATTATATAAATTAGGAATATTACTATCTTTTTTTCTTAATTCTTCTAATAAACATTGATATGAATATTTCTGGTGTTTTAACATATCCATAGAATCTAGTGAAATATTTTTTACAAATGTTTTAAAATCTAATTCTTCATTCATACTAATTTTAAATGGTGCTATATTTACAAACATTCCTGCTGCTTTTTTTTCTTTGAAATTTGTTCTATTTAATATTGGTGTTCCTATAACGAATTCATCTAAATTCGAAATTTCTCCTATATATATTGCATAAATGGCCATAAAAAAATTGTATAATGATACTCTATTTTCCTTACAATATTCTTTTATTTTTTTAACATCTGCCTCTTTTATTTGGTATTGTTGTCTTCTTCCTCTTGGATTACATTCATCTCTATCCTCTTTTTTGCTTCCAGGTATATTTGCCACTTCTGGTATTACATTGAATCTCTCCATCCAATATTGTTTGTCTTTATTAAATTTTTCGCTTTTTTGGTATTCTTTTTCTGATTTAATATAGTCTATATATGAATATATAGCCTTTGTTTCGATTTCTTTATTTTGTTTTAATTGTGAATAAGTTTTGATAATTTCATTACAAATAAGCGCAAGTGTCCACGCATCTGAAATCAAATGGTGTATATTAAGCATAAAAGCCCCTTTACCATTTGAAAATTTAAAGATATAAAAATTAAATAATTCTGAATTTTCTAATTTAAATGTTGTTCTTACAATTTTCTCTCGTTCTTTTTCTAATTCCTTTTCGCTCGCGATATTAACAGTGCCTATCTGTATTCTTTTTCTTTCAGATAGCACCTGTTTTACATCTCCATCATTCAATTTAAATTCTAGCCAAAAATTGTCATGTTTTTTACATACAGTTCTTATTGCTTCTTCTAACTTATTGAAGTCAACTTTTTCCTGTATTATTGCTGTTCCACATATATTATTTATACTACTTCCAATATAATATTGTTCTGTTACCCAGATTGATTTCTGAGAGTTTGTTAAATTCCCCATTTCCCCTATAACATCCTTTTTATTTTGCAATTATAATCTATTGCATATATTTCTTTTTCTCATATTGTAACACTTTTTTGTAAATTTTGCAATTTTTTTGGTAATTTTTGTTATATTTTGTTTCAGTTGGTAGTAACTTTTTGATTATTCCTTTTCAAATAGTTTCATACTTACAAAAAAGGAGGCTGTCACATGTTAAAAAAAATCCGAATTTTCTTTATACTTGTATTGGTTATAATTTCTTTAATAGGAATTGGATATTATTTTTATAACACTTATAAAAAAATCGATATTACTCCTGAATATGAAATTAAACGAACTGAATCCACAATTCCTTTACAAACTGTTGATTCTGCCACTGAAGAAAGCCAAACTGTTGCAGATATGTTAGAAAAAACTTCTCAAAGTGTTGTTGGAATTTCAAGAATTAAAACCCGTACAAATTCAATTTTTTCCTCTAGTGGTTCTATTAACGAACTCGGGCTTGGAACAGGAATTGTTGTTTCAAATAATGGATATATTTTAAGTAATTGTCATGTAACAGGTGAAAAATCAGCCACATGCTATGTCACTTTAGAAAACGGTGCTACTTATGAAGGAAGAGTACTTTGGTGTGATTCTGATTTAGATTTATCTATAACAAAAATTGAAGCAACTAATTTAACATATGCTACAATTGGTGATTCCTCTAATTTAAAATCAGGTGAAAGTGTTTATGCTATTGGTAACCCTATTGGATATGAATTTAGACGTACAATTACTTCTGGAATTATAAGTGCTTTAAATAGAACTATCAAAATCGAAGAAAATGATTCTGTTTCATATATGACTGATTTAATTCAAACAGATGCATCTATTAATCCAGGAAACAGTGGTGGACCTTTAATTAATCCTGCTGGAGAAGTTATAGGTGTTAATACTGTCAAAATCACAACTGCAGAAGGCATTGGTTTTGCAGTTCCTATTAATGTTGTCAAACCCGTTATTGAGAAATTTGTTACTGAAAATAAATTTAATGAAGCATATCTTGGAATTTATGCCTATGATAAAGATGTTATTCCTTATCTTTCTACCACTTCAAATTTCACTTCTGGAATCTATATTGCTCATATAACAAAAAATAGTCCTGCACTTTCTAGTGGTATTGAAAAAGGTGATATTATTACATCTATTGATGGAAAAGTATTAAATAATATGATTGAACTTAGAGAATATATTTATACAAAATCTCCTGGTGATACTATATCCATTAATATTAGCCGTGGATATATTACAAAAACATTTGATATTACATTAAAATAATAATTAAACAGTAATATATTTTTTTATATTTTCGAATTTACTATCACCTATACCACTTACGTTTTTAATCTCATCAATGGAAGAAAATTTACCATTTTCATTTCTATAATTAATAATTTTTAAGGCTGTAGATGGGCCTATTCCTGGCAAAGTTTCAAGTTCAGTTTGAGTAGCAGTATTAATATTCACAGTACTCTTGTTAGTATTGCTTTTATCTGATTTACTACTCAAACTGCTTTCATTTTCAGCTGTATTGTCATTTTTTCCATCTCCTGAACTCATAGTAATATAATCAAAATTGCTGTTATTTTTTAAATCTTCTTTACTTGGAATATTTACTTTCATACCATCTTTTAATACATAAGCTAAATTTATTTTAGATATATTAGCATTATTTGTTGTTCCACCTGCAGAATTTATAGCATCTATAATTCTGCTATTTTCATTTAACTTAACAATTCCTGGCTCATTCACTTCACCTGTTATATATACAAAAATTTTATTCTCTGTTTCTATATTATTTTCTTCATTTTCACTATCATTCACATCTTCATTCGTCTCGATTGTTTCCTCATTTTTTTCAAAATCTTCATCTTTTTTTATTTTTTCTTCCTCAGCATTTCCTGTAATTAGTTCTTCATTGTTAGAAAAATTGTTTTTCTTAATTGCTTTGCTACTCCAAATATATATCACACTCAAAACAACAATAATTAAAATTATAACAAATTTATTTTTTAAAAATTTCTTCATAAAAATCACCTTCCTTTAATTTTTTAATTAATACCAAAATCCTTGAAATTTATTTGTAAATAAGTTATTATATAAATACACTAAATAAAATAAGGAGAAAAACAAATGAAAACGCAAAAACAAAAACTATCAATTATTTTACTAATAAATATTTTTATAAGTATTTTATGTATATATTTATACCAATCAGGTATTTTTTATAAACTATCACCTCAAACAGTTTATACAGATGTTACACCAGCCGTATTATCACCAGTAAATGCTGAAGAAACAAATTTTACAATTTATTCATCTGGTGCAGTATTATTAGACTCTTCAACTGGAAAAATGTTATATGGAAAAAATGAGAATAAAAAACTATATCCTGCAAGTACAACTAAAATTTTAACTGCAATATTAGCAATTGAAAACTGTAGTTTAACTGATAAACTTACTGCTAGTTCTACTGCAATTACAGCAATCCCATCTGGATACTCAAATGCTGCAATTCAACCTGGAGAAACTTTAACAGCACAAGAACTTTTAGATTTATTTTTAATTCATTCGGCAAATGAAGTAGGCTATATTTTTGCAGAACATATTTCAGGAAATATTGAAAATTTTGCTACATTAATGAATAAAAAAGCAACTGAATTAGGTTGTAAAAATACACACTTTACAAATCCAAGTGGATTACATGATACAAATCATTATTCAACAGCATATGATATGGCATTGATTGCAAGATACTGTATGAAAAATGAAACATTTAGAAATATTGTTTCTAAAACATCTTGTACAATTGAGGCAACAGATAAATATCAAGAAAGATATTTTAAAAACACAAATGATTTAATTAATCCATCAAGCAAATATTATTATGAATATGCAATTGGAATAAAAACTGGATTTACAAGTCAAGCTAAAAATTGTTTAATTTCTGCAAGTAAAAAAGATGGTTTAGAATTAATTGCTGTTGCACTTGGTGCAGAAGCTACAGAAGATGGAAAAAGTGGAAGATATATGGACTCTATAAATTTATTTAATTATGGTTTTTCTAACTATAAGAACCAAAAAATTGCTACTGCAAATACAGTAATTGATGATATAACTATTAATAATGCTACAAAAGATACAAAAAATTTATCATTACTTTTAAAAGATAGTATAACAGCTCTTACACCTGCTAATTTAGATTTAAACAATTTGAATTATTCTATAGATTTGTATGAAAATATATCTGCACCTATTGCAGAAGGGGATAAACTTGGTAAAATAACTTATAATATTGATGGAATAAATTACACTTCTGATTTAATTGCAAGTCATTCAGTTGATGAATCTAATAACTCTTTAATAATATTTCAAGTTATACTTGCTTTAATTGTTATATTAATATTGTTTAAGCTATTTTCTTCTAAGAAAAAAATTTCAAAAAGAAAAAAATCAAAGAACTATAATAAAATGATTTAAAATTTTTATTTGGAAGCCCTAAAACGGGCTTCCTTTTTATTCATAATCTTTTCCGATTATAATTGTAATATCGACATTGCTTGAACTTACTGAACTTGATGAAACAGTGCCTACTCCAAGAATATCTTTGATATTATCTGTAATTTTTGTATCAACATCTGATTTATTTATTAGTGTAGTTTTTGGTGTACTTGTTGTTGTTGTTGTTTTTGTTACTTTATACCCTTTAGCAGTTAAAGCTTTCTTTACTTTTGTTAAAGTTGCCGTAGAATCAGAGCCATTTAGTATTTCTATTTTTATTTTTCCTGCTTCTGTTTTACTTATTTGACCACTAGATGTATTACTTGTTGACGTGTTATTTGAACTTGTATTATTTTTTGATGTGTTTGTTGTATTTGTTGTATTTGAATTTATTGTATTTTTTTTATTTGTTGCCTCATTACTATCTTCATCACTACTATCATTTGTTCCATATAATTCCTCAATTAATTTTGCAGTTTCTTTTTTATCTGCAACAAAGAACCATAATGGGTATGATGGTGTAGTTGATGGGCCATATGAAGCACCTGGTAATACAGCACTTTGAATATTGTTTATATCTATATTTACAGCATATGGTACATAATCTTTTATTACAGATACTGATAAATTTGTTTCAACATATTCATATGCAATGTCTATAATTTCTTTTACTTTTAATATGTTTTTGGCTTTCAATGTTTGTTTTGCAGTTTCAATCATAAACTCTCTTTGAGTTCTCATTCTTCCATAGTCATTTCCACCATATTCTTCTGGATATGTTCCTAAGTATTTTCCTGTTTTCTTATTTAAGTTTCCATGCCTATACCTTAATAATTGTTCTGCTTTATCTCCATCTAATTTCTGTTGTCCTTCTTTTAAATTAATATGTAAATCTTGTGATGGATCATCATATACCATATCTATTGGTACATAGAAATCAACTCCTCCAATAACATCAACTAATTTTATTAATGCTTGATTATCAATTACCATATAATATTTTATATTTAGTCCTGTTATTTCATTCACTTTCTCTAATGTTTTTTCTGGACTTTTTTGATATAATGCATTTATTTTATCACTTCCAGTTCCTGTTTGCGGATTTTTTCCAACAAATGTGTCTCTTGGAATTGATAGTAATGATGCTTTTTGATTTTTAGGATCATATGTTGCAACTATTATTGTATCTGTAAGTTTTCCGCCATTGTCAGTACTTACTCCCATCAATAAAACCTGTATTTGCTCCAGATTCTTTAATGTTTCTTCATCATGTCCAACTAATGTCGAAAGTAATCCTTGTAATCCTCCACCATTTTTTTGTACTTTATATGTTATTCCTGCTATTAGTATGATTAACACTAACAATAGCAAAATTAATATTCTTTTTAAAACTTTTGACTTCTTCTTTTTTTCTTTTTTCTTTTCTCTTTTGTTTTTTTGTTTTTCAGCCATTTCTTCCTCCTAATTTTAAGTTAACAATTTTACTATACCAAATTTTGGAGTAGATTTCAACACTTATTTCATTTTTTTTAGAATTTTTTTGTAGGTTAGTCAATCATTTGTCACAAATTATTTAAAATAAATACTTTGAGCACCTATATTGCAAATAACGATTCT
>CAKPGU010000021.1 GCA_934155265.1 uncultured Clostridia bacterium
AAATTTAAAAAGTTTCAATTTTTTTGTTTTTATTGTATCATAATTTATATTATAAAAAAAGCAACCAATTATAAAAAATGGAAGAATCTTTTTTTAATCTTCCAGTTACCTTGCTTATTTTAAATTTAATGGAATTAAATTCATATTCTATAAAAATATTCTACTGGTATTACAACATTATTTTTTTTCTATTTTCGTCAACTACCTGTAATTCTGCACCCTCAATTTCATCTCCAGTTATTGATTTTTTTGAAAATACAAATATTGTTGTATCATTTGAGATATTTTCTTTATTTTCATATACTTTTTCAAAATTATACAAACAGAAAAAGAGCGATATCATGAAGCAAATTCTTCAGTCATCACTCTTTTTCTTTTCACACTATAAAATTATTATTGTATAGCAATAAAACATTTCTACTTTTGTTGGTATTAAAAAAGCTAATTTTTTCTCTGAACTACATGAATAAAATACTTTCCCACCTCTTTTTCGTGTTTTCTTTATAAGATTATTAGTTCTTTTGGGAGATTTAGTCGCATTAATATTTATTTCTTTAAAACCTAGATCTCTCCAAAATGTTCCATACATGTTGATAGCCCGATTATAATCTACTTGTCTAATTTGGGTTATAGTAAAACCTTTTCCATCTCTATGAAAGCATCTTATTTTTTTTAATAATTCATCTTGTTTTCCTGTTCGAATAAGATTCTCTAAAGACTTTCTATACCTACAATATTTTTTACCACTTTTTTGCATAGTTGCTCCTTTCTAGTGTGAAAATTCATATAACTGCTATTTCATTATATCATTTTTTATGTAACTTGTATATAGTTTTAATAAAATTGATTATTTTTATACTTTTTTATCATGGTTCGTTTTTTCTATATCTATATCTGTCATTCCTGCTAATTTTAGACCTTCATCTGTATAAAAATTTGGCATATTGTTTTTAAATTCAGTTTTATAAACATCATAAGCATGTATAAATAATTCAAGTTCTATTTTCCCTTTTACAAAACTACTTATATCTTTTAAAATTCTATCTCTGCCTGTTAGTTCTCCATTATAATATTCAAATGAATCATAATTCCATTTATGATCTCTTACAAATTCAGTAGTATCATCATTTATAAATAAATATCCATATCCAATCATATCTGAAGAATCATAATTTCCATCAGCTAAATATCTTGCTAAATTTTTTCTCCAGGTACATAAATATTCTAATACAAAAATATCATTACTCTCCCAATAAGAACACATTGTTGAATTATTAGATATTAGTATATCTCCCTTTTTGAATGGAGTTGGAATATTAAGAAAAATTTGATTTATATCTAAAAAGATTTTATTACTTTCCAAAATATCTACTAGTATAGCTTTTTTATTTTCTACATTATAATCTGCAAAAATTTTTTCTTTTCGTTTATCAAAATATTTTTTAGTTATCCTAAAAGATATAGTATCATCATATTCTTTGATATATTCCATAATATTTTTAAATGCTTCTTTATATGTTTTAAAAGTATGCTCTATATCTCCACTATGCTCGTATTTTTGAGTAGATTTATTAAATTCTGTCCATGTATAAATACTATTTTCATCATCTTGTATTAGTTTTTTATTTAATATCTTAATTCTCTGAATTTCATCTTTTATCATTGTTTTAACACTGGAATAGTGTTTGCAATTTATTCTTTCTATAACCTCCATATCATGGTAATTTTTAATCAAATCATTATATTTAGCTATCTTTTCTTCTAAACTCATTCTTTGATTTCTATAAACTAAAACTGCTAGTTCTTCAGTATTAAATTTATGTTTTATACTTCTACAATAATCAGCTATAGCTCTTGAATTTATTAAATTATAGTCATCTTTTATTTCAGCTTTTTCCTTTAAAATTCCTCTATTAAACATTTCTAATATTAGCTCTAAATCTTTGATTTTATCATCATTAATATAGTCATAATCAAATTCTATATTATTATCATGTATCTCTTTTAAATCATATAACCTATTTAATTCTGTCATTACTGTTCTTTTACAATAATAATCATTTATATCTAAATCTGATTTAATTTTAAAATATGCCTTATAAAATGCTTTAGGATAATGAACTTTATACCATGCAATTTTAAATGCATTAATTGTGTATCCTATTACATGAGATTTAGGAAACATATATTTTATTTTTTCTGCTGATTTTATATACCATTCCGGAATATTGTGTTCTTGTAATATGTTTTTATATTTATTCCACTTTTCATTTAATATTTTATATCTATCCATATTATTTTTGAATAAATTTTGAATTCTTGATGCATTTCCTTTTCTAACAAATTCAACTATATCAAAAGCAGTTGACTTTTCTATTCCATGTTTTATAAGATAATTGAACATATCTTCTCTATTTGAAATTACCTCATCTACTTTTTTGTGTTCATTTTCAATTAAGGATGATGCATTATAAGTCCATGTTCCAGTACCATGTGAAAGTACTGATATACAAATTAAATCATTAAAATTTCTTGGTTTAGATTTTTCTATCATTTTCTTTACAAAAGTTGTTCCAAACTCTGGAACTCCAATTGTGCTAATTGAATATGATGTATCGTTTGCATGTAGAAACATTTTTAATGTTTCTTTATCATCTAATTTAATAGTATTGGAATCAACATTTGTTTTCTTTTCTAATTCATATAACATTGTAAGATAATCACACCCTAGAATATCATATTTATATAATCCTGTATTCCAAATTGCGTGATAATCATTGTGTGTTTTAATATGATTTGTTTCTCCTATCTCAATTGGACAAATATCAGTTATTTCCGCATTATCAAGAACTATAAAAACTCCTCCAGGATGTTCTCCTGTACATTTTTTTACTCCCACTAGTTTGTTTACAATAGTATCTTTATCAGAGGTATCTGTTATTTTAAAAGTATTTACATATTCATCATATGCCTTTTCCACGGTTTTATTTGCCAAACTTTCGACTGTTCCTCCCCATATTATTCTATCTTTTCCGTATTTTCTTTGAAGATATACAAATATTTTTTCTTGAATTTTTTCTGAAAAATTCAAGTCGATATCGGGTTCTTTACAATAGTTTATTCCTGCAAAAAATTCAAAAGGCAGATTATATTTTAATGGGTTTATTTCCGTAATTCCTAATAAAAATGCAACAAATGAATTTCCTACACTTCCCCTACTTCCAACTTTATAACCTAATTCATTTGAGTATTTAACCAACTCGCTAGATAATAGATATATACTATCAAAATTATTCTTTCTAATAGATTGTAATTCCAATTCTAATCTATCTTTAACCTCTTTAGACAATTGATTTCCATATATTTCTTTTGCTTTATCATAACATTTTTTTGCAATTATTCTGTCTGCTAAATCAATTTTTAGATTTTCAATTTTATATGGTATTAAGTCTATTTTTTCAATTTTTTCTGCTATTTTTTTAGGATTATCTATTACTATTTCCTTTGCATTTTCAATATAATTAAAGCTATTTAATAACTCGTCAGCTGTTTGAAAATATTTGCTATCTCCATATTCGATGTTAGTGCTTTTCTTGTAAAAATTTAAAATCTCATTACATTTATAATCATCTTTATTTATAAAATAACATTCTGATGTTCCAATAAGTGTTTTATTATACTTTTTACATAGTTCATTAATTTTAATAATCCTGTTTTTATCAAATGTTTCTGCAACAATACCAATGAAATCATAAAAATTTATAACATCATCAATCATATAACCATCAAGTCTTTGATAAATTTCGCCTTCATCTCCTATTGATGCAAATAGTAAGCCATCCCTATATTTCACTAGGTCCTTTTTATATACGATAGGTATTCCATTAATAATATTTTTATATGCTTTTGATATTAATTTATATAGACTTTTAAGTCCTCTTTGTTCTTTAACATAAATATATATTGTATAAATGTTGTGCTCATTTTTTTCATTTTTAAAATGTATTTCAGCACCATATATTACTTTAAAATCTTGATTATCAATGTTTGATTTTAAGTATTCATATGCTTCAAAAAAAGCCTGTGTGCTATCAACATCTGTTATAGCAATAGATTTATATCCTCTTTTTATAGCCTCTTCAATATATTCTTTTGCAGAATTTATTCCTTGTAATGTTGACATTTTAGTATGACAACATAGCTCTACTCTATTCTCCATCTTCTTCCTCCTCTCTTACTATAGTATTACCAATCCAATTATCATTTGTTTATAAATATTTTATCTTGTAAAAAAAATTTTTTCAACATGTTGGTCACAAAATGCTTGAATATATATATAATTCATTAAATCGATGCAATAAAATAATAAACTCTTTTGCAATATTTAATGTATTATGTTATAATTTTATTTGGATTTTTTTGAAAGGAGATACATATGGATAATATATTAGATTTTTTAAATTCTTTTGGATTTCAAGCAATTATAAAGTTAGTATTAGGATTTATGTTAGCTGGAATTATAGGTCTAGAAAGATCTTCATGGAGTAAACCAGCAGGATTTAGAACACATGCACTTGTTGGTATAAGTTCTGTTTTAATTATGTTATGTGGTGAATACATGTCACGAACTTATGATATTGACCCTTCAAGGATTCCTGCTCAATTGTTATCAGGAATTGGTTTTATTGGTGCTGGTACAATTTTGCGAGATGGATTTAATGTAAAAGGTCTTACAACTGCAGCTGGTCTTTTAGCTGTCACATGTATTGGACTAAGTATTGGAGCAGGATTTTATTTAGGTGGAATTGTTACAACTCTTATTGTTTATGTAATACTTTCTTACTCGTATAAGTTTTCTGATAAATTAGATCATTTCGATTTATTAAATTTACAAATTAAAATTTCTAAAAATTCTGATGAAGCTTTGAAAAAGTTAGAAAAAATACTAAGTAATTCTAATATTGAAATTAAACAAATGAAGAAACTAGAAGATTTAGATAATAATGAAGATTCAACTATTTTAAACATTGTTGGACATTATAATAAAAAAGGATTTAATAAGAATTTACTATTAAAAAATATTTCTTTAATAGAAAATGTTTCTGAAATTATTGAAGAATAATAAATAAAAAAGTATATCAACACACCTTTTTAAATGTTTGATATACTTTTTTGTTTTAAGCTATTTTGCTATAATCTCTCTAACTACTTCTCCTGCAATCATTAAACCTGCCACTGATGGCACAAATGAAATACTTCCTGGAACTTGATTTCTTATTGTACATTTTCTCTTAGTTCCTGGAGGACAAATGCAATTTGTTTTACAACTGCTATTACTATATTGATCAATTTTTATAGGTTCTTCTTTTGAATATATAACTTTTAAATTTTTAATATTTCTCTTTCTTAATTCTTTTCTCATAGCTTTTGCTAATGGACATACACTTGTTTTATATATATCTGTAATTTCAAATCTTGAAGGATCAAGTTTATTTCCTGTTCCCATTGCTGAAATTACAGGAATATTTTTATCTTTGCATTGAGTTATTATTTCTAGTTTTGCAGTTACTGTATCTACACAATCTATAACATAAGATAAATCTTTTGTAATAATATTTGTTTCTGAACCAGGCATAAAAAATTCTTGATGTGTTTCTACATTACAATCTGGGTTTATTTCTAATATTCTTTCTTTCATTACATCAACTTTATATTTTCCAATTGTTTTTCTAGTAGCAATTATTTGTCTATTCAAATTAGTAAGGCATATTTTATCATCATCTATAAGAACAAAGTTTTTCACTCCTGCTCTAACTAAACCTTCTACTACAAATGATCCTACTCCTCCAAGTCCAAATATCGCTATTTTTACATCTTGTAATTTTTCTATTCCTTCTTTTTTTATTAATAATTCTGTTCTTGAAAATTGATTTAACATTTTAGTTCTCCTTAAATAATTCATAATTTCAATTCAATATTATATACCCTACTGCTTGCATTGTCAATTGTTCCAGCTATTTATAATTCTTATTTATCATATATCCTTCTTTCCCATTTGTTCTGATACGCACTTTATCCCAAGTATATCCATCAGATTGAGAAACAGCAGAATTTAAGACGTATAAAGTTGTATTAGCTAAATATAATGTTGCTTTAGCTTTTGTATTAGGTTCACTCCTTAAATTAGTATTTCTCGCTAAAGTTTTGAAAACTTTTGTTTGCGTTGGTGTTTGCACTATATTTATTTGATAATTGTTACTATTATATCTTCCAACTTTATTTGGTATTCCCATATAACTTGCTGGGTTTAGTTTACTTATTGCTACTCCTTTATTAAATCTTCTAATTTCAACATGTGTATGAGGTCCTGTAGCATTGCCTGTACTTCCCATTAATCCTACAACAGTTGTATATGATACCCTTTGCCCTATTCTAACATAAATCTTGTCTAAATGAGCTAAATAAATTCTATTTTCTGTACTATCTTCTTTTATTCTTACATAATTTCCAAATCCACCTTTATCATATCCAGCACGTTCAACGACTCCATTACATATTGAATATACTTTTTTATTTGTAATTCCTACTAAATCTATTCCTTGATGACGTCCAGATTTCCAAGCTATTCCGCTTCTACCATATTCACATGTTACCTTAAAATCTCCTGTAAAACAAATCTTGGTTGCCATTATTTATCAACCCCTTCCATTTCCAATATATCGTCTATACTTTCATCTGTATATTCAACTAATTCAGTATTTTCAATTAATATTTCTTCTTCATTCATGATGCACTCCCCCTTATTTTCATTATATTCAATACAAGATATTTTAGTGTATATACATAAAAAGAGAGCATATTCGCTCTCTTCTTATATTCTATTTATTAAAAATCTTTTTCTTTCTAACAATAAACTTATCAAATGTAGCAAGTATTGCTGGCAAGAATAGCATTATCAATATAATTGAACATAAAGTCCCTTTACACAATGTAATACAAATTTTAGCTGTAATAGCTGTTGCAAACATACCAACTACAAATGTAACTATCACTAAAATAGAACCTGATGTAAGTATTGTATGAATAGAATGATTATATGCTTCAATCAAAGATTCTTTTCTATTTTTTGTTTGTCTAAACTCTAAATAATAAGATGTATATAAAATTCCATAATCTATTGTAGACCCCATTAATATACTTTGAACTATTAGTAATGCTATAAAGTATACAGATCCTCCTGAAAGTGATAATATCCCCATTGTCATGTAAACTGCACATTGTATAACTCCAACTAATATAATTGGTGCTAAAAAGTCTTTAAATGTAATCATTACAACTATATATATTGCAATTATTGTTAATGCGGAAATCTTATCAAATTCAGTACCAAATGTTTTGCTCATTTCATAAGCCATTGGCGAGTCACCTATTATATTAAATTCTATACCTTCTGCATTAAATGTATCTTGTAATTTTTGAATATATTCAAAAGTATTATCTGCTTCTGGTTCAAATTTTGTATTTATAACAATTCTAGAATATTTACCACTTACTAATAACTTCTTGGCATCTGTAATAGTTTCTTTACTATCTGTTATTTCTGTTCTCATTTTATCATCAATAAAATCTGTAAATCTATCATCTTTTAAAATGTCATTATTTAAGAACTCAACAAATTGTTCTACTGTTAATGTCCAATTATTATTGAAATCATAACTGCTTCCAAAATACATATAAACTAATTCTATTAGCTTTTCGTCTAATTCAGTATCAGATAATCTACAAAATATCCCATAAATCTCTGTTGCAGAATATTTTTTATTTTCTAAAGATGCTTTCATAACTCCATTAACTGTTTGTAATTTGTTTCTTGCATTTACATCAAATTTATCAGAATAATCTGGATTTTGCATAACATCACTTAATAAAAATTCTACAAAGTTATTTACTGACATTGTTTGATTTGTATTTACATTTTTAGATACATATAAACCATATAATAGTTTTAATTTTTCGTTATCTGTTCCTAATAAATTTCCAAGTTCTTGATATGTATATTTCTTATTGTTTAATACATCTTTCATTACAGTTTTAACTAAATTTAAGTCTGAAATTGTGTCTGCTGATAATTGATTTTTTAGTTCTGAATCATTTTGATGATTTAGTATAAAGTTTACAAATTCTAATGGTGTTAAACTCTGAGTATTATTCTTAGTTGTATAAAGCATATACACACTTTTTAGTTTTGCTTCATCACTATTAATTAATGTAGCAAGTTCTGAATATGTATATGTTGTATTATTTATTGTACTTGCCATAACTTGATTTAATAATACTAATTTTGCCTTTGTTTGTTCATCTATACTATTTGATACTTCAGCATTATCAATATTGTTTAAAATGATATTTACAAATTCATATGGTGTTGATTTCCAACTTGATGTATTTCCGCTTAACATATCTATTAAATTATATAATTGATTAACTTGTTTTGTTGATAATCCTAAAATGCTTGAAATCTGTGTAGATGTATATAATGTTTTATTTTCTGTGCATGTATCATCAATTATTAATTTTAATAGTTTTAAATTATTGACTGTTGTTTCCTCTAAACTAAATACTCCTGAATCTTGACCACCTTCTGTTGATGTATTTGCAATTTGCATTATCATATTAACAAATTCTTGTGGTGTCATCATATAAGAGTCTGATAAGCCTCCAATATAATAAATCGTTTCTACTAAATTAGGTCGTATTGTGTCAAATATCTGTGCTAAATTTGTTTTTGGTAGTTTTGTACTATTAATATTGTTTTCATTTTTAGCAAAGAATGATACACTTTGTAATGCTGATAAGTCATAAGATTTCAAATAATCTGTTGTACTATTTATTGTATTAACTTGATTTATAAAATCTGATATACTCATTTTTGTTCCACTATCTTGTGCAGAATATTTTAAGTACAATAATTTTACTACTGATGCTTCATCTAATCCAAATAAGTTTGAAAGTTCATTTGATGTCATTTCTTTATTAATTGTATTTATATTACTATAAGCATTTAATAATTTAATATTTGTTATTGTTTCATTATCAAAGTCACTTGCATATTCACTATTTAGAACATCATTTAACACAAAATTAGTAAATTCATT
Source organism: uncultured Clostridia bacterium (assembly GCA_934155265.1). Classification (GTDB taxonomy): domain Bacteria; phylum Bacillota; class Clostridia; order TANB77; family CAG-508; genus CAG-269. The sequence continues at coordinate 9,156 of CAKPGU010000021.1, forward strand.
TATGCTCATTTTAGTATCTATATTGCCACATAAAACATAATATTTATATAAATCAGATGTTTGTTTTTGACTCATATCAAATAATTTTGCCATTTCATTTGATGTCATTTTTTTATTTATAGTGTCTTTTGATATATATTTTGATAATTTATTTAAATCTGCTCTTGTTTGGCTATCTACTTCAGAAGCATATTTTTCATCTGTAAGCACTTGTGTGTTCATAAAGTTAATAAATTCATTTATAGATAGTTTTAAATTATTATTTTTAGAGTTATAATATGTAAATATATCTTTTACATCTGATTCATCAATCTCTAATATACTTGCTATATCAGAAGCTGTTCTTTGTTTATTTATATTTTCTTCTGTTGTAAAGTTCTTTAATCTGTCTATATTGTTCTTTGTTGGCTCATCAATTTTATCTTTCATGTCATCTTGTTTTAAAACATCATTTTGAACAAAATTTACAAATTCATCAAATGTCATTTGATTACCTTCATTTGGATTATAATATTTGTAATATATAACTTTTAAAAGGTAATCCTGTACGTCTGTATCTGAACCTAAATCATTTAATTTTGGGATCATTTCATTATATTTTAATTTTTCATTGATTGTATTTGAATAACCTAATACCTGATTTACATTATCATTTTCTTTTATTTCATTTAAATGTTTTGCAACTTTTTCTTCATCATCTGTATTATAGATTATTGCTATCTGATTATTTTTACCAAATACTTTTCCAACTTCATCATTATCTGAACTTGTATATGCAATATCTAGATTTCCTTTTAAGAAAAAGCTTGCTATAAATACTGCTACAAATCCTATTGTTAAAGGATATCTAGCTTTATTACTGAATTTTCCTAGCCAGTCTAGTTTTATACTAGGACTTTTCTTTTTAGTTTTTGATATAATTTTATCAAATTTTAAAATTAATCCTGGCAATACACAGAATATGCTTAATAAGCTAAATAATACACCTTTTGCAAGTACTAAGCCTAAATCTTTACCAATAGTAAAACTCATAAATACTAAACAAATTAGTCCAACTATAGTTGTTATTGAACTGCTTGATATTGATTGAATACTATTGCTTAAAGCACTTTTCATTGCTTTCTTTATATCTGACTCATTTTCTTTTTCTTGTCTAAATCTATTCATTAACATTATTGAATAGTCCATTGATAATGCTAATTGTAATATTGCTGATATAGAGCTTGTAATATTAGATACACTATCAAATATTATATTTGTTCCATTATTTAATAAAATTGCTATTAAAATTGAGAACAAAAACAAAAATGGTTCAACATAAGATTCACACATAAAAAGTAATATAATTATTACCCCAGATATTGCAACTACTAATATCCATGTTGGTAGTACAACTTCATTTTCGTCCGCAATGTCTCCATCTGTTTCAAAATCATAATCTTTATACTTTTCTTCTATACCTTCATATACATTTTTAGCAGTTTCTGAATCACTTTTAGCATCTACATTAACAGTATATAATGTATAATCTCCTTTGTTGTAATCTTCACTGTCATCATGGTCAACTGAATCAACATTTTCTGTTTCTTCTAGTTCTTTTAAAATTGTTTGTTTTTCGTCATCAGTTAATCCTTTGAACATTATACTAAATGAACTTGTTGTATGAACATCTGAGAATTCTTCGTCCATTTTATCTAATCCAATTCTAGTTTCAGAATCACTAGGTAAATACTCTGTTATATCTTTGTTTATTTTTACTTTTTGTGATGTGAATACACATATAATTGCGAGTATAATAAATATTGGAATAATAAAATTTCTCTTTTCTACAATAAAATTTGAAATTTTCTTCATCTAATAATCACCTTCCTTGTTACATTAAACAAGAAGCAAATCTCTTTGCCTCTTTACAATTATATATTATACTCCCTCTTTGTGAACTCTATGTTAACAAATTCCATTTTTGGAAAATTTTATCGCACTATTTCTTTGCTGTCAATTTCTAGTAAACTTTTTAAGTACTCTCTTTTAGGATTATTAAATTTATTTAATTCTTCTGATGTTATTCCCTTTTTTATAAAGTGAATTTTACTAAATTCTATTTCTAAATTATTATCTTTTAAATATTTTAAATAATTTTCATAATATTCTTGCATTTGGGATTTTTTCATATTTAGTTCACCTTTTGCAAATAATATATATGTATGTACATCTTCACTTGGTAAACTTATATATTTTATTTTAAAATGCTTTACTTGTTTCTTATCTTGTAAATCAATATTTAGTTCTTCTTTGCATTCTCTTATTATGGTATTAAATATGTCTATTTTCCCATCTTTTATATCATTATTATCAGCACTTCCTCCTGATATTTGCATGCAATGTGGAAACGAAGTATTGTCTGCTAATTCTCCAACTATATAATAATTATCACTGGTTTCTAATAAACATCCAGCTACTAAACTACTACAAGCATATTCTTTAGGTAATCCTATTCGTTCATCATATAAGTAATGGGCATAATTCGTTTTCTTACAAGTAATTAATATTTGATTACTTTCTCTCTTACATTTTTCTACACACATTAATTCTCCATTCCATAAATTTGGATTTTCGGATTTGCATTGTTTCCAAAACTCATCTATTTTTCCTAGTATTTCTTTGGGTAATTTAAGTTGTTCATCTTTAATTTCTACTTTTGTAATTGTTTTTTCAATATTCTTTACCATATTAAATTTCTCCACTCTATATTAGTATATTATCGTTTATTAATTTATCTTTTAGTTTTTGAAAATCTTTTATATTAAAAATATACCCTTCCATGCCGCATTTTCTACTAGCTAATATATTTTTTTCACTATCATCTATAAAAAAACATTCCTGAGGAACTAAATCAAATTTTTCAAATAATCTATAATATATTTCTTCATTTGGTTTCATCATTTTTTCCACTGCCGATATTAAAAAACCATCAAAATATTTTCCTATTTCTAATTTTTTTACATATTCATATACAGGTATATGTGTATTTGATAATGCATATATTTTATAGTTATTTTCCTTTAATTCTTTAATCAAATCACAAATTTCTTGATTTATTGGCATCTTTGTATACCATGTTCTCATTATTTCTTCTACTTTATTTTTTAAATTAGTAGGTAACTTTTCTTTAAATAATGGAATAATTTCTTGATATTCCATTGAACCATCATCTAGTTTAAACCATTCATCAGACTTAAAAATTACATTTTTTAATATTTCTTGTTCTTCTTTATTATTGGAATAATTTGTTACAATTTCATCTTGATTCCATTCAAATAGAACATTTCCAAAGTCAAATATTATATTTTCTATCATTTACTTTTCCTCTCTTTCTCTATTTCCTTTATTTTTTATATTCTAGCCTTTTAGCAATTATTATCGTTCTATTTCACTATAACCAAATTCTTTATATTTGTCTATTGCTCTTTTTAATCCAGCATTTTTGGCTATTCTTAAGAATAATTCAGACTTTTCTATATCAACAGCTCCACCTACACCTTCTCTATAAAACTTATATCCCAAATCATAATATGCTGCGATATGACCTAATTTAGCACATTTTTCTAATATTTCTCTAGCTTTCTCAAAATTTTGTTCAACTCCACCAATTCCATAATTATAATAAGCTGCTTCTACAAAAGTAGCATATACCATCTCATTTTGTTCTATTTTTTCACCATTTTGCATCTGCAATAATTTTGGTAATGTATATTTTAGTATAGTATCTCCTTTTACTTTATCAACATGTAATTCATTCTCCAGTCCAAACAAATAAGACATTCCTACTGAATATTGGCTTAAAGGATAATTATCAAAATTTTTCATATAATATTGTAATGCCTTTTTATAATCCTGAGTTGCTCCATTTTCCTCTAAATCATAACTTCTGCCCAAAATATAATTAGCAAATGGTGTATTTAGTTTTTCTAATTCTTTTAAATTGAATTTTATAATATCACTCATTTAAATCACCATCTTTTCTATTTAGATTCGTATTAATTCAGATATCGACAAAATGTCGATATCTCACTTTTTTTCTTCTGTAATTCTTTTATAAATTTTTTATTATGTACAAATTATATCAGAAATATATATTTTTTCAATTAATAATGTGAAACAATTTTTGAAAATTTCATTAATTTTGTTTCACATTTTTATTTTTCTCATTATTTTTTTACCAATAATATCACTTTTTTAATACTTTTAATTCAAAATTTGTGATAATTTATACAAAGAAAGACTTGAAATATAAACTTTGAATGAAATGACGAATGTGCATGGAGAAATTTTAGAAATTCTATGCAGTTTTATGGAAAGAGTTCACGAGAGTGGAAGGGTGCCATAAAACAAGTTAGAATTTCTTAAATTTCGTAATAAGCCGAGGAATGTAATGAAAAGTTTATATTTCAAGTCTTTCTTATAAAAAATCAATCAAGAGTATAGAAAAAAAGATCAGTCAATTCTCATTAACTAATCTTTAAAATTTATTTAGTCAAACTATTAACATTTTTCAAGAAAATAATACTTTCAATAATATCTAATATAGAATAAATTAATATAATAGTTCCTATTGTAACAACAATGGCTCCAGAATTGCATATAATAAACACTCCACATATTATCATAGCAAATGCAATAATTAAGCTATAAATCCAAGTATTTGATTCTATTACTTTTAATTTAGCAGATAAACTCATTCTAATAATCGCACTATATACAATCCAAATTCCTATCATAATTCTAAATATAGCACCAATTTGATTACTATATGCTATAGTAACAGCTCCTATAATAATAGCTATAATTCCTAATGCCATATCATAATTAAACATATTATAAATTTCTTTATTTTTAATATAATTAATTCCTTTATATAATCCAACTGCAATAAACATTATTCCAATCACATAAGATATAAATTTAACAGTTCCTTCTGGATATGCTATTAATATTATTCCTAATATTGCAAATATAATTGATGATACTAAAGATGCCTTACCTGTCTTTTTTAAAACACTGTCTAAATATTCCATAAAAATTCCACCCTTCTTTTATATAACAATTTTATTTGTTTCTTCCTTTTTTGGAAGAACTACAGTAAATGTTGTTCCTTTTCCTTTTTCACTTTCAACATTTATTTCTCCATTTGAAATTTCAACAATCCTTTTTACAATAGCAAGACCAAGTCCGCTTCCTTCACCTGAATGAGATTTATCTATTTGATAAAACCTTGTATATATCATTTCTAGTTCATCACTATCCATGCCTATACCATTATCTTTTATACTTACCTCAATCTTATCTTGCACAATATCAATTTTTACTGATATCTTTCCATTTTCATTCGAAAATTTAATAGCATTATCTAATAAGTTTGTCCATACTTGAAATAATAAATCTTCATCACCATAAAAATAAACTTCTTTTGCATCTATTGAAAAATTAATATTTTTGTCTTTCCATTTTGGCTCTAGTAATAGAACTGCCTTTTTTATTTGCTCTGATAAATTGATTTCTTCATTATTTATTATTTTATCTTGATGTTGCAATTTTGCTAATTTTAAGATGTTGCTTGATAATTTTAGTAGTCGATTCGTCTCTTCTAGTATAATGTTTATATATTCTTTTCTTTCTTGTTCAGATAAATTATTATCATCTAAAAGTTTTGCAAAACCTTGTATAGAATTAATAGGTGTTTTTATTTCATGAGATACATTATCTATAAAATCTTTTTGTAATATTTCTGTTTTTCCTAGTTGTTTTACCATCCTATTAAAATTATCAACTAATTCTTTTGTTTCATCATCTCTTTTAGTTTCCAGTCTAACTGAAAAGTCTCCTTCTGCAACTTTTTTTGTTGCCTCAATGCTCTTTTTTAATGGTTCTGCTAACATTTTAGTTGATATTCTTATAATTGCAAAACTAATGAGTACCGTATTTACAACTATTATTCCTACACCTAATTTAAATATTTTCCATAATTCTCTTTTTTCTGTTTCATTATCTAAGTTAAATACCAAATATTGTGATATAGCTTGATGTGTGAATATATACAATCCTATTGCTGAAAGAATAATTACTAATATAATTGCAACAGCTAATTGAACAACTAATCTTCTTTGTATTGTTCTTTTTGTTCCAAAAACTTTATCTTTCATTTTTAATCTCGTTCCTTTCTCAAGGCACAAATTAGGTCTTATTTATAATAACTTTATAGCCTGCACCTCGTACAGTAACAATTTCAAATTCATCTAGATCACTCAATTTTTCTCGTAACCTTTTAATATGAACATCAACCGTTCTGTATTCAGATTCACTTTCAAGTCCCCAAATTTCTTCTATTAATTCTTGCCTACTAAATATAGTATTTGGAGTACTTATAAGTTTATATAATAGGTAAAATTCTTTTTGTGCAAGATTATATACTTTACCATGTTTTGTTACACTTAATTGATCATAGTCAATTACCAAATCAGCTATCACAATTCTTCTTTTATTGGCACTTTTTACACGTTTTAATAAAACAGAAACTCTTAAAATCATTTCTTCCATATCTACTGGTTTTACCATATAATCATCTGCACCTAGAATGAAACCCTGTTTTTTGTCACTTATATCGCCTTTTGCAGTAATAAGCATTATTGGTATTTCATAATTGGATGTTCGCAATTCATTTAGTAATTCAAATCCATCCATTTCTGGCATCATAACATCACTAATTACTAAATCTATATATTGTTTGTCAATTATATCTAATGCTTGTATTCCATTATTTGCTTCAAATACTGTATAATTATTTCTTTTTAAATAAGTGACCATAAGTTTTTTTAGATTTTTATCATCTTCTACTACTAAAACATTAAACATATTTTCACCTCTTTGAACAGATATATTATATAAAATAAATATGAATTCTATGTGAACTATTTGCTTATATATTCTTCATATCCATATTGTGAAGAAGTACCTTCAAGTTCTTTAATAGTTAATCCTATTTTTAACTTTTCTTTATCAATATTTATAATTTTAGCATTTACCATTTGTCCTAATTGAAGTTCATCTTCTGGTTTTACTACTCTTCTTAATCCAGTTATCTCTGAATTATGTACTAGCCCCTCTAAACCTTTTTCTAATTCTACAAATGCTCCAAATGGTGCAAATTTTACTACTTTGCAAGTAACTATATCATTTACATTATATTTATTGGCTAATGCAAACCAAGGATTTTCTCCTTTTAATGGATATTCTAAGCTTATTCTTTTTTCATCTTTGTTGAAGTCTTTTATTTTAACTTCTATCACATCACCAATTTTAAATTTATCTTCAAGTTTTTCATTTTTATCCCACACTAATTCTGATTTATGTGCTAATCCTGTTACTAACCCTAAATCTACAAATACACCATAATCAGCAATTTTAGTAATTGTTCCTGTATACGTTTTTCCTATTTGTATGTTATTCCAAAACTCTTCAAGATTTTTTGCTCTTTCTATTTTTTGTTTCTTTATTTCTTCCGCATGTTGGATTTTTAATTCTTTTTCTCTTCTTGCATCTTCTTCTTTTTTATATTTTTTGTAAGATAAAAGAACATTTCCTAACCCATCATTCCATTTTAATACATCTGCTGTTATTTTGTCTCCTGGTTTGAATTCGTCTTTTGGATTTTTATTTTCATCATCTGAATATTCTGCTTTTGGTATAATTCCATCTGCTTTGTATTTAAAATCTACAAATATTTCTCCTTTTCTTGATATTTGAATTACTGTTCCTGTTATTCTTTTGTCAAATCTTTTTTCATTTAATGATTCATTATATAATTTTTCAAAGCTTTCTTCTTCCATGTTATATACATCCTTTCTTTTTATTTATACGAGTATAATAACATAAATGATTTTTTTTAGCAAGTAATAATAAAAAAGACAGACATGGTTTTATCCACATCTGCCTTTGAAACTAATACATTATTACATATTACAATGAAAATCAATCCATCTTTTCTTTAGAGTCTCTATATCTCTTCCAAAGCAATTCAATGTTAGGCTTGCTATAATACTCATCAATCAATATTTCATACTCAATATTCTCCTTATTGAATTTTCTAACAAGTGACATAAAATTTAGGGCTATAATGTAATCTTCGTAGGAATCAAATCCAACAATAATATCTTCACCTGGTTTAGGATTTAATTTATATTTATCGTCAACTTTTACTATAATAAGATTTTCAAATCCATTTACCTTAGTAATGGAATAAAACTTTCCAAATTCAGGTTTTGTATCAGTATAACCCGGATATACTAAATAATTCTTGGACCGTTGTTCCTCCAATTCTTTTATCTGTAATTTCTGTTCTGCTTTCATGTCTTGACCTCCATCATCTTGACTATAATCTAGTCAATTACTACATAATATGTCTACATTAATATAACCTTCTATAGAAAGTTAATGAAGACTTTAACCTACATGTTTTTTCAGAAGTTTTTTCAAACGTTCATCTTTAACTAGTACGGAATATTCAACATCTTTACAAGCATATTCTGCACAAAGCATAACAAATCTAAGTGCATCACTATATTCTTTGAAAGAGTCGAAACCAGCTACAAGCATATCTTTTAGTTCAGGTTCAATAGCGAATTTCACATCAGCCTCAATTACAGAAAGATTTCTATATCCATCTACTTTAGTTGTTGAATAAAAAGTACCATATTCTGGTTGTACTCCTTTATAACCAGGAGCCACTAAATAAATATTTTTATTCTTTAATTCTGTAATTTGATTTTCAATACTTTCCTTCCTTACTTTCAGCTCGTTAATGTCCTTAACTCGTTGTTCAACAAGTTTTTCAGCTTCCTCTTTTTGATTCTGAGCAGTTTCAAGGTTTTTACTTGCCTCTTCGAATGCCTTTTGCTTATCATTCAATTCTTCCACTGCACTTGATAATACTAGCTTATCTGTAGCAAGTTCTTCTTCTTTTTTAGAAACTTCTTCTTCAATTGCTGCAACTTCTTTTTCAAGAATTTCCATTTCTGACTCTGATGCAGATTCTTGACTTTTTAGATCTTCTAAAGACCGTCTCTTCTCTCTCATTGAAAATAATCTGTCTTTTTCAGATTGCTGTTGTCTGTAATTCAACATTGCCTTCACTTCACCTTTTCTAGACATTTCTTCTTCCTCCTGTTTTACAACTGTTTTTGTTGTTTTATTTTTCTTTGCTTTTTGCCTATGCTTGATATTTTTCTCACTCGCACTCATTGCACTTGAAAACAATTTTGGATCTAACCCCATTTGTATTCGCTTAATAAATGCCTCCTCTTCCATTTCATATTTTTCTGCCATCTCCGGAATAGTTTTTCCATATTTGGCAATTTGAGAGTAAATTTGCTTGTAATTCATTTTTTTACTATTACTCCGTACTTCCATGGAAAGTCCTCCTTAAAATATTTTAATATCACTATTATACTACAAACTTCCATCAAATGCAATATTTATGTAAAACAAAAAACTTGTAATTATGTATAATAACTACAAGTTTTTTACTTTCACAAAGTTATGCAGGGATATATAATTTGATATTTCCTTTTTTATATTCTTCTAATATTTTTAAATAAATCTCATCTTCTACAATTCTAGACTTTTTAGGATGAACAATATATCTAATATATAGTTCAACATGAGAATCCACTATTTCAGTATAAATAATAGGATCTAAATAATTATAATAAATTCTATACTCTACAGTAACATCTGCAACTGCATCTTCCATTTTTTTAGGAATAGACTCTAAAATTTCATTACTATTAACAATATCATATAAAACCTCTTTGGTTTTCTCAATATCTGCATCTAATGGAACTTTTACTGTAATTTCATCCCATATGTATTTAAATGCTTTTGTATAATTTTTTAATGGGTATAGAAATACAAATGAGTTTGGTATATGTATTATTCTACCAGTACTCTGTTCTGCATGTACTCTATCTCCTACTTCTAATACTTCAAATCCTAAAGATCTAATATTTACTACATCACCTTTGATTCCATTAATTTCAACTCTATCTTCTAATTCGAATATTTTCTTCATGTTAATATATATACCTGCAAAGAAATCAAATATTATTTCCTTAACAGCAATAGCAATCCCTGCTGATAAGAAACTGATTATTGTTACCATTCCAGATATTCTATGTCCCCATAACAATACAACTAATATAATAGATATAATATTTAATGCTATTTTTATCATTCTGTTTCTAAAATACTTCTTTTTATTACTTACATCTGCTCTTGAATATAATGCTCTTACTATAGCCTTTAAAATTCCAAATACTATAAATATTAAGGTTGTTAATATAAACAGTTCAACATATTCACTATAAAAACCAAATGTTTTACCTAAATATTGTGATATATCTTGTATTATATTCATTCACATCACCTCTTATATATAATTATAGCACAATGTTGAGTTTTATTCAACTTCATCGATGCAGTCTTGGAATTGGCTATTATATAATTTATAGTAAAATCCTTTTTCTCCTTTTTCAAGAAGTTGTTCATGTGTACCTTGTTCAACAATATCTCCATGGTCCATAACTAATATTAAATCAGCATTTTTTATTGTTGACAATCTATGTGCAATTATAAAAGATGTTCTACCTTTCATTAAATTATCCATAGCTTTTTGAATTTCTATTTCAGTTCTTGTATCTATACTTGATGTTGCTTCATCTAGAATTAATATTTTAGGGTCTGCTAAAATTACTCTTGCAATTGTAAGTAATTGCTTTTGACCTGCTGAAACTCCACTTGTTTCGTCTCCTAATACTGAATTGTATCCATTAGGCAATGTCTTTATAAAGTGATGTACTCTAGCAGCTTTTGCAGCTTGAATAACTTCATCATCTGTTGCATCTTCTCTACTATATTTTATATTATCTTTTACTGTTCCATCAAATAGCCATGTATCTTGTAATACCATACCAAACATTTGACGAAGTTCTCCTCTTTTGAAATCCTTTATGTTATGCCCATCTAGCAATATAGCACCATCTGTTACATCATAAAATCTCATAAGAAGTTTTACCATTGTTGATTTTCCAGCTCCTGTTGGTCCTACAATTGCAATTTTCTGTCCTTCATGTACATCTGCATTAAAATCTTTTATTACAGTATTTTCTGGGTTATATCCAAATTTTACATGTTCAAATTTTACATTTCCTTTTAAACCTTCTGTTGTTGTTCCTTCTACATAAGTTTCAACTTCTTCATCTTCTTCTAAGAATTCAAATATTCTTTCAGTTGCAGCAACCATTGCTTGTAACATACTTGATACTTGTGCGATTTGATTTATAGGTTGTGTAAATTGTTTGTTATATTGTATAAAACTTTGTATATCTCCCACTGTAATGTTTCCATTAATTGCTAAATAACCTCCTGCAATTGCTACACCTACATATCCAATATTTGATATAAAATTCATTATTGGATGCATTAATCCTGACAAAAATTGTGATTTCCATGCTGAACTATATAATTCTGAATTTGCCTTTTCAAATTCTTTTTGTGCATCTTTTTCGCCATTAAATGCTTTTACAATTGTCAATCCTGAAAATACTTCTTCAACTTGACCATTTACATGTCCTAAGTAATCTTGTTGCTTTTTAAAGTATTTTTGTGATTTTCCTACTATTATTTTTACAAGAAATGCTCCTATTGGCATAACTATTAATGAAATTAATGTCATTTGCCAACTAATTGAAAGCATCATTATTAATATTCCAACTAATGTACATATTGATGTTATTATTTGTGTAACACTTTGATTTAAGTTCATTCCTAATGTATCTATATCATTTGTTATTATTGATAATACTTCTCCATTTGTCTTTTTATCAAAATAGTTCATTGGAAGTGAATTTATTTTGTGTGCTAAGTCTTTTCTTAATTTATATGTAAGATTTTGAGCAATTTGTGTCATTGCAAAACTTTGGATGAAAGAAAATAATGCACTGACTACATATAGTCCTAATAGTGTTAGTAGGATTGTTCCAACTTTTCCAAAGTCTATTCCACCATTTCCTGATATTTTATTTACTAAACCATTAAATATTTCTGTTGTTGCATTTCCTAATATTTTAGGTCCTATTATAGAAAATATAGTACTTCCTACTGCAAATATAAATACTATTATTAATCCAATTTTATATTTTGATAAATAATTATTTATTAATTTTTTTGTTGTTCCTTTAAAATCTTTGGCCTTTTCTGTTGTACGGCCTGGTCTTGGTCCCATTGGTCCTGGCATATTATTTTCCTCCTTCCTTTTTATTTAATTCTTCTTCAGATAATTGTGATAATGCAATTTCTCTGTATGTTTCATTATTTTCAAGTAACTCTTCATGTGTTCCTTGTCCTACTATTTTTCCATCATCTAAAACGATTATTTTGTCTGCATTTAAAATTGTACTAATTCTTTGTGCTACAATTATATTTGTTTTATTATTTGTTCTTTGAGCTAATGCTTCTCTTAATGCTGCATCTGTTTTGAAGTCTAATGCAGAAAAACTGTCATCAAATACAAATATTTCTGGGTCTTTTGCAACTGCTCTTGCTATTGATAATCTTTGCTTTTGTCCTCCAGATACATTGCTTCCACCTTGCGCTATTTCTGATTTATATTTGTCATCTTTCCCATCGATAAATTCTGTTGCTTGTGCTATTTCTGCTGCTTCTATCATTTTTTCATCTGACATGCTCTCATCAGAATATTTTATATTACTTTCAATTGTTCCAGAGAATAATACTCCTTTTTGTGGTACAAATCCAATAGCATCTCTTAATTCTTTTTGAGATAAGTCTTTTACATTTACACCATCAACTAAAAGTTCTCCTCCTGTTACATCATAAAATCTCGGTATTAAATTTACTACAGTTGATTTTCCGCTTCCAGTACTTCCTATTATTGCAGTTGTTTTTCCCGGCTCTGCTGTGAAGTTAATATCTTCAAGTATTTCTGTGTCTGCATCAGGATATCTGAATGATACATTTTTAAATTCTACTAATCCTTTTTTACTTGGATCTAATTTCTTTGTTGTTTCTTTGTCTTTAATACTTGGTTCTGTTTCTAAAATTTCTGTAATTCTGTTAGCTGACACAGATGCTCTTGGAAGCATTATAGAAATCATAGATATCATTAAGAAACTCATTACTATTTGCATTGCATATTGAATAAATGCTAACATATCTCCAACTTGCATTATACCTTGGTCTATATTGTGTCCACCAACCCATATAATTAAGATTGATACACCATTCATTATAAGCATTAACATTGGCATCATCACTGACATTGTTCTGTTTACAAATATGTTTGCTTTTGTTAAATCTGTATTAGCATTATCAAATCTTTTTTCTTCTCTCTCTTCTGTATTAAATGCTCTAATTACAGATTTACCTGTTAATATTTCTCTTGCTACACCATTTAATTTGTCTATCAAATCTTGTAGCTTCTTAAATTTTGGCATTGCAACTGCAAATAGTATTGCAACAACTACTAATATTGTAATTACTGCTACTCCTATTATCCATGCCATTGATGTATTACTTTGATGTATTACTTTTATTACTCCTCCTATTCCTATTATTGGTGCATATACTACTGTTCTAAATAGCATTGCTAATAATTGTTGAATTTGTTGTACATCATT
>CAKPGU010000022.1 GCA_934155265.1 uncultured Clostridia bacterium
GTAATATACATAAGTAATCTTTCAAAACCTAGACCAAATCCAGAATGAATATTAGAACCATATCTACGTAAATCTAAATACCAATATAAAGGATCTGTTGCAATTCCCATTTCTTTCATTCTAGAACATAATTTTTCATAATCTTCTTCTCTTTGAGAACCACCCATAATTTCACCAGCACCAGGAACTTCAAGGTCAACAGCAGCAACTGTTTTTCCATCTGGATTAAGTTTCATATAATAAGATTTAATATCTTTAGGCCAGTTTTTAACAAATACTGGACCATTAAAATATTCTGTAATATATTTTTCATGTTCTTTAGCTAAGTCTTCGCCATAGTCTGGTTGGAATTCCCATTCTCTGTCAGCTTTTTTCAAGATATCTATAGCTTCTTTGTGGTCAATTCTAACAAATTCAGAATTTAATATTTTTGTTAATTTCTCTTTTAATCCTTTTTCGATAAATGTATTGCAAAAGTCTATTTCTTCAGGACATTTATCCATAACTGTTTTAACTATATATTTTAAACAATCTTCTTCAATATCCATTAATCCATCTAAATCGCAAAATGATATTTCAGGTTCAATCATCCAAAATTCATTTGCATGTGTTTTTGTATTTGAATTTTCACTTCTTAAAGTTGGACCAAATGTATAAATTTTTCCAAATGCAGATGCAAAAGTTTCACCATGTAATTGACCAGAACCTGTGATATAAGCTTTTCTACCAAATAAGTCTTGAGAAAAGTCTGTTTGTCCATCTTTTTTTGGTAATTCCTCATCAAGATTTAAAGTTGTTAATTTAAACATTTCAGCAGAACCTTCGCAGTCAGCACATGTAATTATAGGAGTGTGAACATAAACATATCCACGGTCTTGAAAATATTCGTGAATTGCAAATGCTGCAACACTTCTAATTCTAAATACTGCATTAAAAGTATTTGTTCTAGGACGAAGATGTGCTATTGTACGCAAATATTCAAAAGAATGTCTTTTCTTTTGAAGTGGGTAATCTGCATCACATAAGTTTTCTATAATAATTTCAGTTGCTTGTATTTCGAATGGTTGCTTTGCATTTTCAGTAATAATTACTGTTCCAGTAACTTTAATACAAGAACTTATTGTAAGTTTTGCAATCTCACTAAAATTTGCTAAAGAATCATTAAATACAATTTGAACATTCTTAAAAAAAGAACCATCATTTAGTTCTATAAATCCGAATGTTTTTGAATCTCTAACAGTTTTAACCCATCCTTCAAGAGTAACTGATTTTTTCTCATATTCTGAAGTATTTCTGTATAAATCTTTTATTGTTAAATTTGTCATAGTATATCCTCCTTAAGATAATCGTTTTCATTATTATGTAAAGATTATATAATACTCAATCAAAAAAAACAAGGAAAATGCGAAAAAATATTGAAAAATAAGTAGTAAAATAGTAAAATAAAAATATCAAAGACGAAAGAAGGATAAATATGTCGAAAAAAATAAGTATAACAATAGTTGTTGTTATTGTATTAATAAGTTTAGCAATATCAATATACATACCTAATAGGGATAAATTAAAAACTGAAAAAGAAGATGTTACAATAAATTATTCAACAATAGAAAAAGATGGCAAAATTGGAGTTGCAGAAAATGGGGAAACAGTTATAGAGCCGCAATATGATAATATAATTATTCCAAATGAACATAGAGCAGTATTTATGTGTAAAAATGGTGAAGACAATAAATTCGTTGATGCTAAAAATAAAGAGATTTTTACAAATTATGATAATGTTGAATTAATAGAATATGACGATTCAAAATATGAAAGAAATATTTTGAAATATGAGAAAAACGGTAAATATGGTTTATTAAGTATTGCAGGAAACACTGTTACAGGTGCAAAATATGAAGAACTTACAAATTTTGCTCAAAAAGAAGGAGAAGTTCTAATTAAGCAAAATGGTGAGTATGGAATAATGGATGAAAAGGGAAATGTAAAAATACCTAATAAATATGATTCTATAGATTCTGATGGATATTATACAGATGAAAATGGTTACAAAAAATCTGGTTATATTGTTCGTGTAACAACAAGTGATGGATATAGATATGGATATTATGATTATGATGGAGAGCAAGTTTTAACAGAAGAATATAATCAAATTAAAAGATTGACTCAGATGAAAAATGATATATATTTAATTGCTGCTAAAAATGGTCAATATGGTGTATTTATAAATAACAGTAAAATAATTAATACACAATATCAATCTATAGACTATAATCAAGATTTACAAATATTTATAGTTGAGAGGACAGGCCAGTTTGGAGCTGTAAATTTAAAAGGTGTAGAAGTCATACCAACAGAATATTCAGAATTAACGGTAAATGGAATTTATTTATATGGAGTTAAAGGAGAAGAACAAAAAGTTTTTGATGTAGATGGAAAAACAGTTGATATTCCTTTTAATACATATATTATGAGCACATCAAGTACCAAGTATTTTATAAAGATTGAAGATGGAAAATATTCTATATTAAATTCAGATTTTGAACAAATTACTCAACAAAATTATCATTTTTTAGAATATGCATATGATAAATATTTTATTGCAACAAACGAACAGGATAAAGTTGGAGTAATTGATTTAGAAGAAAATGTTGTTGTTGATTTTAATTATGATTTGATTCAATTAATTAAAGGAAAAAACATTTTCCAAGCAAGAGACTTTTCTGATGAAAAAACAGATATTTATGATAATCAATTTGATTTAGCATTAGAGATGAGTAATGCTAATATAGATATACTTGATGATGGTGTTAGAATTTATAATGATGAACAACAAATTTTCTTAGATGATAATGGAAAAATTATCACAAAATAGTGTTTAAAAACATAGAAAATAGTAAATAATTTTTAAGAAGATAAATTTATTAATGGAGGTTTCTATGGAAATTGGAATAGCACTAGCTGGTGGTGGAATTAGAGGTATTGCACATGCAGGAGTTTTGAAAGCATTAGAGGATAATAAAATAAATGTGGAGGCTATAGCTGGAACAAGTGCAGGTAGTATTGTTGCAACATTATATGCAATGGGTTATAAACCGTATTACATATATGTGCTATTCAAAAAATATGCTCAAGAAATCATAAATATAGGTAATGCACCTATAATAAATGGAATAGGAAGTTTGGTAAAAAGAAAAAAGCTAGGAATATCAGGTCTTAATGATGGAACATTAATGGAAAAAATGTTTAATGAACTTGCATTAAGAAAAGGAGTAAGAGTAATTGGAGATATAAAAAGAATGCCACTTATTATTTCTACTGTTGATATTGCTGAAGCGAAAGAATATATATTAACAAATTGTGCGCAAAGAGATAATTATTGTGATAATTTTATTACTGAAATAGGAATAGGAAAGGCAGTAAGAGCAAGTAGTAGCTTCCCTGCCTTTTTTTGTCCATGTGAATATAAAAATCATATTTTTATGGATGGAGGAGTTTTAGATAATACTCCAGTTTTACCATTAAAACAGGTATATAATAAAAAAGTCATTGCTGTTAATTTTGAGGCTGATCCAGTTGAAATTGATAGTGATGTTATGGATATAACAATGAAAACTCTTGATATTATGGGAAATAAGATTTCTGAAAAGAGTTTTGAACAGAGTGATTTGATTCTTACTGTTCCAACTGATAGAGCAGGCTTATTTGATATTGAAAAATTAGATAAGTGCTACAAGTTTGGGTATGAAACTGTTATCAAAAATATGGATAAAATAAGAAAATTGTAAAAAGGGGACAGGTACAAAATTTTATTAAACTTAAAATTTTGTACCTGTCCCCTTTTTACCTTTTTCACAAAATCTATTATGTAACATATAATATCTAAAGAATAAATGGAAGGATAGAAAGCTATGGATATTATATATTTAGACAATAGTGCAACAACAAAAATAAAAACGGAAGTATTAAACGAAATGATGCCATATTTAACAACAGAATATGGAAATCCATCATCATTATATTCAGTTGGAAGAAAAGCAAAGAAAGCAATAGAAAAAGCAAGGGGAAAAGTAGCAGAATTAATTAATTGTAATCCACACGAAATATACTTTACAGGAAGTGGTTCAGAAAGTGATAACACAGCATTAAAAGGGTTTGCATATGCGAATAAAGAAAAAGGAAATCATATAATAACATCAAAAATAGAACATCATGCAATTTTAGAAACATGTGAAACATTGGAAAGGCAAGGATTTGAAGTTTCATATATAAATGTAGATGAAAATGGTGTAATAAAAATTGAGGAATTAGAAAATGCGATAAGGCCATCAACAATATTAATAAGTGTGATGACGGCAAATAATGAAATTGGAACAATACAGCCTATAGAAGAAATTTCTAGAATAGCACATTCTAGAAATATTATATTTCATACAGATGCTGTTCAAGCAATTGGAAATATGTCTATAGATGTTCAAAAAATGGAAATTGATATGCTTTCGCTTTCAGGTCATAAAATAAATGCACCAAAAGGTGTAGGAGCATTGTATATAAAAAATGGAATCAATGTTGAAAAATATATTAATGGAGGTCATCAGGAAAGAAATCAAAGAGCTGGAACAGAAAATGTTGCAGGGATAGTAGGCCTGGGAAAGGCATGTGAGCTGGCAAATAAAAATATGAATACACATATTAGAAATTTAAGTAGAATAAGAGATTATTATTTGAGTAAATTGCAAAAAGAAATTCCTGAAAAAATAAGAATTAATGGAAGTATGGAAAATAGACTACCAGGAAATGCAAATGTTTCTTTTGAAGGAGTGGATGCATCAGAATTAATTTTTAAATTAGATGAAAAGGGAATTTGTGTATCAAGTGGTTCTGCGTGTTCTTCTGGAAATACAACACCATCACATGTGTTGACAGCGATAAATGTGCCCCAAAAATATTTAAATTCAGCTATTAGGACGACTTTTGGAGAGAGTAATACTTTTGAACAAGTTGATTATTTAGTAAAAATAATTAAGAACCTTACAATAAAATAAGTGTGTAATAAAAATATAAAACACGACTGATTGTAAATACACAATCAGTCGTGAAATGCTTTAGATTTCAAAACATAGAACAATCATTAGATGTAGCCCATTCGGTTAGTTTTGTTTTTTGTTCTTTTTTAAATTTTGAATAAGATATGTTACTAATATCATCAAAACTAAATGTTTTGTAAACTTTTACTTTGAAGATTTCATTGAATTTTTTAATTGGATATTGTTGACAACTATAAGGATCGAAAACCCAGTCTTCATTTTCATTAATGTATAAAACATTCATTTTAAAATTAAAAACATAGTGTTTTTTTTTGATTTTAATAGTTTGTATTGAAACAAATGATATATTTCCCTTCTTTAAAGTTTTACATATTTTAAAACAAACTGAAAAACGATGTTTTTTACATTTTTGTGTTAAAATTCTATTATATAGTTTTTGATTGTTTTTTAGTATTTTAAAGTCTTTTTTTGATAAGGCATTTCCATTTTTTGTCCACATCCAAAAATATAATTTTTTTAATATAAATTTATATGTATCATATATATCTTTTTTAAAAGTTTGAGTAATTACTAAAATAGCTAAAAGGTATATTATTCTTAAATAGTTAATTCCAAGATTTAATGCATGAGCAACATCTTCATCATAATATTTATTCATTAAGAATATAGGGACTTCAAGAATAAATAAGAATAGTATATCAAAAAGTAAATCCAATATAAAATGTGGAGTATTAAGTTGTATAAGTATATCCTGAGCTTCGCTATCTACATCATTGAAAACAAATTTCCGCATAAAGTATTTAAACATTTTTTTCAACCTTTCTATATTAAGATATTTGAATTTATAGTACTTATTATAACATAGCTATTATAATAAATCAACATAATGTAAGGTGAGATAAAAATTTTTAAGAAAATTATTAAAAACACTTGCAAAATAATATGAAATGTATTATTATTGTATCGAAGTGGAGAAAAGTGGTGCAAAGTGGTAGAAAAAGAAATGAGGTGTAATTCAATTGTTAATAGGTGAATACGAACATTCTTTAGACACAAAAGGTAGATTAATAATGCCAGCAAAATTAAGACAAGACATTGGAGAAAAATTCATTATAACAAAAGGGTTAGATGGATGTTTATTTGTTTTTTCACAAAATGAATGGTTGAATTTTGAAACAAAGCTAAAAGCACTTCCACTATCAGACAAAAATGCAAGAAATTTTGTTAGATTTTTCTTATCAGGAGCAACAGAATGTGAAATTGACAAACAAGGAAGATTTTTAATACCTGCAAATTTAAGAGAAGTAGCAAAACTAGGAAAAGATGCTGTAATAGTAGGTGTAGGAACGAGATTAGAAATCTGGGATAAAGAGATTTGGCAAAAATGTGACGAGAATATTTCAGCTGATGAAATAGCAGAAAACATGACAATGTTAGGAATATAAATTTATTAAAGTATATAACTTGCAAAAGTTTATATAAAGATACTAAAGACAAATGTACAAAAGAAATCACACAAAAGAAAAAAATACAAAAGATAAAATTTAAAATACAAAAGAAAAAAATGCTAAAGATAAATTCCATATAATGAGAAAAAGAAAACATAAGACGACAAGCAGCTGGGGATTTACAAAAACTTCAGCTGCAAATATTTGTTAAAGGTCTTATAAAAGAGGTGGAAAATTGGAATTTAAGCACAAACCAGTATTGTTAGAAGAAACAATAAATGGATTAAATATAAAAAGAGATGGAATATATGTAGATGGAACTTTAGGTGGAGCTGGTCATAGCAAGCAAATTGTAAAGCAATTATCACCTAAAGGTTTACTTGTTGGAATAGATAGAGATGAGGAAGCTCTTAATGCAGCAAAAGAAAACTTAAAAGAATTCCAAAATGTAAAATATGTACATGGAAACCATGATGAAATTGAAGAAATATTAGAAGACTTAAAAATAGAAGAAGTTGATGGGATACTTTTAGATTTAGGAGTTTCATCATATCAATTAGACGAAAGAGAAAGAGGATTCAGCTATTTAGGAAATAATGAGCTAGATATGAGAATGGATAAAACACAAAAACTAACAGCTAAAGAAGTTATAAATGATTATCCAGAGGAAAAGCTAGCAAATATTATTTATGAATATGGTGAAGAGCGATTTTCAAGACAAATTGCGAAAAATGTCTGTGAATATCGAAAAAACAAAAAAATAGAAACAACAGAAGAATTAGTACATATTATAGAAAAATCAATGCCAGCATTTGCAAAAAGAGATGGACATCCTGCGAAAAGAACTTTTCAGGCAATAAGAATAGAAGTGAATGATGAAATAAGACCATTATATGAAACGGTTCTAAAATGTATTAAACATTTGAAATCAGGTGGAAGATTATGCATAATAACATTTCATTCATTAGAAGATAGAGCTGTAAAAAATGCATATGTTGATGCACAAGGAAAATGTACATGTCCAAAAGATTTACCATATTGTGTATGTGGTTCAAAATCTGAAGGAAAAATTATAAATAAAAAACCAATAATTGCAACAAAAGAAGAGCAAGAAGAAAATTCAAGATCAAAAAGTGCAAAACTAAGAATTTTTGAGAAGAGATAAACAAAAGAAGATGGGGAAAAAGTCCCTTGACGACTAAAGAGAAAAGAGGTGAGAACATGCCAAGAGCATCATATCAATATGGAACAAGTCCAAGAAAATATGAACCTGAATATACAGATAGAAAAAATGTAACAAAAACATCGAAAAATAAAGAAAATGTAAAAAAAGTACCACAAAAATCAAAAAGTAAAGTAAATGTAAAAAATGAAAAAATAAAAAAAGCAAAAGAAAGAAATAGCAAAGTAGGACAAATGATGCTTGTTTTGGCTACTTTTGTTATGTTGTTTACAGTGAGTTATAGAGAGATTGCTATAATGGAGATGTTTAACCAAAAGAAGAATTTAGAAAACAAATTAGCAACAGTTCAGAAAGAAAATGGGCAGATAGAAAAGAATATAACAGAAGTAGAAAGTTCTCTAGATTGGAATAGTATTCAGCAAAAAGCAACAAATGAATTAGGAATGCAGAAAAAATCAGGAACACAAGTTAACTTAGAAAAATCAGATAATGTTGAAACAAATCAAAAGTTTATACAAGATGAAAAAACAAGTATAATTGATAAAATAGTAAGTTTTTTTATAAATAAATTTTAATAAAAAGGACGATTTTTACATCGTCCTTTTATTAGATTAAAAATTTAATATTTAAACCCTAAGCCTTTTTATGGTTTTTATTTCTTTATATAAACAATCTAACATATTTTTTCTTAGTTCATAGGCTTCTTTGACTTCTTGATATATTTTTTCAAAGTCTTTTTCAGATTCACCAGGCAATAATAATAAATCTATATATTCTTGATAATAAATGATATCTTTTTGTTTTTGTGAAGAATTTTTCTTTTTTATATAATTTTCAATTTTTTTCAATCTATCAAGTTCTTTGTCTAAATCTTTTACATAGTCAATAGTACAAATGATTTCATATTCAATATCATCAATAACAACCTTAAGAAGTTTTTTTACTATTTTTTTGTTATTTTTTCCAGCTTTAGAATAGCCCGTCTTTTTTGAAGCATTAGGAGATGGTTTTGTATTATCAATAATAATTTTCAATGAATCTGTAATACCAATATGAGATTTGTATTGCCTTTTGTTAACAAGAGCATCATATTCATCTGCAACTCTAATAATTTGAGCTTCATAAGGTATATCTTTTTTTACTAAACCTTGTGGATATCCTGTTCCGTCAAGTGCTTCATGATGGTAATAAGCACCTGCATAATAAGGCCTTAATTTAGAATCTTTTATACATAATCTATAACCAAGAGTTGTATGTTTTTGCATAATCTCGTATTCTTCTGGTGTTAAATTAGATGGTTTTTGAAGAATATTGCTTGGAATAAATAGCTTTCCTATATCATGTAGATAAGCACAAATTGTGCAATATTCGGTAAATCCTTTTGAAAGGTGCAATTTTTTACATAAATTACAAGTAATAGTTGCAACATTTTCACAATGTTTTCTTGTATATACATCCAAGGAGTCTAATAAATTTAATTGATATCGTATAGCTTTGTCTAAATTATAAGATTTTAGGTATGTTTGATCATAAAAATCAAAAGTTTTTTTTATTTCTTTCATTTGTATTCTCCTTAAAATAATTTATATAAATAATAACATTAAAATTTTGAATTTGCAAGTAGTTAGTGGGAACACAATTTAATATTAAATAGTTCTTTGGATTAATCAATATTAAAAAAGAGAAGTTGTTAAAGAACAACTTCTTCTTTCTCATTATAAGGATGTTACCCCTATAAATAGACAAATAAATTCAATGTTTAATGCTTTGGATATTGATAGTAAGAATGTAACTGTTGGTAAATATTTTCCTTTTTCTAGCTTTGATATTGCTGTTCTATCAATTCCAGCTTTTTCAGCTAATATTTTTTGGGTATATTTCATTTTTTTTCGATATTTTCTTACATTTTCTCCAATAACCTTATTGATTTCTTCATTTGTCATATAATAACCTCCTTGAATTACTTGGAGGCATTACCCTCCAAGATTTAATAGTGTCTTTTTGGGTAACAAATATTAACTATATTAAATTATACTACAATTTACATAAAGTTGCAACATTTTTAATTAAGAAATAGATATATTTTTGAGATGTCGTATTTTGTCGAACGATTTTTCTTGACAAATGAAAAAAGTGATGTTAACATAGTTATAGAATTTAAATTCATAAAAATTAAATCAAGAAATTTTTTTCGAAAAAAATCAAAGCTAATAATTTAATAAAAGGCAGGTGATAGTAAATGCATGTTTAAATTTACTAAAATGCGTATTCTTTATGTTTTTTGTTCGATATTTTTTATTTTAATTCAAATATTTATAAGTCAATATAAAATAAAAACGGAAATAAATGAAAATATAATGATAGAACAACATCAAGTTGAGAATAAATTTAATCAAAATGAAGCTGAAAGTGTTGTAGAATCAAAAGATACTAAAGAACATATAGAAAAAAGTGTACTTTGGCAAATAGAAATTCCTGCAATTTCATTAGTAGCAAATATAGAAGAAGGAACAGATAAGGATGTATTAAATCAATATGTGGGACATTTCATAACAACTCAAAAAGAAAATGGAAATATAGGACTTGCAGCACATAATAGAGGATATGAAGTAAATTATTTTCAGGATTTGAAATTATTAAAGAAAGGAGACGAAATCAAGTATAGACATAATGGATTTGAAAAGATATACGAAGTAGAAAAATGCCGAATAATAAAAGATACAGAGTGGGAATATTTAGAAAACACAGAGGATAATAGGTTGACATTAATAACATGTGTAGAAAATCAACCAGAATATAGAAGATGTATACAAGCAGTGGAAAAAGAGGAGGAGAAGTATTGAAAAAGATTGGAAAACTTATCTTAGTAGTGCTTGTGGTTGCAATATTAAATAGTGCAATATTAATTAATTCAGTACAAGCGGTAGAAAAAGGAGCACAAATCAGGATATATTCAAAAGGGTATTTTGACAGAATTATAAAAAAGGATCAAATATTAGTGAAAACAACACATGCAGTATATGAAGAAAATGGAAAAGAATATCCAGCATATTGTTTAAATAGAGAATTACCAGGTGTTGGAGAACTTGATTCGAATTATTATGATGTAACAGTTCAAGAAAAATTAACAGATTTTGGATTATGGAGAGTTGTGATAAATGGATATCCATATAAGACATTAGAACAACTAGGTGTATCGAATGAACAAGAAGCCTATATAGCAACAAAACAAGCAATATATTGTTATATATACAATACAAAATTAGAACAATACTCTGCTGTAAATGAGGCAGGGGTTAGGACAATAAATGCAATGAATATAATTTTGAATAATGCAAGAAATTCAACTGAAAATTTCGATGAACCTAATATAGAAATAAAGCAAAGCCCCAAATGGGAAGTAGATAAAATTGATAATAAATATGTTTCAAAAGAATATGAAATAATAAGTAATATCAGTATTTCAAAGTATATATTGAATTTAGAAAATCAACCAAATGGAACAAAAATTACTAATTTAGATAATCAAGAAAAAAGAGAATTTAATTCAAATGAAAATTTTAAAATCTTAATACCAATAGAAAGCTTAGAAAAAGCAGGAGAGTTCAAGGTAAAAATTCAAAAAGAAATGGAAACAAAACCAGTGTTTTTTGGTAAAGCACCAAATGAAAATTTGCAAAATTATGCATTAACAGCATTTTCGTATGAAGATGTAGATACAGAGATGACTCAGAATTATGAAAAAAATGACACAGAAATAATAATAGAAAAACAAGATGTTGATACAGAAGAAGTATTAAAAAAGGCAAAGTTTGAAATATTAGATAATAATCAAAAAGTAATAAGAGTTGTAGAAACTAATGAAAATGGACAAATTATTTTAGAAAAGTTAATACCAGGAACATATTATATACGAGAAATAAAAGCACCAGAGGGATATGTTTTAGATATGGAGTTACATAAAATAGATATAAATTTAAATGAGAAAAAAACACTTAAAGTTTATAACAATAAAATTGTCATAATAAATACAGAAGAAAAGGATGAACAACCTAAAATTGAAGAGGTAGTTCCTGTAGTTGAAATACCCAAATTGCCGGTTACAGGAATGTAATAAAAGTATATATAAAGAAAGGAAGTAATAAAATTTGGAAAAAGAAAGAAAATCAAGTAAAGAATATAGAGGAATATTTGGAGCATTATGTATAACATTAATTATGCTATTATTAACAGGAGCAGGAGGATATACATATGCAAGATATATGTCACAAGAAAATGGAACAGGAAATGCTGATATTGCAAATTGGTCATTTAAAATAGCTAAGAATGGAGAAGAAATAAAAAATGTAACTTTAAGAAACACAGCCAATAAAGCTACATTGGTTAATGGAAAAATTGCACCAGGCACATCAGGTGAATTTTCAATAACGCTGGATGCTACAGGTTCTGATGTAAGTGTAGACTATACATTAGAATTTTCAAGTGAAATGAATAAGCCAGCTAACATTGTATTTACATATGATGGAAAAAACTATAAATCGCTAGCTGAAATAGGAAGAATTAAAGGAAATATTGCAATTGGAAATGTAATGACTCAGACAATTCCAATAAAATGGACATGGGCATATCAGACAGGAAGTACAGATGAAGCAAAAAATGCAAATGATATAAAAGATACAAATGATGGAACATCATTATTAGATTATTCATTTGGTATAGTTGCTACTGGAGTTCAAGCAAAATAAAGTATGAAAAGGAAAGTTATAGTTATATTAATAATTGTTTCAATATCTTTTGTTAACATGTCTTATGCAAGATATATAAAAAATGAATGTTTAAATATTGTACAAGAAATAGCAAATCCTGTTTTAGAAGTAGAAGAAGGAAAAATTATAAAAATAGATAAAATCAATAATACGGGATTTTATGAATTTTCAATTAAAAACTTTAATTCAAAAAAAATAAGTGAAATAGATTCAGAATATACCATAGAAATTATTTCAGATATAAAAGATGTTGTAAAATTTGAATTGTATAATGGAGAAAAACAAATACAATTACAAAATTTAAAAACAGAACCAATATTAATAAAAGGAAATAATAAAATAAAAGAAGACTATAAATTAAAGATAATATATAATGATGTTAATAATATTAAATCTAATATAATATCAAATATACAAATCAAAATTCATTCAGAACAAGAAAAAAATAATAAGAATGTTTAATCAATAGGAGAAAAAATTTAATGATAATAAGTAGACTCAAAAAAATTGTAGTTCAAATTATTTTAATTCTAATATTAATTCTTACTATAGTAATGAATATGTATTCAATAAGTTATGCAAAATATGTATTTGACTATACAATAACTGCAGCAGAAATAAAAATAGAATATGAATAGTAAAATTTAATAATATTGTATAAAAACTCTTAAAGTGGAAAAAATTAGAATATAAAATTTCACAAAGGAGTGATATAATGGAATCAAGCGATATGAAAAATATGGTAGTACTTAAAAATCTTCCATCAAATATGGTAGAAGAGGCTATAATTATTTTTAAAGAAAATCAAAGAGTAGGAGCGACAGAATTTATAGAAAAAGGAAGAAAGACTAATTCAGTAGAAATTCAAACAAAATCAAAAGAATGTATTTTGAAAGAAGCTGAAATGCTTGTGACGGATTATATCAATAAAATAGAAGATAAGAAGAAAGTCGAAAAGAGTGACAAAAGTATAATAAAATATAAAAGATTAAAATATTATAGTATGATTTCAACAATTCTTTTTGTTATCAGTCTTATAATAAATTTCATATAATAACATAAAACACTTTATAAATGCATAGACATTAGTAAATGCAGTATATAAAGTGTTTTTTGTAGTTTGTATTATAGAAGGGAGATAAAAGTATGGAAAGAGCAATGTCTGTTGAAGATAAAATAAGAAGAGCTGAAGAAATATATTATAAAAGAAAAGAACAAGAAATTCCAATGAGAGAAACAATAAGAAGAACACCAAAAGAAAAGAAAAATATTAAATTATTTAGAAAAATGATTAGACAAATTATAGTATGTTTGATTATATATGGAATTTTTTATTTAATAGTTAATAATAATTATATATTTTCAGCAGATTTCACAAATAAAGCAAAAGAAATATTATCACAAGATATAAATTTTGCAGAAGTATATTCAATGATATCAAATAAGGTGGTAGAAACATATAACAAAATTGTAAGTAGTGAAAATTCAGACAATAAAGAAGAACAGCAAAGTGAAAATACAAATAATGAAGATTCAAATGATCAAAATAAAGAAACACAAGTTGATACAACAAATAATGATGAAAATATAGGAGGTGCTGAAGAAATGTTAGCACCAATAGAAGAAAATGATGCAAAAGAGCTATCACAAATGGAACAAGATGCAAATTACATAAAAAGCACAATAAGTTTTATAAAACCGATTAATGGAAAAATAAGTTCAGCATTTGGGTGGAGAAATCCAACAACTGAAACAGTACCCAAAAATCATACAGGAACAGATATAGCAGCAGAAACAGGAACAAAAATTATTTCAGCAACAGATGGAAATGTGACACTTTCGTCAACAACAGGAGATTATGGAAAACATATAAAAGTTCAAATAAATGATGTTGTTATTGTATATGCACATTGTAGTAAATTATATGTAAATGAAGGTGACACAATTAAGCAAGGACAAGAAATCGCAGAAGTAGGTTCAACACGGAAATGCAACAGGCCCACATTTGCATTTTGAGGTTAGATATCAAGATAGATATGTAAACCCACAATTAATTTTAGAGTTGTAGGAATAAGATTTATATTATATATGAATTAGGAGGAAGATTTGAAAATAAGAATAGATTTAAAAATCTTTATTTTTTTAGCAATATTTTATTTTACTAATCAAATAAAGATTTATATGATAATCATGTTTTTTTCTTTTTTACATGAATTAGGACATATTATAGCAGGGGTAATATTAAAAATGAAACTAGAAAAAATAGAGATATTGCCTTGTGGCTTTTCAAGTTCTTTTAAGGCAAATTTAATGGATTATAAATATAAGTTAAAAAATGCAAATCTTTTGGCATTGAAAAAAATAATTATTGCAATTGCTGGTCCAATATTAAGTGTGATATTGTCTATATTATTTACATATATAGACATTACATATATTACAAAACAAGATGCAATATATTCGAATTTATTAATAGCAATATTTAATTTAATACCAATATATCCATTAGATGGTGGAAGAATAATAAAAGGAATTTTACATATAGAATTTGGAAAAGATAAGTCAGAATACATAATAAAAAGTATTTCAAAAACGACAACAGTTATTTTAACTATAATTAGTAGTATTGCAGTTTATTGTTTAAAAAATGTTGCGATATTTCTAGTGTGTATATTTTTATGGAGTTTAATTTTGAAAGAAAAAAATGGCAAAACACTTGATATTTTGCGGTGAAAATAGTAAAATATAAATGAAAAAATGTCAAAAATGTACCCGGTCCATAATTTATATAAAAAGTTAAAAATGTACCCGGTCCATAATTGCACAAAAATTATGAAAGGCAGGAAATGAGATGGGAAAACCAACAGTAGCAATCATAGGAAAGCCAAATGTAGGAAAA
Organism: uncultured Clostridia bacterium; assembly: GCA_934155265.1. Classification (GTDB taxonomy): domain Bacteria; phylum Bacillota; class Clostridia; order TANB77; family CAG-508; genus CAG-269. The sequence continues at coordinate 15,342 of CAKPGU010000022.1, forward strand.
TCAACATTTTTTAATTATATAGTAGGAAGCAGGATATCAATAGTGGAAGATACACCCGGGGTTACAAGAGATAGAGTATATGCAGAAACAAATTGGAGAGGCAGAAATTTTACAGTTGTTGATACAGCTGGAATTGAACCAGAATCAGAAGATATTATTATATCTCAAATGAGACAACAAGCACAAATGGCAATAGAAATAGCTGATGTAATAATATTTTTAACAGATGTAAAACAAGGTGTAACAGCTGTAGATCAAGAAATTGCATTAATGTTAAAAAAATCTAAGAAACCAGTAGTATTAGTATGTAATAAGGCTGATAATATGAGTAGAGATCAAAATGATGTTTACGAATTTTATAATTTAGGAGTGGGAGAACCACATCCTGTATCAGCAGCGAATGCTTTAGGTATTGGAGATGTATTAGATGCAATATATGAAAATTTTCCAGAAAAGCAAGAAGGCGAAGATGAAGATGATAGAATAAAAGTTGCAGTAATAGGCAAACCAAATGTAGGAAAATCATCATTAATAAATAAGATATTGGGACAAAATAGAACAATTGTAAGTTCAATTGCAGGAACAACAAGAGATGCAATTGACACTGAATATGAAAATGATTATGGAAAATATGTATTAATAGATACAGCAGGAATAAGAAGAAAAAGTAAAGTAACAGAAAAAATAGAAAAATTTAGTATTATGAGAACATTACTTGCAATTGAAAGAGCGGATGTTTGTTTAATGATGATAGATGCTTTAGAAGGGGTAACAGAACAAGATGCTAAAATTGCAGGAGAAGCCCATGAAGCTGGAAAAGGTGTAATTATTGTTGTAAATAAGTGGGATGAATATGAAAAAGAAACTGGAACTTTAGAAAAATATAAAAAAGAAGTATACAATAAATTATCATATTTATCATATGCACCAATGATATTTATATCAGCAAAAACAGGGCAAAGAGTGGACAAACTATTTAATATGATAAACAATGTTGCAGAACAAAATGCAAAGAGAATTTCAACATCAGTATTAAATCAAGTAATAAATGAAGCTATTGCATTAGTTCAACCACCAACAGATAAAGGAAAACGTTTAAAAATATTCTATGGAACACAAGTATCTACAAAACCACCAACATTTGTAATATTTGTTAATAATAAAGAATTGTTCCACTTTTCATATCAAAGATATTTGGTAAATCAATTAAGAAAAGAATTTGGATTAGAAGGAACACCAATTAGAATGATAGCAAGAGAAAAATCTGATAAAGAAATGGAAGGATAAAAAAGTAAAAAATGGACCGGGTACAAAATTTTCGTAAAAAAAGAACCGGTCCCAAATTACAATTGAAAGGAGTAGATAAATATGGCAGCATATATAATAGTGGCATTAGTAGCATATTTAATAGGAAGTGTAAGTTTTTCAGTAATTATAAGTAAAAAAATGGCAGGTTTTGATGTAAGAGAAAAAGGAAGCGGAAATGCAGGAGCTACAAACATGCTTAGATCTGTAGGTACAAAAGCAGCGGTATTGACTCTTTTGTGTGATGCATTAAAAGGTGTTGTTGCAATAATTTTTGCAATTATTGTAGGAGCAATTGCAAAAAACTCTGATAAAGCATTATTAGTTCAAATTGCAGGAATACTTGTTGTAATAGGTCATACTTTTCCAGTGTTTTTCAACTTTAAAGGTGGAAAAGGTGTTGCAACATCATTAGGGGTTTTATTAATGACTAACTGGAAAATTGGATTAATTTGTTTAGTATTTGCATTAGTTTTAATGGCATTAACAAGAATGGTATCAATGGGGTCAGTTGGTGCAGCAGTTTTATTCCCTGTATTGGTATTATTTATACATACAAATTATACAATATCAGATGGAAGTAGTTATTTTGTATATAGTATAATTTTAGCATTAATTGTTGCATTTAATCATAGAAGTAATATACAAAGAATTTTGAATGGAACAGAAAATAAAATAAGTTTTAAGAAAAAGTAATAAAATAACAAAAGAAGGGTGGATAATAAAATGAAAAATATAGCAATAATAGGAAGTGGCAGTTGGGGTGTTGCTCTTGCAATTCATTTAGCAAAGTTGGGGAATAATATAAAACTTTGGTCATTTTCAGAAGAGGAAAAAGATTTAATTAATAAAGAAAAAAAGTGCAAATTTTTACCAAATGTTGTGATACCAGATGGAATTGAATGTACAACGTCTTATAAAAAGGCAATAGAAGATACAGACTTTATATTACATGTAACACCATCAAAATTTACAAGAGATACAGTAAAAGAATATAAAAAGTATGTAAAAAATCAACCAATAGTAATATGTTCTAAAGGATTTGAAAAAGAAAGTATGTTAACACTTGATGAAGTTATTCAAGAAGAGATTCCAAATGCAAAGATAGCGGTATTGTCTGGACCAAGTCATGCGGAAGAGGTTTCAACTGCTATACCAACACTTTTAGTAGTTGCATCAAAATATGATTCTGTTTTAAAATTAGTTCAGGATACATGTATGTCTAGTAAAATGAGAATATATACTTCTAAAGATGTAAAAGGTGTTGAACTTGGAGGAGCACTAAAAAATATAATTGCTTTTTGTGCAGGTGTTGCAGCTGGTATAGGTCTTGGAGATAATACTTTTGCAGCATTGATAACAAGAGGGCTAGCTGAACTTTCTAGGCTTGGAATTGCTCTTGGTGGGCAAAAAGATACTTTATATGGACTTAGCGGGCTTGGAGATTTAATTGTTACATGTTTAAGTGAACATAGCAGAAATAGAAAAGCTGGAAAATTAATTGGTCAAGGATTAAGTTTAGAAGAAACTAAAAAAGAAGTTGGAATGACTATTGAAAGTATAGATAATATTGAGGTTGCATATGAATTAGGAAGATTGCATAATATAGAAATGCCTATAGTCGAAGCTGTATATGGAATTTTATATAAAGGGTTAAAACCAGAAGATGCTGTTGATACTTTGATGAATAGAGCTAGAAAGAATGAAATTTAATTAAGCTGTGTTTTAATTTTTAGAATAAATGTTAAAAATATGTATAATAATAAAATTAAGTTATTAGAAAGGGTGGAATAAAAAATGGGATTTTTTGATAATTTAGGAAAAAAAGCAAGTAAGGCATATGATGCAACTGCAGAAAAAACAAGTAAAATTGCTAAAGAGGCAAAATTAAGAATGAAAATTAATGAGAATAAATCTGACATTAAAGATATATATAAAGAAATAGGAAAAAAGGTTTACGAAAAACATGTTAGAGAAGAAAATATTGATATAAAGACTGAGTTAGAAGAGGAGTGTACAAAAATTGACGTTTTATCAGCCGAAATAGAAACTTGTCTAAAATCTATTTTAGAATTGAAAGAAAAGAAACAATGTGAGAATTGTCATGCTGAAATCGAATTGGATAATACATATTGTCCAAAATGTGGTGCAAAACAACCTGAAATAGAAGTTAAAGAAGCTGAAGTTGTTGGCATGGAAAACGATTCACAAGATGATGATAATTCAGAAAAGTCAAATTGTTCAGAATGTTCAAATGAAAATGAAAAATCTTCTGAAAAAATAAAGGAAGAGAATGGAAAAAGCAATCAAGAAGGAAATACTGTTGAAAAAGTTACAGAAGTGATGTCTGTTGAAACACAAGAGAATGCAAAACAAGAAAGTGAACCACAAGAAAATCAACAATATTAATAGCAAAATAAATTAGTGTCCCTATTTTTTAAGGGGCATTTATTATTTAAAAGGAATGAGGAGAAAAAATGAAATTAGTAATACAAAGAGTAAAAAATGCAAGTGTGGAAGTTGATAATAAAATAGTAGGAGAAATAGATAAAGGCTTTTTGGTGTTGATAGGAATCAAAGTAGGAGATACCAAAGAACAAGCTGATTATTTAGTGAAAAAAGTATGTAATTTGAGAGTGTTTACAGATGAAAATGATAAAATGAATTTATCATTAAAAGATGTAGATGGAAAATTGCTTATAGTATCTCAATTTACTTTATATGGAAATTGTAATGATGGTAATAGACCAAGTTTTATTGAAGCTGCTAGACCAGAAGAAGCAATACCATTATATGAGTATTTTTGTGATGAGTGTGCAAAAAATGGAATAGAAGTTCAAAAAGGAATTTTTGGAGCTGACATGAAGGTTCAATTATTAAATGATGGTCCGGTTACAATTGTTATGGAAAGATAGAATATTATATAGAGAACAAAGCGACGTAGTCGCCATTTGTTCTCGCCCGATTTGAGTTTTCGACTCTATAAGGAGAAAATCTCAAAGGGCTGGCGATTGTAGCTTTTATATAATAGGAAAGTAGAACTTTCCTATTATATAAAAAAGGTCTCAACTTGAGACCTTTTTTTGCGTAATTAGAAGTATTGGTCAATAAACCAGATTGCAGCTATTGCAACTTTAAAAGTAATACTTTTTTTGCGATTTTTAGAATAAATTTTTTCGAAAATCTTAAATTGAGAGCAATTACTTAATGAATTTTTAAAACAATCATATTCTGTAAAAGTAGGTAAGGCTTTTTCAGAATAAAAATTCAATTTAAGATAAAAGAAATTGTATAAATATATAATATCTCGTGAGGATGTTTCTTGATGAGGTTTAATATTAAAAACCTTTTTTTCAAAACTATTGATATTCTTTAAGTTAATATGCTTTTTTTGGTTGAATATAGCATACATTGAAGTTAACGTTTGAAAATGTGATTTTATTAAACTGTTTATAACAGTTTCATCTGTAATCATAGATCCAATAGCTTCAAGATTAGCACCAGTTTTTGCATATACATTTTTCCAATATTCTATATAAGTATAACAAAGTCCGTATTTATAATATTCTAAAAATTTAGTGACTTTATTCGCAAATTCTTGTTCCTTTGTGGTTAAACTTTTATTAGAGCATTTTTCGTCTTCAGTTTTATTCCAAATGTCAAGAATATTCTCTAATAATTTAAATTTATCAACTCCAATTTTTTGAGTTTCATTTACGAGTTGCCGAATTAAATTATTTACTTTCTCTTCTGAATCAGTTGCAGTTGCTGCAGTCTCAACTTCTTTTTTCATAGTGTTTTCCTCCATTTTGTTTTGATTATTCAAAATTATTACGTATTAAAGTATAGCATGTTTTACATAAAAAAGCAAATTGATGTCGAAAACTTTTTGTGATTCGACAAAACTTCTTATTTTTTAATCTTGGAAAAATATGGAAATAGATATATAATGACTTTATTAAAAATGAATAATACATATAACGAAAATAAAGAAAGGAGAATTTATGGAGAGCATTTATCAAAAAAAAGACAAGAGATTAATCTTCGAAATAAGTGAAGATATAGATGAATGTGTAGTTCAAAAAATAAGGAGGAGATTAGATAATGAAATTGAAAGATACATGCCTAAAGAAGTTATATTTGATTTTAATAAAGTTTCTTTTATGGACAGTGCAGGAATAGGCTTATTAATAGGAAGATATAAATTAGTAGATATGCTTGGAGGAAAAGTAGAAGTTACAAATTTAACAACACCAGTAAGAAAGATATTTGAAATGAGTGGAGTATTAAAAATCATCCCAGAAATAAAAACAGAAAAGGAGGTGCGAAATGAACAACATATATGATAATGAAATGAAAATAGAATTTTTAAGTAAATCAAATAATGAAGCATTTGCAAGAATATCTGTTGCAGCATTTGTAGCACAGCTAGACCCAACACTTGAAGAAATAGCAGATATAAAAACAGCAGTGTCAGAGGCAGTTACTAATTCAATAATTCATGGATATGAGGAACGTTTAGGAATAGTAAAACTTGTTTGTAAAATTAGAGAAAATGAAATATTTATAGAAATATCAGATTCAGGAAAAGGAATTGAGAATGTAGAAATAGCCAAACAACCATTATATACAACAAAAGCAAATTTGGAAAGATCGGGAATGGGATTTACAATAATGGAAAGCTTTATGGATGATGTTCAAGTAGAATCGGTATTGGGATTAGGGACAAAGGTTACTATGAGAAAAGCAATAAAAAGTTCTAATAAAAAAGAAGAATTTGCATTTAGCACAATTGGTGAAAACACTAAAACAAGAGAAGAAGCTACAATAAGGGGAGATGAATAGTGTATGAGAATGATATGAAAATCATCGAAAGAGCCCAAAATGGTAGTAAAGAAGATATGACAAAATTAATAGAAGACAATAATGGACTAATTTGGAGCATTGTTCGAAGATTTGGTGGAAGAGGATATGATATAGAAGATTTATATCAAATTGGAAGTATAGGCTTTATTAAGGCAATACAAAGATTTGACACAAGTTTTGAAGTTCGTCTTTCAACATATGCAGTACCATACATTTTAGGAGAAATAAAAAGATATATAAGAGATGATGGACCAATAAAAGTAAGTAGAAGTATTAAAGAATTAAATGTAAAAATATTAGAATTACAAAAAGAATATTTTAATAAATATGGAAGAGATATATCTTTGGAAGAGATTTCAAAAGAACTTAAAATTTCAAAAGAAGAAATTACAATGGCAATGGATTCAACAAG
>CAKPGU010000023.1 GCA_934155265.1 uncultured Clostridia bacterium
AGTTTTTCTTCTAAATGTTTTAACTTTTCATTTTCATCTTCTGTTAATTTTTGAACAGGAATTCCAGTCCATTTTGATATTATTTCAGCTATATTTTCCTCTCCAATTTCAATTATATCTCTATTTTTTCTTTTTCTCCATTTACTAATTTCTCTTTCATATTTTCCCCTAGCTTCATTTTCAGCATCTCTAAGACTAGCAGCTTTTTCAAAATCCTGATTATATATAGCCTCTTCCTTTTCCTTTGATATTACCTCAATTTTTTCCTCTAAAACCTTCATTTCATCTGGCTCTGTAAAAATTCTCATTCTAACCTGTGAAGCAGACTCATCTATTAAATCAATCGCTTTATCAGGTAAAAATCTATCAGTTATATATCTTACTGATAAACTTACAGCCGCATTTATAGCTTCGTCAGTTATTTTTACATTATGATGAGCTTCATATTTATCTCTTATGCCTTTTATTATCTCTATTGTCTGTGCTTCTGTCGGTTCACCAATATCTACAGTACTAAACCTTCTCTCTAGAGCTGAATCTTTTTCAATATATTTTCTATATTCCTCAATTGTTGTTGCGCCTATTAGCTGAATTTCTCCTCTTGCTAATAATGGTTTCAAAATATTTGCTGCATCAATTGCACCTTCTGCCGCACCAGCTCCAACTATTGTATGTACTTCATCTATAAATAATATAACATCACCTACTCTTTTTACCTCATTCAAAGCCTTTTTTATTCTTTCCTCAAAATCACCTCTATATTTAGCACCTGCAACCATACCAGATATATCCATACTTACAATTCTCTTATCTTTTAACCCTTCTGGAACTTCTCCCATTATTATCTTTTCTGCTAACCCCTCTACAATTGCTGTTTTACCAACACCTGGTTCACCTATTAAACAAGGATTATTTTTAGTTCTCCTTGATAATATCTGTATTATTCTTTCAATTTCTTTATCTCTTCCTATTATATTATCAAATTTTCCATTTTCCGCTTGAAGAGTTAAATCTTCTCCAAATTGATTTAAAGTCGTAGTATTAGCTGAACTTCCTCTTTCATGAGTTTTATCTCTTTTTATATCTTTATCATATTCTTCCTCATTAATAACTTTTGCAATTTCACTGTAAATTTTAGAAATCTCAACATCTAAATCTGTAATAATCCTTACTGCAACGCAGTCTTCCTCCTTCATTATTGCCAATAATAGATGTTCAGTTCCTATATAATTATATCCTATTCTCTTAGCCTCTAAAAATGCATTTTCTAAAACTCTTTTAGTTCTTGGTGTAAAACCTAATGTTTCTTTTATCTCTTTTCCAATGCCTAAAAGTTCTTCTATTTTTTCCTTTACATTCTCTTCTGTAATTCCTTTATTATTTAAAACCTTTGCAGCAATTCCTTCTCCTTCTTTTACTAGTCCATATAAAATATGCTCTGTTCCTATATAATTATGTCCTAATTGTATTGATATGTCATTAGCTATTTCTATAGCTATTTTTGCTTTATTCGTAAATTTATATATCATCTTTTCCTCCTCTTTCAAAAGTGTAATTTTGGACCGGGTACATTTTTTCATTTTTTTATTTTGAAAATTTTGGACCGGGTACATTTTTACCTTTCTTTGTCATCTTAGCCATTTCTTTTGCCTTTTCTTTTTGATCTGGCAATGGTACCCAAGCAAAATATGATGATACAAATTCGCCATATTGTGTTGCATCTTCTCCAACCTCTGGATGTGTCTGTTTTTGTTCTTTATCCATAAAAAAACACCTACCTTTCTATTAAGGTATGTGCTTTTTTTCATTTTTTATTCAATTAATCTTTTATTCCAAATAATAATTTTACAATTCCTCTTAAGCATTTAGGAACTTTTTTTACAACAATGGTCATATGTAAACCTCCTTTTAACAGAGTAACCATAATATTCCTACTAATATTACTACTATTCCTATTAAAAATAGCCAACCTACTACTGGAAGGAATAATACTAGTAATATTCCCATTCCTAATCCTATTAAACATACTCCAAATGTCTTTTTTAAGATTTTCATTATGATTTCCTCCAAGATTTTTGTTATATTATATTCCTTTAATTTCAATTATGTGAATTGTAGCTTTTATATAATAGGAAAATATTACTTTACTATTATATAAAAAAAGGAAACTCAAGAATAAATCTCAAATCTCCTTATCATATATTTATATATTTTTATTATTATCCGTTTACTAAATCTTTTAATGCTTTACCAGCTTTGAATACTGGAGCTTTAGATGCAGGTATTTTTATTTCTTCTTTTGTTTGAGGATTTCTACCTTTTCTAGCAGCTCTTTTTCTAACTTCGAAAGAACCAAATCCAACTAATTGAACTTTGTCTCCTCCTTTTAATGATTCAGCTACAACTTCTGTGAATGCATTTACTGCTGCTTCTGTTGCTTTTTTAGATTCTCCTGTTTTTGCAGCGATAGCTGCTACTAATTCAGCTTTGTTCATTATACATTACCTCCTAATAAATTTTGTATATGTACTTTATATTGCTGCTGTTGCAATATCTGTACCTCTAGTTTATCTTATTCTCCAAATTAAATTAAAATCCCCTCTTTTTTTTCGAAAATTTTAATATATTTTTAGTTTTTCTAAAATATTATATATTTTTTCGCCCCTTGGTAGCATATATATGTCTTCTTTATTATAAATTTTTAATGCTAAAACTGCTAATACATAAACTATTACAGCAAATAAGATTGATACTATTGTTGCCAATCTTCCTGATATTATTCCTCTTAATAGCAAATATGCTGTATATGAACATATCCCCATTATAACTGTTGCTATTGCTGGCTTTACAACAAACTTTTTGAATGGTAAATCTAATTTTACATATTTCTTTAATACATTAAATACAATTGTAAATGCTACTGCATGACATGCTATTGAGCCTATCGCAGCTCCATAAACATTCAATTCTGGTATTGGTAGCAAAATTAGATTTAATATTAATTTAACTACACATCCAATTCCTAATGCAATTGCAGGAATCATTACTTTTCCAAATCCTTGTAGTGCACCATTTATTGTTTGATCTAAAATTGAGAATATTACTGATACAGCTATTAATTGCAACAATAATGCACCTTGATTTGCATTTGGATATAATAAATTTAATATAGGTTGAGCAAAAATTATCATTCCTACTACACATGGTAATCCAATAAGCATTGATGTTAATAGTGAAAAAGATGTTCTTTTTGTAGCTGTTTCTCTATCATTTTTTGCCTTTGCTGCTGAGATTGCTGGCACTAGTGCTGTTGCAAATGCAATATTTACTGCTAATGGTAAATTAGTCAATGTGTCAACTTTTCCACTTAATTGTCCATACAACTTTGTTGCAACATCTGATGCCATATATGTACTTAAAATTCTCTTTACTGTAAATGAATCTATATTTTTATTAAATGATGTCATTATTGAGCTTAATGTTAATGGAATTGACACCATCAATATTTTCTTTATTATTGTTTTTACATTTTCATATTTATAATTTGTTGAGCTTTTAATTTCATTTCCAATTTCTTTTCTTTTAGTTCTATAATAGATAAATAAATATGCGAAACTTGAAAATGTTGCAAGTGTTGTTGCTACATTTGCACCTGCAGCCATCATTTCTGTAGAAGTTGATGTTACATAAGCAACTATTTCTACAATTCCAATTGTAAATATTGTTTTAAATATCTGTTCCAATGTCTGTGCTCTTGCTGTTATTTTTAATGTTCTCCTTCCATTAAAATATCCTCTAAATACAGATGATATTGAAACAAAAAATATCGCTGGTGCTAAAGCAACAAGTGTTAATTCTGATTCTGGTATTTGTGTCCAATTATATGCAATAACATGTGCTCCAAAGAATAATAACATTGATCCTATTGCTCCAATTGTTCCAAATGTTGCAAGTGCAACTTTAAATATCCTGTTTGCACCTTTATTGTCTCCGTATTGCAAGCCTCTCTGATACCAATTTTGATATTGCATTTGGTACTCCTATTGAAGATACTGTAAGTAATAATGCATATATTTGATATCCACTTGCATATATTGCATTTCCAGCATCTCCAAAGCCATCTCTATTTGTTAAATATAATGTATATATTAATCCTAAAACTTTAATTAATATTTGCGAGAACATTACTGTTACTACACCTTGCATAAATGTTTCTTTTTTTACTGCCATAGCTCCTCCTAAATTAATTCTATGATTTTTCTTTCGATTAATTACTTATAATTGTGATATACATATATATTAAAATTAATGAAAGGATTTTGTGTATCTAAGTTTAACGTTAGAAAGTCTTATTTAATACAATGAGGGATGTTCAAACATTTATGTTTGAAAGAGGCTCGTTGTATTAAATTAGAGTTTCAACGGGAAACTTGGCTTATCCAAAATTCTTGAATATATTTTAATATATATGTATATCACAAAATTAATGTAATTATATCTATAAAAGTTAAATTTATCAAGAACTTTTTCCAAATTTATTGACAAATTCCTATTTTTGTATTAAAATTGTTAGGTATTATGTTAAAATATGATTTAAATATGAAACTTCTCCCCGGTAGTTTTAGATTTAAATTTCATATAAATAAAAATCAAGTAAAATAAATTGTAACTTAGACAACAATTTATTACACTTAAAAAATAAAAATTTAGGGAGGGTAAATATTACCATGAATAACGTTACATATAGTGCAAAAAAAGAAACAGTTGAAAGAAAATGGTATATAATTGATGCAGCTAACAAACCATTAGGTAGAGTTGCAACAGAAGCTGCTAGATTATTAAGAGGAAAACATAAACCAACTTTCACACCAAATATTGATACAGGTGATAATGTTATAATTATCAATTGTAAAGATGTTGTATTAACAGGAAATAAAATGAATTCTAAAATTTACAGACATCACTCAGGTTACATTGGAGGAATGAAAGAAACTCCAGCATCAGTAATGCTTACAAAAAATCCAGAAAAAGCTATGACATTAGCTGTTAAAGGAATGTTACCACACAATTCTTTAGGAAGAAAAATGGCAACAAAATTAAGAGTATTCGCTGGTAGCGAACATAATTTACAAGCACAAAAACCAGAAATTTGGAATTATTAATAAGGAGGAACTATTATAATGGCTAAGTCAAATAAAATCGTATATATGGGTACAGGTAGAAGAAAAAGTTCTATAGCTAGAGTAAGATTAGTTGAAGGAACAGGAAAAATAACAATAAACGGAAAAGATATTGAAGAATTTTTCGATTTAGAAACATTAAAAGTTATTGTTAGACAACCATTAACAGTTACAAATACATTAACAAAATATGATGTTATTTGTTCAGTTTATGGTGGCGGTGTTTCTGGTCAAGCCGGAGCTATCAGACATGGTATAGCTAGAGCTTTAAACGAAGCTAATTCAGAATACAGACCAGCTTTAAAATCAAACGGATTCTTAACAAGAGATCCTCGTATGAAAGAAAGAAAGAAATATGGTCTTAAAAAAGCTAGAAAAGCACCACAATTTAGTAAGAGATAATCAAAAAGATTTTAAAAAACCTACATTATTAACAAATGTAGGTTTTTTATTGTAAAAAAAGCCACGAAAATTTTTCGTAGCTTTTTACTGTAGAGATATTTTAGTTAAGGATTAAGTACCTCCATATTCTCCCCAGGCACAAATCCATGCCATACTATGCCATCACTGACAAAGTATGTTTCTAGCATTTTTCCTCTTTCCATCATTGTTACTTCTACCAGAAGTACTCCATATAAAATTTTATTTACCTCTTCTCCTGACTTTTGGATAAGATAATCTGACACAAATCGTCTCCACTTTTCAATAGAAACGAAGCACTCTTCCCCTCTTCCATATTTATTTAATATTATCAAGTCAAAATGTAAATATAAGCACTCGATTTTTCCTGTTGGTAATTTAAAAATTTCTGAATCAAGCAAATCTTTATCTGTAAAGTAGTTGTTTTCCCTTTTTTTAATATTGGTGATTCGTTTTATTTTCATTATATTGTTTATAAAGAAAGTATTATCTTCTTGGAGCAATTCTGAAAAATAATCATCTGTTGTCATACACTCTGGAATCTTCCATGAAATTTTCACATTGTTGCATTCAGCATAATATCTAAATGCTACTGCTATGTAACATTCAAAAAAATGCTCTATAAATTTGTACTTTTTTATGGTTGTCATTCCTTTTTTACGTAGTTTTGGGAATAATGTATCAAATATATTAGCTACATCAGATGTAGCTAATGCTCCTATTTCAACCACCGGTGTAAATTCACACAAAAACTCTTTTCTGTCATTCCAACTATATTTAACAAATAAAGTTATTCTATCGTCAAATATTTTTTCAATAAACTGATCTTTCAAATAAAATACACCATATTGCATTTCCCTATCGTATGGTTGTCTCCCAAATATTAAATCTGGAATTAAATTTGCAATTCCAAGATAACTCCAATTCCTCGTTCCTCCTGTTCTTTTTTGTAAATCTAACATTTGTTCTTTTGACAACTCAATAACATCAGTGTGTATACGGCCTTTATACCGTTCATGACACAATGCCAGCAGAATTCTTTTTTGAGTGTTTATCCAGCTGATGTTTGAGTAAATATTGTTTTTACCATAACTCGCAACATCTTGTATTTTCAAGACTTTTAAAAACTCTGAAACCTCTCTTGTTTCTTCATTTTCGAGTATCTTTTTAACATTTAATTTAGTATATGATGATATTACTGCTGTCAGCTGTACTGGACATTCATATTCTGCTTGTACATTTTTCCATACACTAAAAGCAAATCGCCAATCATTTACAGCCATAAGAATAATGTTTACATTTTCAGGCTTATCATCTTCATTGATTACATTTGGTATCCGCAAAGACGGATCATTTTCACTGAGCAATTGATATAAACAGTAATCTGCCGGTTCAGCAAACATTGTAAATACATTGTCTACATTTTGCATTTCTTTTGCTATTTTTTCCAAAGAATTCCGTAATTCTTTTCCTTCTGGATCTGATAAAAAAATATCAATATAGTCTTTTTTTTGCATGCTTTTTCTCCTTTTTTATTTTAGGCAATCTCTACAGTTAACTAAATTTTACCATATAGTTATTTTAGCATAGTGTATAAATTATGTCAAGTCGCTTATATTTTTATAAAACAATAACCATCTACCTTGCTTAAAGGGTGTCCCCTGTGGTAAATTTTTTTACCATTAAAGGGTGTCCCCAATGGTTTCTAAAAAGTTAAAGAGAAAAGCATTTACATGCCTTCCTCTTTAACTTTTGAAATTTAGATTATTTATTTAATTTCTGTCACATCTCAGTGTCACCTTTTAAAAATTTTTCAAGCTCCTTTGCAATGACTTTTATTATCACATGCATTTCCTCTTCACTTATTATTTGAGTAACTGTGTATTCTTTTACTATATCATTCTCAACTTTAATCGTCGAAAATACATGTTCATCAATTTCCGAAATAATATTTGCTGATACATCTCTTCCCATTTTTCCTACTAACCATTTAATTATAGGAAAAACATCATAGTAATACCATTTTGTTTCACTACATTCAAAAAGATATTTAATAACATCTTCATCTAATTTATCATCTCTTTTTGGATATTCAACTGTTATTTTATTCTTCTGTGAACAAATTGTAATTACAGTATTCTTGTTAAATGAGATTTCACACATTGTATCACTGTTACTTTCATCCTGTTTCAATTTAAGGATACTAGTTTTTATTAACTTATTTGATCCATCTTTACCTATTTCATAGCAGAATGACTTATCCACTAATGGTTCTGATGGATTATTTCTTTTTCCAATATAATATTGGGTCATCTTATAGTACTCATTTGCATCTTTAGCCAACATGTAATATTTATTTCCACAGCTATCAGTCAAATCAATATCTAAATAAGATATAAAAGCTTCTTTTATTTGTATTGGAAATGACACTTCATCTAAATTAATGAATAGGTCTTTAAATTGTTTTATCTCTATTCCTTTATATCTTCTTAAATTAAACATCCATAGTTCAACATTTTTTTGTACCCATTTTTTTACTGTGTCATTTGCAAATACAACTTCATCATAAAAATTAGATTTTTCTAATTTTCTCCGCATTAAAGTTATATTAAATCTTCTTATGATCCATTTAATGTTACTTAATATTTCTCTCACTTTTCTAAATTTCATGTTTTTCCTCCTTTTTGCAATTGCAAATTGAATTTTTTACAAATTTGAAAATATTTTATCATAAAAGTATACATAAGTCAATTTTTTCATATAATTAGCTATTAAACTCACTGTTCCTTTAACTCTTAATGATCAATACTTAGAAAAATAGCCTAGCTTTAAAAGCTAGACTATTTTAACTTAGAATTATTCTTCTTTATCATAAAAATCTCTATCAGTAATATTTGTAATACTGATTACAGATACTTCATACGCAATTTTGCGTACTTTTTTCTCTGTATTACCGTTCTCGCATTTCCAATACTCACGGCTCTGAAGTCTGCCGTAAAGCTGAATATTATCACCAACATAGAACCGGTCTCTTGCATATCTAGCATTTCTGCCCCAAATAATGCATGGTATATAGGCTGACTTGCCATATCGATTGTTTACAGCAATTACAACATCTGTAATCTCTCTTCCTTTTGGAGACTTTCGATATATTGGCTCTTTTACTACAAAGCCATTTAAATATACCTGATTCTTTCTTTTTTCCTCCATCTCCTCTTCGTTATTATATGTTTCTAACCATCTAACGAATACGAATACATCGAGGTGTCTCTTCCCATTTTTGTCTTTAATGTTACATGTTCTCAGTTGCCCAGCAACTTCAACGAATTTACCTACAATTGTTGTTTTGTTTCCTATTAGAGATTCAGATACAATTATAGGTACTACGTCTTCTATACCACTCGCTCTTATTACTTTCACACGAGTTTTATAGAATCTTTCAAACATAGCCTGATGACTGAACTCTAATTTTTCTTCAATCACCCCGCTGACAAAAACTTTGTCGTTTTCGTCAAAGACCTTTTGTTCACCAAATTTTTTCTCCACTCTTGCAAGGCATCCTCTCAGAAACTGTTTTTCCCGTCTTTCATCATTTACTACCATGTACTTTTCCTCCTGAAAAAAATATTTTTGCTTATGTACATTAAGTAAAAGAATAATTCTAAATTGTTTACATATACAAAATTTGCATATGTTTTTTAATTAAGAAATATCTTTCTTCTTATATATATAAACAATACATTTATTATATCACTTTTTTTCAGTTATGTAAAGTTTTTTGTATATATTTATGCAATACAACCTGTAGTTGTTCTTATATAATTTTCTAAGTTTTTGATGTTATTATATTTTCAATTCATTTTTATTAAGAATTATTTTCTTTATCAATTTTTTTTCTTCATCTGTATCACACCAATACTTTACATGATAATAAAATATTATTACCTTTGTTTTGAATAACATTTTATTATTGTTAAAATCCGATAATACAAATTGAGGATTATATTCTTTATTTCTGTTCTTATAAATTTTCTTATATTCTTCCTGTGGCAATTTATTTATATAATGTTTTCCTAAAACTCTAATAAAACTATATATCTCTGAATAAACATTAGACTCCATATTTACTCACCTACCTATCAAAGAACTCTTTTATTTTCTCAACTATTTTCCCGTTTTTAAATTTTTCAATAACATTTTGTACAAACGTAAAATTAAACATTTTATTATTTTTATATTCACTTAATAAAATATTCTTTTTATATTTATTGAAATAATTGTTCACAATATCCTGTGGATAAGAACTATCTGTTTTAAATACGTTTGCTTTGTTATGTTCATGTGATGAACCAGTAGGAAAATCTTTTTTTGATACCAAACAATTTTGTAGACTATTTCCATTATTTACATTTTCGGTATCAAAAGTAACATCAGCATAATACCATTTTCCATTAATTTTTGCTTGATTAAATAAATGTGTTCCATCATCATTTTCTATATTAATTGAATCAATTCCTCTGAATTCGAGTAATTCCTTTAATACTTTGGCATATCCTGCACACACACACTTTTTATCAATCAATGCACCAATCAAATTTCTATGTGTATATGCATCTTGGATTCTTTTCACTTTATCATTCGAAGTTGATGCTGCAGAATGGTCATACTCTATTTCACTAATAATTTTTAAGTAAATGCTCATAAATACATCAAATTCATTTTCACCATTATTCTCTTCAATATCGTTTAAAAATTCATTAATTTTCTCTCTAATTTTATTATAATCTGATATCGAATATAAATCACCATTAACAGCAATAGCTCCGTACTTCTCATAATCAATTTCTATTTGTTCTGCTTCCTTAAAAGATTTTACTATCAAAACCTCTTTGCCGTTTAAAGAATTTAATATATCTGTATTATACTTTTCTTCAATATTTCCTTTAGCTAGTAAGTAATTGCTTGCTTTAGTAGCTTCCTTTATATCTGCATTTGATTTATCTTGATATCCTAAATAATAACGTAATACTTTTTGAGTATATATATTATTTCTTTTAAAGTATTCAAATGCTTTATTCATATCATTAGCTGTATATAAATAATACTCCCCTAATCTTTGTATTGCATTATCATCTCCTGCCAATGCTAATTGTTCTAATAACTGTATTCCTTTTTCTCTCTTCTGTGGATTTTTTAAATATACAGCTCCCAAATTATACATTGCACTTTGGTCACCATCTTTTACTAACTCTATGAGTATACTTTCCCACTCTTCAATTCTTCCTTGTTCTTGATAAATAGTTGCAAGATTTCCTTTAGCCTCTTTATTTCCATTTTTAATAGCTTCTTTATATAATTCTTCTGCCTTATCAAAATTCAATTCTACTCCTAATCCAAATGTGTAATAATTAGCAAGTTCATTTTGAGCATCTGCATTTCCTTTTTGTGCTTTTTCAATAGTTTCAGTTATATCAATTGAAATAGTATCGTTATTTCCACTTTGTACATTCATCAAATTTTCAAACAACTCACCATTAGAATCTAATATTTTATCTGCTTTTACAACTATTTTAGTTTCCTCATAATTTTTTCTACATCACCTGTTATTAAACCTATTAATATATCTTTTTTATTAGTTTCATTTAAATTTGATTTCATCACTTCATTCATTATACATTTCATTAATTTATCATATCTGTATGTATTTAAAACCATTTCAATTATATCGTTTTCAATCTTCTCGCCATTATTAGTCAATAAATCAAAAATTGTATCTTCAAAGTTTTGATTATTTGTTATACTATTTTCGTCAACTAATATTTTTTTAATGTTACCTTGCTTCATTTAATTTCCTCCTTGTTTATTAAATCATCTTTAAAATTTATTATTTCTTGCTTTTTTCATAGTATAATGAGTTTGTGTTTCTATTGTCTTTTTAAATCCCATTCTTTCATATAATTTACTTGCAGGATTTTCTTTAAAACATTGTAAAATTATATCTTTATCTTTGTTCTCAAATAATACTTCTTTTAATACAGCTGTCCCAATCCCTTTATTTTGGTATTCTGGCATTATACAAATATTGCCTATTTCAAAAGTTTTATCATCTTTTGTTTTACCATTATAAAAGCCTACTAATTTATCTTTTAAATATAGTAGTTCTATATTCTTTGAATTTTCTTTCATAAATTTATTAAATAATTTCTTTTGGTTTTCTTCATTCCATTCTCCATAGATTTTCTCTACATATTTCTTATAAACTTCCTTTTTTAAATTATAAATAAATTTAATTTCTTCCTGATTACCGTTTTTATATGGTTTTAATTCTAAATTCGAAACATCCCAACCTAATCTAATCTTCTTTTCTGTAATTTTATTTTCAAGAAGTTGAGCCTTCTGTTGAGAAATAATGTGGTCATGATTTGAAATAGACTCGCTAAAAACACATCCACAATATTTTTGCATATACAAGCCAAGTTCTCGTGCCTCAGCTTGTCCTTCTCTAAAACCAGGTCGAAAATCCCTATACAAAAATGTAATGTCATATTTTTCTGCCATCTCCTCTCCAATTTTTTGAAGAGCTTTATGATTTTGATATGGACTTATAAGTAGTGTTGTAGAAAATGTATCATATCCGGTGTTCTTTTGCATATTTAGCAGTCTGTTCAAGACGAACTCTATAACAATATTTAACACATCTATTTTCTAAATCATTTATTACATTTTTGCAAAAGTCTCTTAAACCATAATTTTCTTCAAATATAGCATTTATACCGTATAGATTTTGTATATTCTTTTAAAGTGTCTCTTCTTGCTTTGTATTCCATATATGGATGTATATTAGGATTAAACCAATATACTGTTGGTTCTATTCCTTCTTCTCTTAATCTTTTTATACAAAACACACTACATGGTGCACAACATGTATGTAATAATAATTTCAATTTTTCTCCTCCTTAAAATTTTGGACCGGTTCTTTTTTGTTCAAAAATTTGGGACCGGGTACATTTTTTTCATTTTTTTCTACCCTAAATATGGATATCCTAAATGTTGATAAGCTGATGGCATTACCATTCTTCCTCTTGGTGTTCTTGAAATAAAACCAATTTGAATCAAATATGGTTCATAAACATCCTCAATAGTATCAATTTCTTCTCCAAGCGAAACTGCAATTGTTTCAATTCCAACAGGTCTACCTTGATATTGATTTATCATGACTTCCAACATCCTTCTATCAACCTCATCAAGCCCAATCTCATCAATTTCTAACTGATTTAGTGCATGTTTTGCAACTTTCAAATTAATTTCTCCATCACTTAAAACAAGTGCATAATCTCTAACTCTTTTTAACAATCTATTTGCAATTCTTGGAGTTCCTCTAGACCTTCTTGCAATTTCCATTGCAGATTCATCATCAATTTTAACTCCTAATATTTTTGCAGATCTTTTAACAATTACCTTTAAATCATCAGGTGAATATAACTCCAATTTATGAATAATTCCAAATCTATCTCTTAAAGGTGTTGTTAATGACCCAGCTTTAGTTGTTGCTCCAATTAAAGTAAACTTTGGTAAATCAATTCTAATTGATTTTGCACTTGGACCTGTTCCTATAACAATGTCTAATGTAAAGTCCTCTAATGCTGGATATAATATTTCTTCCACATTTTTACTTAATCTATGAATTTCATCTATAAACAGAACATCATTTTCTGACAAAGTTGTTAATATTGCTGCTAAATCTCCAGGCTTTTCAATTGCTGGACCAGAGGTAATTTTTATATTTGACTTCATTTCATTAGCCACTATATTTGCAATTGTAGTTTTGCCAAGTCCAGGTGGTCCATAAAATAAGCAGTGGTCAAGTGCTTCCCCTCTTTTTTTTGCCGCTTCTATATATATTTTCATATTCTCTTTAACTTTTGTTTGACCAATATATTCATCAAGTGTCTGGGGTCTTAAAGAGGTTTCTAATCTTTCTTCTTGTCTATCTTCTAATTCTGGTCTTACTAAAGATATATTATCTACATTTTCTTGTTGTAATTCTTTTTCCATTTATAGTCTGTTTCCTTTCCTATTCAATCTATTTCAATAATGCTTTTTATACATATTAACATATTAAAATTATATCAAACGTGTTCTATTTTTGCAATGTTTTTATATATTTAGTTGAGGACCAAATGTACCGGGTACAAAATGTCCAGGGAAAAAATGTACCCGGTACAAAATGTCCCAAGGAAAGGATTAGACTATTGAAAGTATTAAAAATATTTATATTAAATACTATTATTTTACTTATTAGTACAGTATTATTGCAAATAATCCAAATGTTTTTCAGCATATATATTTCAAACACTATTGGAGAAGAAGCTGTTGGTGTTTTTTCACTTGTTATGTCTGTATATATGTTTGGAATAACACTTGCATCTGCAGGAATTAATATATCTGCAACAAGAGTTGTATCTGAGGAACTTGCATGTCAAAATGAAATCGGAGCAAAAAAAGCTGCAAAAAGATGTATCTTTTTCAGCCTTGTTTTTAGTATTTGTGCAAGTTTAATATTCTTCGTATCTGCCGATTTTATAACAATTCATTGTTTACACAACCGTATTAGCAAAAAAGTAATATATTTAATATGTATAGCTCTTCCTTTTATTTCTATGTCATCAGCTATAAATGGCTATTTTACAGCTGTTAGACGTGTTTATAAAAATGCTTTTGCAAAATTTTTTGAAGAATTTGTAAAAATTGCATGTACAGCCTTTTTTCTAAAATCATTCATGCCTGATGGTATTGATTATGCATGCTATTCTTTAATTTTAGCTGATGTAATTTCAGAAATAACATCATTTTTGCATTTATACATTTTGTATATTAGAGATAAAAAAGGTTCACTTATCGAATCAAGATATAAAGATTTGGATAGTTATAATAAACGTATTTTACGTATAACAATTCCAGTTGCATTAACATCATACTTGCGTTCTGGATTATCAACAATAAAACAACTAATTATTCCTTCAAGCTTACAAAAAAGTGGTATGAATTCATCAAATTCTCTTATAGCTTATGGAATCGTTAATGGAATGACATTACCAATTATAATGTTTCCAGTAAGCCTTGTTTCAAGTTTTAGCACTTTACTTATTCCTGAATTTTCTAGATATTATGCTCAGGAAAAATACAAAAAAATAAAAAGTGTTTCATCAATTATTTTGATTTGCACTTTTATTTTTTCAGTGATTATAGCAATATTTATTTTTGTTTTTTCAGATAAATTGAGTAATCTTATTTATCATAAGTCTGAAATTGCAAAATATTTGCGCATTCTTTCTCCACTAATTATTTTTATGTATTTAGATATTATTATTGATAGTATCCTGAAAGGCTTAGATGCTCAGGTTGATGTTATGATTATTAATGTTTTTGATTGCCTTATTAGTATTGCTTTTATTTATTTTCTAGTTCCTATTCTTGGTTTTAATGGCTATGTTATTTCTATTTTTATTAGTGAAATAGTTGATTTTAGTTTGAGTGGACATAAACTTTTAAAAATACTTAAAAATATGTAAAAAATGTACAATGTGCATTTTTTATATGTTTTGAATCAAATTTACTATAAACATTGCAATTATTCCCACAATACCTAAGATTACACCTATGATTATTTTTGTTTTTTTAGTGAGTTTTTTATTTATTATAGTTATGAATCCTAAAATCAATAATAAAATAATTATCATTATATTGGCAGATTTGTATGATGTTTCTGACGATGATGGTGGTGCCCCATATAGTGTTTGTGGTTGAATTCCTATCACTTCATTTTCCATATTAATTTACATCCTTTCCATTTAATATTTTGTTCAAACATATTTTAGGTCTATTTTTGTCAAAATCCCATGTATGCAATGAATCCCCCCTACAATATTTCCAGTTTTCACAATCTTTACAATATTCAGATTTTAATTTATCCATATTTCTAAACCATTTAAATTTATTTTCCCAAATTTCTACAAAATCATCCCTTTTTACATTTCCCTGTATAAGGTCTTTTTTTCTTTCAACATTTGGACACACAAAAATATCACCATTATATAGAATACTTGCTGTAGTAAATCCAGATATACAAAAAAACATGTAATCTCTCACTTCTTTTTCTAACTTCATATTTGTAAAATGTGAACATCCATATGTCACTTGAAACTTAGATTTGTTTCTTTTCTCTTTTATAAAATTTAATAGATATATATAATCCTCTCTATCTAATGCTAATTGCATATTCTCATTCGCTCTACCTATTGGATCCATATTCACTATTCTCCATGAATCAACTTCTAGATTTTCCATTACTTTATACATTTCTTCTAATTCTTTAATATTTGACTTATTTACAACAGTAGTTACTTGAAAACAATGTAAAAATTTTTCTTTCTTTAATTTTTCTATATTTTGAATTGTTTTTACATATGCTCCATTTATTCCTCTAAATTCATCATGGCTTTTTTCTAATCCATCTATACTTATTGACATTGTTGACAGTTTAGTTTCTTTCATTTTTTTAATGATTTCATCATTAATTAATATTCCATTTGTCGTAATTCCCCAATGATACCCTAAGTTCGTTGCATATTTCATAACATCAAATAAATCATTTCTTACCAAAGGTTCTCCACCTGTTACATTTATCATAATTTTATCAGCATCGTATTTATCTGCAATACTTTTAAATGTTTTCTTTATTTCATCAGTTGTAAGCTCTTTTTCTATATCAATATTTTCTCCAGCTCTACTGCCACAATGTTTACATTTAGCATTACATCTTAGTGTCGTTTCCCAAAACAAATTGTATAATACTGGATGTTTTGATAACTCTACTTTCTTCTTATATACTAGTTCTGCTTCCCCATATTTTATTATTTCTCTAAACACCTTTTATCTCCATTTCTTTTGTTATGCCAAACTTTCATATCTCTAATCTTAATAGCACAAACACACAATTTTAATACATTTCTATTAAAGCATGTAGCATACTTTCATCATAACTTTTAACAACCACAATGTGTCTTCCGTTAACAAGGCTGTATTTACACTTAACAGTTTCTCCTAATTTGATTTCTCTTTTATATGTAATTCTTACATTATTTAACTGACTTTGTTTATAAACTTCATCTGGTAAAGCCTCATTTGCCAAATCTATATAATTTAAATTATGCATATGATTATTCACATCAATATCTGATTTTCTCACAACATATTCTGTTTCATATTGATAACCTTCAGGTTCTTTTATCTTTGGAAAATCGTTCTTTTTATCCTTTTCCTCAAATGCAGACTTGTCTAATTCAGGTTCATATTTTTCTAGCAAATCAGGTTGTATCATAACAATTCGCCCTTTTTGAGTATCAACTAAAACCCATTTTGATGTTGCAAGAGCTATTATATCCCCTTGTTCATCATATATCTTAAAATCACGATAAGCATAACATTTTACAGTATCTTTTGACCAAGTTGTAACTTTAATTTTTTCATTATAATTCGGCCTTCTTATTACTTGTAATTTCCACTCTAAAAGTAACCATGTTAAATGTGTTTTTGGGATATCTAATATTCCATAGCCTGCAATATTAGAATGTTTTCCTCCAACATCTTCTAAATAACTTAATATTGCCTTATTGGTTACTTTATTATTTCTATCTATTTCTGATAATTTTACTGTATATTCATTTTCAACAATCATTGTCGTTCCCTCCGTGTAATTTTGGACCGGGTACATTTTGTACTTTTTTACATTTTTTACCAAAAATAGCATTTTGTACCCGGTCCATTTTTGCATTTTAATACCCTGGTTTTTCTAATAATTTGAACATATTCTTTTTGTATTTTTCAACTCCTGGTTGATTAAATGGATTAACTCCAAGAATCATTCCTGACATAGCACATGCTTTTTCAAAGAAATAAATTAAATGTCCAATAGTTTCTTCTGTCAATTCTGGTAATTCTATTACTATATTAGGTACATCACCAGAAACATGTGCCTCAATTGTTCCTTCCATAGCTTTTTTATTTACATAGTCTAGACCTTTTCCTGCTAAATAATTCAATCCATCTAAATTGTCTTCTTCTTCTCTAATTGTAATTTCCGAATTTGATTTTTCTATTCTTATTACTGTTTCAAATAGATTTCGTCTTCCATCTTGAATATATTGTCCCATTGAATGTAGATCTGTTGTGAAATCAACTCCTGCTGGGAATATTCCAAGTTGGTCTTTTCCTTCACTCTCTCCAAATAATTGTTTCCACCACTCTGTAAAATAGTGCATTTTAGGCTCATAATTTACTAATATTTCTGTATTTTTATATAATTTATATAAAATATTTCTAACAATTGCATATTGGTAACATGCATTGTATTTTAAATTTGAATCCTCATATTTTGTTTGAGCCGTTCTTGCTCCTTCCATTAATTTATCTATATCTATTCCAGCTACTGCAATTGGTAATAGACCAACAGCTGTTAAAACAGAATATCTTCCTCCTACATTGTCTGGAATTACAAATGTTTCATACCCTTCTGAGTTTGCAAGTGTTTTTAATGCTCCTCTTTCTTTATCTGTTGTAACATAAATTCTGCTTCTTGCCTCTTCTATTCCATATCTATTTTCTAACATTTCTCTAAAAATTCTGAAAGCAATTGCAGGCTCTGTTGTCGTTCCTGATTTTGATATTACATTTACTGAGAAATCTTTTGTTCCAAGTACTTCAATTAAATCATTAATATAGTTTGGGCTCAAATTGTTTCCTACATATAATATTTGTGGATGTTTTCTTTTTTCTTCTGGCAACATATTATCAAATGTGTTGGTTAAGCTTTCTATTACAGCTCTTGCACCTAAATATGATCCTCCAATTCCAATAACAATAAGTACTTCTGAATCTTCTTGTATCCTTTTTGCTGATGCTTTTATTCTTTCAAATTCTTCTTTATCATACTTTGTTGGTAATTCAATCCATCCAACAAAATCTTTCTCATCATTTGCTCTTTTATGTAATTCTTCGTGAATTTGCTCTACTTTTTCTTTGTATTTCATAACCGCTTTTTGGTCTACTCCTGTATTTTTTAAATTAAGTTTTAAATTCAACATAATTTTCACTTTCCCTTGTACATAATTTAGGTTTTTTACGGCTATACCTATAAACCTTTTAGCTCATCAATAATGACCTTATAATCAGAGGCCATCAAAATTGCTGTCCCTGCCACTAAAATATTAGCACCTGCATCTTTAACCCTTTGAGCTGTTTTTAAATTGATTCCTCCATCTACTTCAATATCTATTTCTAAATTTTTTCGTTCTATATATGATTTTAATTCTGATATTTTCGCTAACATATCTGTTATTAATGTCTGACCACCCTTACCTGGTTCAACGGTCATTACTAAACACATATGAATATATGGTAAATACTCATAAACTTCCTCAATTGATGTTTCAGGTTTTATTGCAATCCCAACTCTTGATCCTTTTTCTTTTATTAAGTTGATATTTTTCATAACTTCTTCTTTGCTTTTGCATGCCTCTAAATGAAATGTAATTATATTGGGTTCAACAGCTGAAAAAACTTCAATTCCTGTTTCTATATCTTCTACCATTAAATGAATATCCATTGGCAAATTTGAAATTCTCCTTATATACCCACTGTATTCTATCATATTTTGATATGTATTTTTTTCTACGAATTTGCCATCCATAACATCAATGTGAAAATAATCAGTTTTTGATTTTTCTAGTGCAAAAAATGTTTCTGCTTCTTTTCCTTTTTCCACCGTTAGGATTGATGTTGATACTTCTACCATCTCTCTTTCCTCCTTTTTCCTCCTATATTTTACTATTAGTTTTATTAAATATCAAGCTTTTATTTTCATTTTACCATCTATGTTTTTCTTTATCCTTAAGTTCCTCATATATCCTGCAAAACCTATCATATCTCTCTTGTGAAATAATACCATTTTGCATGGCCAATTTAACTCCACAATTTTCCTCTTTAATATGTGTACATCCGTACAAATTCACAATGTTGTATTTCATTTTTGAAATCTTTAAAATATTTATCCAACATTGAACTTTCAATCTCACTTATTTCAAAGCTCGAAAAACCTGGAGTATCTGCAATATATGTATTTTCCATCAATTCATACAACCTTGTATCTGTAGTCGTATTCTTTCCCTTTTTATTCTTCTTACTAATTTCGCCCTCTTGAGTTTTATTTACTCCAAAAAGTGTATTTATTATACTAGACTTTCCAACACCAGAATTTCCTGAAAAAACACTAGTTTTATTAATTAATAATTGTTTAAGATCATCAATACCTTTTCCCTGTTTTGCACTTGTAGCTATTGTTTTATATCCTATCTTTGTATATAATTCTTGGATAGTTTTATACGAATCTTGCAAATCCAACTTATTTATAATAATTATTGGTTCTATTCCCTTCATTTCTGCATAAGCTAACTGTTTATCAAGCATCAACAAATCAGGTTTCGGATTTTTTGTTGATATAATAAATATAATTTGATCTATATTTGCCATTCTAGGTCTTTTAATTTCATTTTTCCTTGGTTGTATTTTTTCTATAATAGCTGTCTGACCTTTACTATTTTCATCAGTAATTTCTATTTCAACAATATCACCTACAAGTGGAGTAACTTCTTCATTTTTAAATCTTCCTCTTGCATATGCTTCATATATTCCTTTATTTGTTTTTATCTTATATGTATTAGATATATTGCCAATTATTCTTCCAATCATTTTTTCCTGCATATTCATCTCCTTCATATAATTCTCTCTTTTTCCACTTTCATTTCCGCTTCTTATATTATATTATGATTTATTAAATATATCAAGTGCAAAAGGGGACAGTTCTTTTTTTGCTATTGTAGGTTTGTCAAACATATGTCACACTTTATTGATAAATCTAGTGTTTCGTATACCAAATATGATATGTTGGCTCT
>CAKPGU010000024.1 GCA_934155265.1 uncultured Clostridia bacterium
GAAAAAATAAATGAATTAATAGATATTAGCACAAAAACAATAAGAAATATAAAGCAAAATCTATTTTGGGCATTTTTTTATAATATTTGTATGATACCAATTGCTTGTGGAATACTAGAACCTATTGGAATTGAAATGAATCCAATGGTTGCTGCTTTTGCTATGACAATTAGTAGTTTAACTGTTGTTTTGAATGCTCTAAGATTAAAGAAATAATAGGAGAGTTGGAAATTTAATGTTTCCAACTTAATCTATGTTAATTAAAGGAATAAAATATGAGTCTAAAGATATAAGTTTGGGCTCAAAGAAGTATCCGGAAAGACCTTTTAGGGATTTTAGACAAAAAGCTAAACAGGATGAGTTTTGTGATGCTGAAGAGTTTTATATTGAAGATTTATTTGAAAAGGATGGACCAGAAGAAGTTAGTTTAGACTTTAGTATTAATCGAATTGAAACGATACCTGAAAAGTCAGAAACATCTGAATACCGAATTGTTTCGAAATAATGAAGAAAACATATTTCTTAAAATTGGTTTGCATATAAAAATTAATTGCAAAACCTGAGAAAATAAAAAGAGAAGAGGTTAGCCAACCTCTTCTTTAATAGCCTTTTTTAATATACACCGGCGATGCTGAATAGCACTAACCGAATGCTTGATTATTGATGATAGTTCAGAGTCAGGAACAGTGTGATCCAAAACCATTGTATCCTGTTCACAAGTCCAGCGACTAGGTTTATATATTGCTGTTTGATTATAATATCGTTGTTTTTGGGCATTACGTGTTTTTTTGAATTTTTCCATGTCTCTGTAACTATTTTTTCTGTTTGGCATAAAATTCCTCCTGTAAATTAATTAATTGATATAGCGAGTTAAATCTCAAGGAGATTTATAAATGGTTTATATAATATATTATACCAGATTTAAATTTTAAAGTCAATTTTAAAAAGTCAACATAAAGAACAACTAAATAAAATCATTGAAAAGATAATAGAATTATGATAATATAATAAGGATATTATTAGAAAAACCTTCTTTCTTAGCATCATCAAGAGAGAATTTTCATAGATGAAACCATTAATAAGTATGAGCTAAAAATAGCAGGAGGTAAAAATATGCAGAACAAATTATTAACTTTAATGATTGTATTTATTATTATATTGGGCTTTGGGGTAAGTTTTGCGGAATATGGAATGTTTTATCCCAAGTTGAATCTTATTATGATAATAATAGGAATATTTGGAACATCAGTTACAGGAGTTAAAATCTGTAAAAAAGCCAAAAGTAGTAGAAAATATAATATTGATAAAGAAGATATTAAAGGAAAATAATATGTTAAATTAAGATAAGAGGTCACTATTTGTGGCCTCTTAATCGTTTCTTAAAACATTATGTGACCAATACTCTGTAATTAAAATTATTATTAATGTAAAATAAAAACGGGGAGAAAGTATGGAAAAGAAAAATTTAAAAGAAGTAGGTATTGAAGAATTAATCTCTTATTCAAAACAAAAAGATACACCAGCAGTAACAATAATAGATAATGTGACAGGAGAGTTTAAATACATAAATTTGTTATCTGATAGATTATTCATAGAACCAATTATTGTAAAAGAAACAAAAATGATTGCGTTTATTGGAAATCCTTGTGTAGTGCAAAAAATTGCAAGAGATTTAAAAAGAAGGAGCCAAACAATGTATTATGATTTTATACAAAGGCCAAGTGGAAGTATAACAATATATGCATTAACAGGATATACAGATCATTGGAAAATAATAAGAAATAATGGATATAAAATAATTGCTTATGATGAAAATGGTTTGAAAATTGAGCCATGGATAAACACAGATATTAAAGTAATTGAACCTGAATTTTTAAATAGTTTATGTATTAGCAAATATAAAGTTTCAGTATATCTAAATGGCATAAAAAAGAATATTAATGTTGAAATATTAGAACATTCTATACAAAATTTTTTAAATGACGGAATTTATAATGAGGAAAGAAACTGCTATTATCCATCAGAAAATAGTAATAAAGATATTGCAGAAAAAAATAAGATAGATAAATTATTTAAAAAGTGGGGATTAAGAAAATTATAGAAATAGTATATAAAAATAAGAAAGGTTATTGTTATGAAAATTTATTTATTACAAGTTGAATGTTACTTTGATAAAGAAGAACATTACGAAAATGTATATTCTACAAAAGAAAAAGCAATAAAAGAAGGAAAAAAATGGTTAGATAAAATTTTTAGAAGACAATATAAAAGTCTTTTTGAGAATGACGAAAAAATTAATCTACCAGAATTAACACATGAACAATTATTTAAATTAGAAGCTATTTATGATTTTTCTATAACTGAATACGACCCTGAAATATTAGATGAATTTGACGTATTAGAAAAATTACCTATTATTGAAAACTATGATCTTTATGATTTATATTCTGTAGAAATAGAACCATTAAAAATTATACATAGTTATGATTTTAATGGAAATGAAATATATATTTCTGGACATTATATTTTTAATTATAATGGGAAAAGAATTGAAAAAAATATAATGATGGATTATGAAGATTATAATAACCCATTAGCAGGGACTAAATTTAAAATAGGTGATATTGTAAGAATAAAAAATTGTGATAATAATTATAATTTTAAAGATAAATTACATGTAATAACAGATGTACCATATAGAAGAGAAAATCAAAAATTTTTTAGAAATACTTATAAGGTAATTGTTAATCATAACATTTATGATGAAGGATGCCATGTAGATGTTTTTAGCGAAAATGAGTTGGAACTTTATGAAGAAGAATTACCCGAAGATTCTCCGTTAATATTTTTGAGCAAATGTTTTAAGGGAGAAATCAAACTTAAAAATATAAAATGGAGTGATATTGAATGTGGAAAAATAACTCTAAATGAAAATAAAAGTTTTAGAGATATTGATGAAATAATGAAACAAATGAATATAGGAGGGAATAAAAAATGAAAACAGGATTTGATGATTTAGATAGTATTATGCAAATAAATAAAGGAGAATTGATTGTAGTTGCATCAAGACCTGCAATGGGAAAATCAACTTTAGCACTTAATATATTAAGTAATGTAGCAATTAAAGAAAAAAAGACTGTATTAATGTTTAATCTTGAAAGTAGTAAAGAAAATATAATTAATAAATTAATTATAAGTAATTCGATGGTTGAAGCTGATAAATTTGAGATATATGATAAATATCAAAAAGGAAAAATAATCAAACCTGAATTAACAGATGATGACTGGGACAGAATTTTTTATGGGTTAAATATATTAAAAGATGCGCCAATTTTTATAGATACTACTGCACCATACACAATAGATGATATTTGTAAAAAATCACGTGAACTAAAGCAGAAAGAAAATATTGAACTTATTATAATTGATTATCTTCAACTTATACAATTTGATAAAAGTGAAGCACTAAGCAGAGATAATGAGACTAGAGAGATATTAAAAGAGTTAAACATACTAGCTAAAGAATTAAATATTCCAGTAATTGTTACATCACAATTATCCAGAAAAGTAGAAGAAAGAAGTGACAAAAGACCAATTATAGCCGATTTCTCTAATACTTCATCTAGCATTTTAACATATTCTAATAAAATTTTATTTTTATATAGAGATTCATACTATAATAAATCCAAAAAAAGCAATATAACTGATATTATAATCGCCAAAAATGAAAATGGCAAAATACGGTACAATAAAATTAGGTTGGATGCCAGAATATTGTATGTTTGGAAATACTATTGTTTTGGAGTAAGAATAGAGATATTGAAAAAATATATTGTTTAGCAAATTGGATTTTGAAACAACAAATTATGTTGATATCTCTGCGATGCGATGGTATAATACTACTGTAACTTTAAAGTATGTAAATAAACAGGAGGTCTATTATGGTAATTAAAGAAGAACTAGAAAAATTACGGAAGGAACAAGAGCAACTAGAAAGAAAAATAGAAATGAAAAATGATAAAAAAGAAAATGAAATGAGGAGTTTGCAGAAAACAGAGCAGAGATTAATTCAATTCGAAGGTAAAAATTCAAAGATTGCAAAGAAAATTTATGAAGAATTATACCAAGAAACTATGAAATCTAAAGAAAACATTAAAAGAATTGAGGAGTATATAAAAAAATGCCAAAATAAACATTTAACAATCAAAAGTAGAATTGATGAACTTTGTTATGATACCTCATTATATATCAATGAACAGGTTAATTATTTGATTTTGGAATTCATGAATTATGTTAAAAAAAATGAAATGAGACTAGGAAAAAATATAATAAGTGAATTTAGAATAGGAGCTTGTAAGTATTGTGTAGGTAAAGTACCTTATCATTATATGGAACCTGATGGATATTTTGAAATAGAACAAGGAGCTGAAAGAGTTGCTGTAACAAAGGATTATTATTTTAATAATGAGATTATTGTAGGACATACTGATTGGGACTGTGTATTATCTGATTGGTATAAAAAGTACGAAAATGATTTCATAAAATCCTTTTTGAAAAGTTTAAAAAAGGACTTTTATTCTGAGAATTTTAAAGTAGTTGATGTGAATGATAGACTTGGAAAATTTACAATTGAATTAATTTAAATAAGTTAGTTTATCGAGGATAACAAACTGATGGTCTTATAATAAGAATCAATATAAAGAGGTCGCAAATTGTGACCTCTTCATCATTTACAGTATAATTTTAGGTTGATATTTTTCAAGCCACATATTAACTTGGCAAAGATAAGCCATAAGTTGAGGACCAGTCATTAATTGACCAAACCAAGGGCGAGAAAAAGCCTTACCATCAGTCTCTAAAATATTTAAAATATATTCTCTATTCAAAAGATAATTAATAGGTGAATGAGGATTAGACATAATCTCTGTAAGCATTGACTTGACTTTAGCAAGGTAAGTGGGATTATGAGTTTTAGGATAAGGACTCTTTTTTCTATCTACAATTTCAGGTGGTAAGAATTTACGAGAGACATAACGAAGTAGTCCTTTTTCACGACCATTAAGAGCCTTAATTTCCCAAGGAATATTCCATACATATTGAGCTAATCGATAATCGCAAAATGGAACACGAAGCTCAAAACCATTGTTCATAGCCATTCTATCAGATCTATCAAGAAGAGTTTGCATAAACCAATTTAAAGTAAGATGTGAGATTTTTCTTTTTTCAGCAGTTTCTAATGAATCAGAATCTAATATATCTACTTCAGATAAACTTTCTTGATATCTATAATTAATATAATCTTTTAAATCAACTTTTTTAGCAATACTAGGATTTAGCAAAGTTTGACGTTCATCAATTGCAATTGACCAAGGGAAAGTACCACTATTAAGTGCATCATCTCTGAAGAACCAAGGATATCCACCAAATATTTCATCAGCACATTCACCTGTGAGAGAAACTGTCGCAGTAGGCTTAACATATTTGCAAAATAGTAAAAGAGAAGAATCAATATCAGCCATGCCAGGCATATCACGAGCAATCATTGCATCTTCAAGATATTCAGCAAGTTCAGGTGTATCAATAACAATAGAGTGGTGGTTAGTATGCAATTTATTAACCATCAAATCAATGTAATAACTATCAGAGTTAGGTTGGAAGTCACTTTTTACAAAATTCTTATCATTATCAACATAATCAATAGAATAAGTATCAAGAGGAGGTAAACCATTTTCATGACAATAGTCAGAAGCATATCTAGTAATAATACTTGAATCTAAGCCACCTGATAAAAATGTACATAATGGAACATCAGAAACAAGTTGTCTTGTAATTGCATCTTTTAAAAGAAAATCTAAATGTTCACAAGTTTGTGCAAAATTTTCTGTATGTGGTTCACTTTTTAATTTCCAATATCTTTCTATATGTAATCCTGAACGATTGAAAATAGCAAAGTGAGCAGGTTTTAATTCAAAAATATTATCAAAAATAGTAGTTCCTGGTGTATGAGCAGGACCAATTCCAAATAATTCAGAGATTCCTTGAGAATTAAGTATTCTTTGTACACCTGGATATTGAAAAATTGCTTTAATTTCAGATGCAAATATAAATGAATTATTTTGCATTGTGTAAAATAAAGGCTTCACACCAAAATGATCTCTTGCCATAAATAACTCTTTATTTTTTGAATCCCAAATTGCAAATGAAAAAATACCATTTAAATGATGAACGACATCTTTTCCATAATGGATATAGCTTTTTAATAACACTTCTGTATCACTATAACTATCAAATGTAAAACCATTTTCTTCTAAAGTTTGTCTTAATTCTTTTGTATTGTAAATTTGACCATTATATACAATTGAAAAAGTTGAATTGCTATTTGTGTCAATAGCTTGCATAGGCTGTTTTCCACCATCAGGATCTATAACAATCAATCTTTTGTGTCCAAGAGCTACATGAGTTCTAAGATAATATCCTTCTTCATCAGGTCCTCTTCTTGAAATTGAATTATTCATATTAATTAAAATGTTTCTATATCTTAAAATATCTTGTTTAAAATTTACAAAACCAACAATTCCACACATAAAATTCCTCCGTTCTTATTTATTGCCTTTTAAAATATATTCCCAATAAATGAAAAGTTGCATAAATTATCAAAAAAATGTTGACAAAATTCGAAAATGCTTGTATAATTTTATAGTGACAAAAATTAGGTAAAAAATGATGGATATATACATATATCTTATATGCGAGGAGGGATTAAGATGGCACAACCAAAAAGAAGATGGTCAAAAGCTAGAACACATTCTAAAAGATCAACATGGAAAGTAGAACAACCTAAATATGCTACTTGCCCACATTGTCATGAACCAGTAATGCCACACAGAGTTTGTTCAAACTGTGGATATTATGATGGAAAAGAAGTAGTTGCAAAAAAAGTAGAAGAATAGTAAGACAGCAAACGCCGACTTAGTGGGCGTTTTTGTGGTGGAAAAATTATATTATAATGTATAAGCTTTTTACAAAATGGTATAATAACAATAATTGTAAAAATTAGGGAGGAATTTAAAGTGAAAAATTTAAGAAAAACAAAAATTGTAGGAACAATAGGACCAGCAAGTGAAAACAAACTAGAAGAATTATTCAAAGCAGGATTAAATGTATGTAGAATAAATTATTCACATGGAAGTTGGGATGAACAATCAGAAAAATCAGAAAGAATTATAAAATTAAGAGAAGAATTAGATTTACCAATTCCAATGTTATTAGACATGAAAGGTCCTGAAATAAGAACAGGAATGTTATATACAGGAAAAAATACAAAAATTGAATTAAAAGATGGACAAAAATTCACTTTAGTAAATGAAGATATCACAGGTGATGAAGAAAAAGTTTCTGTAACATATAAAGAATTATACAAAGATGTACAACCAGGAACAAAAATCTTAATCGATGATGGTGCTATAGAATTAAAAGTTGACGAAGTTGTTGACAAAGACATAGTTTGTACAGTAGTTCATGGAAATGGATTAGGAAGCAGAAAAACAATGAACTTACCTGGAACAGTAATAAGATTACCAGGATTAGCTGAAAAAGATATAGCAGACTTAAAAACAGCTTGTGAACATGATTATGATTTTGTTGCAATATCATTTGCAAGAAACTTAGATGATATTAGACAAGTTAGAAAAGTATTAGACGAAAATGGTGGAAAAGATATTCAAATAATTACAAAAATTGAAAATGTTGAAGGTTTATCAAACCTAGATGATATATTAAGAGAAGCTGATGCTCAAATGATAGCTCGTGGAGATATGGCTACAGAAACAGACTTTACAGAACCACCAGTAGTTCAAAAGAGAATTATCAGAACATCTAACAAAATATTTAAACCAGCAATAACAGCTACACAAATGCTTGAATCAATGACACATCAACCATTACCAACAAGAGCTGAAGCAAGTGACGTAGCAAATGCTATTTATGATAGAACAAGTGCAATAATGCTTTCAGGAGAATGTGCACAAGGTGACTATCCAGTAGAATGTGTTGAAACAATGGTTAAAATAGCAAACAGAGTAGAACCAGAAATTCATTACTGGAAAAGATTTGACAACAATGAAGATCTTGATTTATCAGATGATGAAACAAAAATTGCTTATTCTTCATGTGTAACAGCTAAAAACTTCAATGCAGATGCAATTGTTGTATATACACATACAGGTGATTCTGCAAGAAGATTATCAGGATTAGGAGCTGGATGCCCAATCTTAGCTATAACAGATAATAAGAGAACTTTCCGTCAATTAGCATTAGCTTGGAATGTTACTCCAATATTTGTAGAAGGTGAAGAAACAATCGAAGAGACTGTTGAAAAAGGAATTCAAAAATTAAAAGAAAAAGAAATTCTTGAAAAAGGTGATGTTGTAGTTCTTTTAGGTGGAGCACAAACTTTTTCAAAGGGTTTAGACAAAAAAGTTCTTGGAGGAATTGTAAGAATCTAAGAATAAATGATTTTTTGATAGAAATATTGTAATAAATTATACAGATTTATAATGAGAGTTGATGTAGAAGACTTATATAGTTTTCTACATCAATTTTTTTAACTATCTTGACTATTCAGTCTAATTGAAAAAAAACTGCGTTAAATATATAATACAAAATATTAAATTTATAATGATATAAGTTTGATAGGAGGAATTAAAGAGATGGTAATTGACAAAGTAAAAAAAGTCAATAAAGAAGAAAAGAGAATAAAAAATGAAAAAGCATCAGATATGTTAATAGGAAAGTGGATTAAATGTGATAATTGTAAAGAGATCTTATATAAAGAAGATGTTCACAAAAATTTTAGTGTATGTCCAAATTGTGGCAAGCATTTTAGAATATCTGCAAGAAGAAGAATAAGGCAAATAGCAGATGATGGCTCATTTGAAGAAATTGGCACAGATATTTTAACAAAGGATCCATTGAAATTTGATGGATATTTAAAAAAAGTAGAAGCATTAAAAGAAAAAACAAAAATAGAAGAAGCCATTAAATGCGGAACTTGTACAATTAATGGAGAACCAGTTGTAATAGCAGTTATGGATGGCAATTTCATGATGGGAAGTATGGGAAGTTGTGTTGGAGAAAGAATAACATTAGCAATAGAGAAATCAATAGAAAAAAGTATACCATTAATAATATTTTGTGTATCAGGTGGGGCACGAATGCAAGAAGGAATAATTTCATTAATGCAAATGGCAAAAACGTCAGCTGCTCTTGCAAAACATAATGAAGCAGGTTTATTATATATTTCAGTTCTTACAGATCCAACAACAGGAGGAGTAACAGCAAGTTTTGCAAGTCTTGGAGATATAATTTTAGCAGAGCCAGATGCATTAATAGGTTTTGCAGGTCCAAGAGTAATAGAACAAACAATAAAACAAAAATTGCCAGAAGGATTCCAAAAATCAGAATTCTTATTAGAACATGGTTTTATAGATAAAATAGTTGAAAGAAAGGATATGAAGGATATATTATATAAAATAATAAAATTACATTAAATGGGAAAAAGTGCATTTTGTACCGGGTACAAAATGCACTATGAAAGGAGTTGAGATTGTTGAAATCAGCATGGGATAGGGTATGTATTGCAAGAATGCCAGAAAGACCAAAAGCAATGGATTATATAAATGAAATTTTTACAGATTTTATAGAGTTACATGGTGATAGAAATTTCGGAGATGACAAGTCAATCGTTGGAGGGATAGGATTATTAGAAATAGGTTCAAAGAAGAGTATTTCTGTAACTATAATAGGAGAACAAAAAGGAAAAAATATTAAAGAAAATATGGAAAGAAATTTTGGAATGCCAAATCCAGAAGGATATAGAAAATCATTAAGATTAATGAAACAAGCTGAAAAATTTAATAGGCCAATTATAACATTTATTGATACACCAGGTGCTTATCCTGGAGTTGGTGCAGAAGAGAGAGGGCAGGGAGAAGCTATTGCTAAAAATATGATGGAAATGTCACAATTTAAAGTGCCAGTAATATGTGTTGTAATTGGAGAGGGATCAAGTGGAGGTGCTTTAGCTATAGGAGTTGGAGATAGAATTATTATGCTTGAAAATGCTGTATATTCAATACTTTCACCAGAAGGATTTGCTAGTATTTTATATAAAGATTCTTCCAAAGCAAGTGAGGCAGCTGAAAATATGAAAATAACAGCACAAGATTTAAAAGAGTTTGGAGTTATAGATAAAATAATTTCAGAACCTAAAAATGGAGCTCAGGATGATTTTTCAACAGTTGCAAATGATTTGAAAGAATATATTGTAAAATCAATAAATGAATTAAACCAAAATACTAAAGAAGAATTGATAGAAAAAAGATATGAGAAATATAGAAAGATTGGGATAGTGTAAAAAATGTACCCGGTCCCAAATTTACATGATTTATTTAGAAGGAGGATATAAAAAATGATTCTAACAGGAAAAAAAGTATTAATAATGGGAATAAGAAATAAATGGAGCATTGCATGGGGAGCAGCTCAATCAGCTCATGAACAAGGTGCACAGGTAATATTTACATGTGGTTCTATGGAGAAAATTGAAAAGGTGAAAGAACTTACTGACGAAATTCCAAACTCTTCAGTTTATGCATGTGATGCAAGTTCAGATGAAAGTATAAAAGTATGTTTTGAACAGATAAAAGCGGAACATGGTAAAATTGATGGTATTCTTCATGCTATAGCACATGCAAATACAGAAGACTTAAGAAATGATTTTATATTGACATCAAGAAGTGGATATGCTCATGCTTGTGATGTTAGCGCATATTCTTTAATTGCTGTTGCAAGAATTGCAACAGAATTAGATTTATTAAACAAAAATTCAAGTATTGTTTCATATACATATTATGGCTCTGAAAAAGCAATTGAAGGATATAATGTTATGGGTGCTGCAAAGGCTGCATTAGAATCAAATATAAGATATTTAGCAAAAGATTTAGGAAAACAAAATATTAGAATAAATGGGATATCAGCAGGTCCAATTAAAACTCTTTCGGCAAAAGGAATTAAAGATTTTAATACAATTTTGAATGTTGTTGAAGAAAAATCTGCATTGCATCAGAATGTTACTCCTAAACAGGTTGGTGATACAACAAGTTTCTTGTTTAGTGATTTATCTTCTGCAATTACTGGGGAAATAATTCATGTTGATAATGGGTTTTCTATAATGGGAGTATAAATTTATAATAAGTTACCAGTAGGGACACCCATGTTTGGTTAAAATCTTTACCAGTGGGGACACCCTTATTGGGGGGTAAAACGTTACCAGTAGGGACACCTTTATTTTGGGGAAAACGTTACCAGTGGGGACACTCATTAATGGTAAAAAGTATATTAAAAAATTAATGTAATTAATACGTATACAATTATATTTATTAATTAACTATTTTAAATACTAAATTTTTACCATTAATGAGTGTCCCCACTGGTAACGTTTTTCCAAAAATAAGGGTGTCCCCACTGGTAAAGATTTTGACCAAACATGGGTGTCCCTACTGGTAACTTATTATAATATTTAGATATCTTATATTTTCATCATTTAAATCTTTTTCAAAAGAAATTTTTATATAATCATTAGGAAGAGCCTCTTCAATTAGTTCACCCCATTCTATAATGCAGATGCCAGAAGAAAAATATTCTTCTCCACCAATGGCATAAAATTCATCAACATCTTCTAATCTATAAACATCAAAATGATAGATTTTTATATCATCTTTTTTATATTCATTAACAATATTAAATGTAGGACTTGAAATTTCTTTATCAAGACCAAAATATTTTAGAAATCCTTCAGTAAATTTCGTTTTTCCAGCACCTAGTTCTCCTGATAAAACAACAACATCACCAATATGCAATTTGCTTGCTAACTTAGAGGCAAATTTCATTGTTTCATCACTACTATGTGAAGTGAATTTATAAGTTTTCATAATTATTTCCTCCGAATAATATTTTAACTTATATTGGCTGATTTGTAAATAGAAGGAGTAAAAAAATGTACCCGGTCCATTTTTTTCAATCCATTTTTTATGACTGACTGCCTATTATAATGGATTGTCAAAATAAAAAGAATAATGTTATAATCCAAAAGAATTTAATAATAAAGGATAAGAAATTAGAAAGGAATCAAATGTATGAGATTAGTTTCATGTAGTAGTTATTTACCTGAAATAAAGGTTGAAAATAAAGAAATTGCTAATAAATTTAATATAGAAGAAGAATATATAGTAAAAAGAACAGGAATAAGGCAAAGATATTTTGCTAAAGATGAGACGATAGAAGAAATGGCTACAATGGCTGTGCAAAGATTAATAAGAAAGACTAAAATTGATGTACAAGAAATAGGATTAATAGTTGTTGCTACTACAAGTACAAATAGATTAATGCCAGGAATAGCTAATTATGTTCAAAAAAAGATTAATATAAAAAAATGTATAGCATTTGATGTTTTAGCAGGATGTAGTGGATATATAAATGCAGTTGATATTGCGCAGATGTATATAGATAGTGGAAAAATAGAAAAAGCAATTGTTATTGGAGTTGATATATTATCTAAATATACAAATCAAGATGATATTAATACTGCAATAATTTTGGCGGATGGAGCAGGTGCAACTTTATTTGAAAGTTCAAATAATAATTTGTATTTTTCTAATATAGAGTCAATTCCTGATTTTAAGAATATATTGGGTAATGTTTCAAATAGTAAAATTTCAATGGATGGATTAGCAATTTATAAATATGCAGTGAGCGAAACAGTAACAAATGTAAGAGAATTATTAGAAAAATCAGGAGAAAAGTTAGAAAATATAAAATATATTGTACCACATCAATCTAATCTAAAAATAATAAAGGCAATTGCAAATAGACTTGGAATTTCAATGGAAAAAGTTTTTTCTAATATAGATAATGTTGGAAATACTTTTTGTGCCAGTATACCAATTGCATTAGAAGAAATGCAACAAAATAAATTATTGAATAATGGTGATAAGATTATCTTATTAGGATATGGGGGAGGTCTTAATACAGGAAGTATATTACTTAAAATCGATTAGTTTGTTTTGACCAGTCATACTAATAGAAAAATTAAGACTAAAGGTATATAAATGAAATGATTTAAAAGATTGAAATCGAAAAGGAGAATATTATGAAAACAGCATTTTTATTTCCAGGTCAGGGAGCACAAACTGTAGGAATGGGTAAAGATATATATGAAAAATATAAAGAAGCGAGAGACATATATGAAAAAGCAAGTGAAGTTTCTGGAATAGATATAAAAAAATTATGTTTTGATGGTCCAGAAGAAATATTGATGAAAACAGAAAATACGCAAATAGCAATATTGACAACAAGTATAGCAATTCTTAAAGTAATAGAAAACAAAGGGATAAAAGCAGATATTGCTGTTGGATTGAGTTTAGGAGAGTATGTAGCATTAATATATGGTGGATATATTTCGTTTGAAGATGGTATTAAGTTAATACAAAAAAGAGGATACTATATGGAAAATTTTGTGGAAGGAGAAGAAACTTGTGAATATTCAATGGCTGCTGTAATTGGGTTAAATACAGAAAAAATAGAAAAGATTTGTAAAGAATTAAGAGAAAGTGGAAAATTTGTTGTACCTGCAAATTATAATTGTAGTAGTCAAACAGTAATATCAGGAACAAGTGATGCGATTGATATTGCAATAGAAAAGTTAAGAGAAAATGGAGCAAAAAGAGTTATAAAATTAAAAACAAGTGGACCTTTTCATACTGAAAAATTGGAAAAAGCAAGTGAGTTGTTTAAGAAAGAGTTAAAAAAAGTTAAGTTTGAGAATGGAAATGGAGTAAAGGTTATTAAAAACATTGATGGAGAGTTTTATGCCGAACAAGATAATTTTGAAGAAATACTTTCGAAACATATAGTTAGTCCGGTAAGATTTGACAAAGCAATTCAACTTATGAAAAATCAAAAGGTAGACAGGTTTATAGAAATCGGTCCTGGAAAAACATTAACAGGATTTGTAAAAAAAGATTATCCAGAAGCAGAACTATATAATGTAAATAATTTGGATAGTTTAGAAAAAATTATTTAAAAGGAGAAGAATCATGGAAGAAAAACAAGTGGTTTTTGTAACTGGTGGATCAAGAGGAATAGGAAAAGCAATTGCTTTAAAATATGCAGAAAATGGATACAATGTAGTTATCAATTACGTATCAGAAAATACAAATATAGATGAATTAAAAGATGAGTTTGACAAATATAGCATAGAAAGTCTAATTGTAAAAGCTGATGTATCAAAAGCAGAAGAAGTAGAAAATGTTGTGAAACAAGCAATCGAAAAATTTGGGAGAATTGATGTATTAGTAAATAATGCAGGAATAACAAGAGATACACTATTAATGAGAATGAAGGAAGAAGATTTTGATAAAGTAATAGAAATTAATCTAAAAGGAACGTTTCTAGTTACGAAAGCTGTAACACCATATATGATGAAAAAAAGAAGTGGAAGAATTATAAATTTATCATCTGTTGTTGGTGTAACAGGAAATGCAGGCCAATCTAATTATTCAGCATCTAAAGCAGGGATAATAGGATTTACAAAAAGTGTTGCAAAAGAATTAGCATCAAGAGATATTAGAGCAAATGCAGTTGCACCAGGTTTTATTGATACAGATATGACAAATGTATTATCAGATGATGTGAAAGCGAATATAAATGCTCAAATTCCTATGAAAAGAATGGGAACAGCTAGAGAAATAGCAAATGTGGTTTATTTTTTAGGAAGTGAAGAAAGTTCATATATTACAGGGCAAGTCATTAATATAGATGGTGGAATGGTATGCTAAGAAATGTGTAAAAAATGGACCAGGTACAAAATTAACAGAAAGGAAATTGAAATGGAAAGAAGAGTTGTAATAACAGGACTTGGAGCAATAACTCCAATAGGAAATAATGTAGAAGAGTTTTGGAATGCCATTAAAGATGGAAAATGTGGAATTGATGAAATAAAAGGATTTGATACTAGTAATTTTAAAGTGAAATTAGCAGGTGAAGTTAAAGGATTTGATGTAGAAGAATATTTGGATAAAAGAGAAGCAAAAAGAATGGATAGATTTTCACATTTTGCAATTGTAGCATCAAGAGAGGCATGGAAAGATAGTGGATTAAATAGAGAAAAAGAGGATATGACTAGAGTAGGAGTGATAGTCGGTTCTGGTATAGGTGGGATTGGAACAATTGAAAAAGATATTCAAAAAATGTTTGAAAAAGGACCAGATAGAATTTCACCAATGTATATTCCAATGACAATAGGAAATATGGCTGCAGGAAATGTAACAATAGATCTTGGAGCAAAAGGTGAATCAATTTCTATGGTTACTGCCTGTGCAAGTGGAACTCATTGTATAGGTGAGAGTTTTAGAATGATTAAACATGGATATCAAGATATAATTGTTACAGGTGGAACAGAAGCTTCTATTACTCCATCTAGCATGGCAGGGTTTACAAATATAAAAGCATTAACTCAAACAACTGACAAGTATAGAGCTAGTATTCCATTTGATAAAGAAAGAAACGGTTTTGTTATGGGAGAAGGTGCTGGTATTGTCGTTTTGGAAGAATTAGAACATGCAAAGGCAAGAGGTGCCAAAATTTATGCTGAAATTGTTGGTTATGGTGCAACTTCAGATGCTTATCACATAACTTCACCAGCTCCTGGTGGCGAAGGTGGAGCAAGAGCCATGAAGATTGCAATGGAAGAAGCAGGTGTAAATCCAGAAGAAATTACATATATAAATGCACATGGTACTTCTACACACTTGAATGATTCTGGGGAGACTGCAGCAGTAAAAACAGCTTTTGGTGATGCTTCTAAAACAGTAATGATGAGTTCAACAAAAGGTAACACAGGGCATTTACTTGGTGCAGCTGGTGGAATTGAAGCTGTTATATGTGCAAAATCAGTTCAAGATAATTTTGTACCCCCTACTATAAATTACAAAGTTCCTGATGAAGAATGTGATTTGGATATTGTTCCAAATGAGGGGAGAAATGTAGAAGTAAATTATGCAATGTCAAATTCATTAGGTTTTGGTGGGCATAATGCAACTATACTTTTAAAAAAGATAAATAGGATTGGAAGAAAGCTTTAAGAAAAAAAGAAAGCCACAATCTGTGGCTTCCTTTGGGGTGATTACTTTAATAGTTTATCACAAAGTTTACTTTATGAAAAAGATTGAAATTTTTACAGTGTAGAATATCGTAGTTTTTAAATTCTAAATCAGATAATACTTTTGATAAAGAATTTTCAATCTCCGATAAACTCATTTGTTCAGATAAGTCTGAGCAATCAATTTCTAAAGTTTTCCTTTTAGGTAATTCATCCAGTAGTTGATACTCGTTATAAAAAGAGAGAGCAACAAGTTTGGATAAAAGAATTACTTTTGTGTTTGTTGTTTCCATCATAAGATAGAAATCTCTAAGGTCATCACACCGTTTTCTAAATTTTTTCATAGGCTAATCCTCCTATTTTTTAATATAAAAAGTATAACACAAAAATCAAGTATTGTAAAGGAGAAATGACAATGGATTATAGTGAAATAAAAAAAATAAT
The DNA here is from genome assembly GCA_934155265.1 of uncultured Clostridia bacterium. Taxonomy (GTDB): domain Bacteria; phylum Bacillota; class Clostridia; order TANB77; family CAG-508; genus CAG-269. The sequence goes on from CAKPGU010000024.1 coordinate 16,658, forward strand.
ACAAGATATGGGAGATTCAAAATTGGATACATTAGAAATTGAATTTCCTGATGGTTTGAAAATTAAAATGGATAAAGGAAAAAATGATGCAGAAACGATCACAAGTATTACAAATAATGTTAATCAAAGTTCAAAATCTATTGATGATGTGATTCAACATGAGCAAAAATATAATGAAATAAAATCACCAATGGTAGGAACATTTTATTCTAAATCTTCACCAAAAGCAGAGCCGTTTGTAAAAGTTGGTGACAAAGTAAAAAAAGGTCAAGTTGTTTGCATAGTTGAAGCAATGAAATTAATGAATGAAATAGAAGCAGAGTGTGATGGAGAAATTGTAGAAGTGTGCAAAAAAGATGAAGACATGGTTGAGTATGGAACAGTATTGTTTAAAATAAAGTAAAATTACAATGTAGATTTGAACAGCATTTTATAGAAAGGAAACAAAAAATGTTAGATATAAAAGAAATAGAAAAAATAATACCACAGAGAGCACCTTTTTTAATGATAGATAAGGTTGAAGAATTGGTACCAGGTGAAAGTGCAATAGCATATAAAAATGTAAATATAAATGAATGGTATTTTCAAGGACATTTTCCTGGAAATCCTATAATGCCAGGAGTATTAATAACAGAAGCATTAGCCCAAACTGGTGCTGTGGCCATATTAAGTATGAATGAAAACAAAGGAAAAAATGCATTATTTGGTGGAATAGATAAAATGAAATTTAAGAAAATAGTTGTGCCAGGTGATGTTTTGAAATTAGAAGTAAAAATAATAAAAAGAAAAGGTCCAGTTGGAGTTGGAGAAGCTATTGCAACAGTTGATGGCAAAGTTGTAGCAAAAGGTGAATTAACTTTTGCAGTAGTGTAAAAGTTAGGAGGAAATATGTTAAAAAAAGTATTAATAGCAAATCGTGGTGAGATAGCAGTAAGAATAATTAGAGCATGTAGAGAAATGGGAATAAGGACAGTAGCAGTGTATTCAGAAGCAGACAGAAATGCATTGCATAAAACTTTGGCTGATGAATCTGTTTGTATAGGGCCAGCTCCATCAAATAAAAGTTATTTGAATATTAAAGCTATATTAGAAGCAGCATGTCTAACAGGGGCTGACAGTATTCATCCTGGTTTTGGTTTTTTATCTGAAAATGCTAAATTTGCAAAATTATGTGAAGATATTGGAATAAAATTTATAGGTCCTAAATATGAACTGATAGAACTATTAGGAAATAAATCAAAAGCAAAAGAGACTATGAAATGTGCTGGAGTTCCAGTTGTACCAGGTTCAAAAGGATTAATTAAATCAAAAAGTCAAGCCGTTGAACTTGCTAAAAAGATTAGATATCCAGTGATCTTAAAGGCATCAGCAGGTGGTGGCGGAAGAGGTATTAGAATTGCATATACAGAAGAAGAATTGAAAAAAGAATATGATATTGTAAAACAAGAGGCTAAAATTTCTTTTAATGATGATAGTTTGTATATGGAAAAGTTTATAGAAAATCCTAGACATATTGAGATTCAAATTCTTGCTGATGAACATGGAAATTGTATATATTTGGGTGATAGAGATTGCTCAATACAAAGACGTAATCAAAAAATTATGGAAGAAACTCCAAGTAGTTTTATATCTGATGAAATAAGAAATAAAATGGGAGAGGCTGCAGTAAAGGCCGTAAAAGAAATTGGATATAGTAATGCTGGTACAATAGAGTTTTTGGTTGATAAAAATAGAGATTTTTATTTCATGGAAATGAATACTAGAGTACAAGTTGAACATCCTGTGACAGAAATGGTAACAGGAGTTGACATTATTAAGGAACAGATAAAAATTGCAAGTGGAGAGAAATTATCATATTCCCAAGACGATATAAAAATTGATGGACATAGTCTTGAAGTTCGTGTAAATGCGGAAAATCCAAGTAAAAATTTTATGCCTTGTCCTGGGACTATTACTGGACTTCATTTACCTGGAGGCAATGGAATAAGAGTGGATACTGCAATATATGATGGATATACTGTGCCACAAAATTATGATTCAATGCTTGCTAAAATTATAGTTCATGGTAAAAATAGGGAAGAGTCTATTGAGAAAATGAAAAGTGCTATTGCTGAGTTGGTGATTGAGGGCATTGATACTAATAGAGATTTTTTGTATCAAATTTTGGAGAATGAGGATTTTGTGAATAATAATTATGATACGTCTTTTATAAAATAAGGTAAAAATGGGGACAGGTACATTTTTGATACTATATAAAATATTTAAAAAAAGAAAATAATAACTTTGCATTACATTCCTCGACTCATTACGAAACTTAAGAAATTCTAACTTATTTTATGGCACCCTTCCACTCTCGTGAACTCTTTCCATAAACTTTCGTAAGAATTTCTAAAGTTTCTCCAATCATATTCGTCATTTCATTTAAAGTTATTATTTTCTTTTTTTATATATTATAAAAAACAGGCAAAAATGTACCTGTTTTTTTGTTTTTAGAAATCGCAATTATTTGGAGTTCTAGGATAAGGAATAACATCTCTAATGTTTTCTATACCTGTAATATACATAAGTAATCTTTCAAAACCTAGACCAAATCCAGAATGAATATTAGAACCATATCTACGTAAATCTAA
>CAKPGU010000025.1 GCA_934155265.1 uncultured Clostridia bacterium
TAATAAATCGAGGGCTTAACTATAATTTATTAAAAATCCTAATAAATATTTCATCTATGTATTTTTGAGTGTGCTTTAATCACTATATAATTTTCTGGTGACGATTACATGGAGGAAATACCTGTTCCCATCCCGAACACAGAAGTCAAGCTCCAATGTGCCGAAGATACTTGTGGGTTACCCTGCTGGGAAAATAGGTTGTTGCCAGTTTTTTTTTATTTATAATAAAAAGCATAAATTAGAACTGTTTATGACAATTTTAATTTATGTTTTTTTATATTCACAAAATGTATTAATAATGATATAATAATATACAATCTAAATATAATAAATTATAAAGGGAGGTATTATAAATGAGTAAAGTAACATGGAAGCCAGGTACGTTTTTATATCCATTACCAGTTGTAATGGTATCTTGTGGGACAATGGAAGAATCTAATATTATAACAGTTGCATGGACTGGAATAATGAATACAGATCCTGCAATGGTATATATATCAGTAAGACCAACAAGACATTCATACAATATTATAAAAGAAAGTGGAGAATTTGTAATTAATTTGACCACAGAAGATTTAGCATATGCAACAGATTGGTGTGGTGTAAAAACAGGTGCACAAGTTGATAAATTTAAAGAAATGAATTTAACAAAAGAACCTGCCAAATTTGTGAAGTGTCCCATGATAAAAGAAAGTCCTGTATCTGTTGAATGTAGGGTAAAAGAGATTAAAGAGCTAGGAAGTCATCATATGTTTATTGCAGAGGTACTTGGAATAAATGCTGATGAAAAATTTATTGATGAAAAAGGTGCATTTGATATTTCTAAATGTAATTTAATTGCATATTCAAATGGAAATTATTATTCATTAGGCAAAAAAATTGGAAAATTTGGATTTTCAGTTCAAAAAAACAAAAAAAGAAGAAAAAAGTAATAAAAATTGATTGACATATCAAGAAAAAAGTGGTAAAATATTTGAGCATACGTAGAATAAGTGTATGCTCACATCGTTTAAAAAAGTAAGGTTAAAAAAGTCGGAGGTGTATTTAAATGGCAGCTAAAGGACCAAGAGAAAATATCATATTAGAATGTACAGAATGCAAAAACAGAAACTATATGACATCAAAAAATAAAAGAAACAATACAGATAGACTAGAATTAGTTAAATATTGTAAATTTTGCAAAAAACGTACAACTCATAAAGAAACTAAATAGTATAAAGCTATTTTAAGGAGGAAATAAAATGGCTAAAAAAGATAATAAGAATGAAAGTAAGGCTAAAAAACATTTTTTCAAAGACTTTAAAGCAGAACTAAAAAAAGTAATTTGGCCAACACCAAAACAATTAGTAAATAATACTAGTGCTGTTGTTGCAATAGTATTAGTAACTGCTGCAATTGTATTTGTATTAGATGTTGTATTCGATATGGGTAACAAATATGGAATAAGCAAAATGCAAAACATAGTTAATGAAAAATATAATAAAGAAGAAAGCTCTGAAAATACTGATAGTACAGAAAGTACTGATAACGGAGAAGAAAATACGGACAATCAAGAAAACACAGATACAGAGAACTCTGCTACTGAAGAAACAACAAATGATAGTGATGATAATTCAACAGCAGAAGATTCAAATACAACTGAGTCAAATACAGAAAATGTTACACCAACAGAAGAAACAACAAATGATGGTGAACAAACTAATCCGGAACAATAAGGAGGTCAAATAAATGTCACAAAAAGATTATGATATGTCACCAAGGTGGTATGTAGTACATACATATTCAGGATATGAAAATAAAGTAAAAACTGACCTTGAAAAAACAGTAAAAAACAGAGAACTGGAAGAATATTTCTTTGACATAGTTGTTCCAATGGAAGAACAAATTGAAATAAAAGATGGACAAAGAAAAGCAAACCTAAAAAAAGTATTTCCAGGATATGTGTTAGTGAAAATGATTGTAACAGAAGAAACATGGTATATTGTTAGAAATACTAGAGGTGTTACAGGATTTGTAGGATCTGGAACAGACCCTATTCCATTAACAGATGAAGAAATTCGTGCAATGGGATTTGAGGATGCATCAATAAGTGTAGACTATGATGTGAATGATTCAGTACAAATACTAAATGGACCATTTAAAGACTCAATAGGAACTGTTCAAGAAATAAATAAAGAAAAGCATAAAGTTAAAGTTTTAATTTCTATGTTTGGTAGGGAAACACCAGTAGAATTAGAATTTTCACAAATACAAAAAGTAGATTAAAGGAGGCGAAATTTGAAAATGGCAGAGAAAGAAATTTCAAATATCATAAAATTACAAATAGAAGCAGGAAAGGCAACTCCAGCTCCACCAGTTGGACCAGCTTTAGGTGGTAGTGGTGTAAATATCATGCAATTCGTTAAAGAATTCAATGATAGAACAGCAAATCAAGCAGGATTTATAATCCCTGTTGTAATAACTGTATACAAAGATAAATCATTTACATTTATTACAAAAGTTCCACCAGTAGCAGTATTAATAAAGAAAGCTGTTAAAATTGAAAAAGGTTCTGGAAAACCAAACAGAGATAAAGTTGCTAAAATAACAATGGAACAAGTTAAAGCAATAGCTGAACAAAAAATGCCAGACTTAAATGCTGCATCAATAGAAACAGCTATGAAAATGGTAGCTGGAACAGCTAGAAGTATGGGAGTAGTTGTAGTAGACTAATATTATTAAAATATAAAAGTGGGAGAGTTATATAATAACTCGTTAAAACCAAAGGAGGATTAAAATGAAAAAATCAAAAAGATATGTAGAATGTTCTAAATTAGTTGATTCTAATAAAGAATATGAAATTAAAGAAGCATTAGATGTAATAGAAAAAATGCCAAAAACAAAATTTGATCAAACAGTTGAATTACATGTTAAATTAGGTGTAGATTCAAAACATGCTGACCAACAAGTAAGAGGTACTGTTGTACTTCCAAATGGTACAGGAAAAACACAAAGAGTTTTAGTATTTGCTAAAGGCCCAAAAGCAGACGAAGCTGAAAAAGCTGGAGCTGACTTTGTAGGAGCTGAAGAATTAATACCAAGAATTCAAAATGACAACTGGTTTGATTATGATGTAATTGTTGCAACACCAGACATGATGGGTGTAGTTGGTAGGTTAGGTAAAGTATTAGGACCAAAAGGTTTAATGCCAAACCCTAAATCAGGAACAGTTACAATGGATGTAGCTAAAGCAATAAAAGAAATCAAATCTGGTAAAGTTGAATATAGATTAGATAAAACTAATATTATTCACTTAGGATTTGGAAAAGTTTCATTTGGAGCTGATAAATTAGCTGAAAACTATGATGCAATAATGGGAGCTATAATAAAAGCTAAACCAGCAGCAGCTAAAGGACAATACATCAAAGGTGTATCTATATCAACAACAATGGGACCTGGACTTTCTATTAACCAAAAATAATTTATATATAATAATAGCCAAAGACAGTAGGCAATAAAATAAGACCTACCGAGGTATATTGAGATAAACACAATCTTTATGCCTCAATGTATTTGGCATAGGGATTGTTTTTTAATTTTAAATATAAAAAATATATCTAGGAGGTGAATTATAAATGGCAAGTGAAAAAATCTTAAACCAAAAGAAAGAAGAAGTATCAAAATTAGCTGAAAAAATGAAAGAAGCTAAAATAATACTTTTAACAGATTACAGAGGAATTAATGTAGCTGATGTAACAGAATTAAGAGCTGAACTTAGAAAATCTAATTCTGAATATACAGTAATCAAAAATAACATAACAAGAAGAGCATTAGCTGAAGCTGGAATTGAAGGACTAGAAAGTTTATTAGAAGGTCCAACAGCAGTTGTTATGAACAATGATGATTACTTAGAAACAGCTAAAGTAATATACAATTACAGTAAAGACAATGATTTTTATAAAATCAAAGGTGGTGTAATTGATGGAAAAGTAATGACAGCTGAAGAGATAATAACTTTAGCAAAATTACCATCAAGAGAAACATTACTATCTATGCTTGCTGGTGCATTACTTGGAAATATATCAAAACTTGCAGTTGCACTTGATCAAGTTAAAGCTCAAAAAGAAAATGCTTAGTATATCTACGCAATTTATTAAAATATGAAAATAATTAGAGTAGCGAACTTATATCGTAAATATTAAAATAAAAAATAGGAGGATTTAAAAATGAGTAAAGAAGAAATGATAGAAGAAATCAAAAAAATGACAGTAGTAGAATTAGCTGATTTAGTAAAAGCTATAGAAGAAGAATTTGGAGTATCTGCAGTAGCAGCAGCTGCACCAGCAGCAGCAGGAGCTGCAGCAGCTGAAGAAAAATCTTCATTCAATGTTGTATTATCAGCAGCTGGAGATCAAAAAATCAAAGTTATCACAGCTGTTAAAAATGCATTAGGATTAGGATTAAAAGAAGCTAAAGAAATGGTTGATGGAGCACCAAAAACATTAAAAGAAAATGTTTCTAAAGCTGAAGCTGAAGAATTAAAAGCTAAACTTGAAGAAGTTGGAGCAGTTATAGAATTACAATAATTTATAGATAAAAAGACACTTGAAATATAGTGTCTTTTTGCTTGCTATTTCGTATATAATGCGATAAAATATTAACATAGTAATTTATGGAGATAAGGAGATTAAGGATATGAAGATATATGGAATAATAGCAGCAATGCAAGAAGAAATGCAAGAAATAAAAAAAATAATGACAGAGATAGAAGAAAAAGAAGTATATGAATTGACTTTTTTTAAAGGAAAAATAAATAACAAAAATATAGTCTTAGTAGAGTCTGGAGTAGGAAAAGTAAATGCAGCTAGAACAACACAAATTTTAATTGACAATTTTAAAGTAGAAGCTATTATAAATGTTGGGTCAGCTGGTTGTGCAAATAATGAATTAGAAATAGGAGATATAGTAATAGGAAAAAAATTAGTTCAACATGATTTTGATATAACAGCATTTGGGCATCCTAAAGGTTTTATAAGTAATGTAGGAGAAAATGTTGAGAGTGATAGTGAATTAATTAGAAAAATGGAACAAACAATATCAAAGTTACAAGATAAAGAATTTAAAATAAAAGTTGGAACAATTGCATCAGGGGATATTTTTTGTACAGAAAAAACAATGAAAGATAAAATAAGAACAAAATTTAATGCGGATGCAATTGAAATGGAAGGTTCTGCAATTGCGCAAGTATGTAAATTAGATAATATACCATTTATTGTTATAAGAAGCATATCAGATAACCCTAATGGAAATAATAATATAACATTTGAACAATTTTTAGAAAAAGCTTCAAAAAGATGTGCACAAATAATTGAAGAATTTTTCAATCAAGATGCTTTACAAATCTAGGAAAAGGTGCTATAATAATTGTGCTATAAAGTATATTAATAAAATCCTATGAAAAAGCAAAGTAAATATATTGAAAAGTATTACAGAGAAAATAGCAAAGCTGAGAGCTATTTATACAAAATATATTGAAAATTCACTTTTGAGGTCTTACTTTGAACAACAGTAGAGGTAAGCGGTTGAACCGTTAAAACTATAATGAGGTTAATAAACGAGCTTTAAAAAATATAAAAAAGCAAGTAATTAATAAAATTAGGTGGTACCACGAAAAGAACCATTCGTCCTAATAAATAGGAAGGATGGTTCTTTTATTGTTGGACAGACTATTATAATTATACCGATAGAAAGGAAGGATAGAAAAAATGCAAGAAAAAATAGAAGAGATTAAAAAACAAGCAGAAGAAAGAATCAAAGAAATAAAAGATTCACAAGAATTGCAAGACTTAAAAGTTAAAGTTTTAGGAAAGAAAAGTGAATTATCAAACTTACTAAAAAGTTTAGGAAGTTTAAGTCCAGAAGAAAGACCAAAGATAGGTGCGCTTGTAAATGATGCTAGAAAGTCAATAGAAGAAAAGTTATCAATTGCTGAAGAAAGTATAAGAGAAAATATGTTAGCTGAAAAATTAGAAAAAGAAACAATAGATATAACACTACCTGGAACAAAAATGAAAAGAGGAAGCAAACATCCTGTAAATAGGGTAATTGAAGAAATAGAAGATTTATTTGTATCAATGGGATATGATGTTGTAGCAGGTCCAGAATTAGAAACAGATGAATTCTGCTTTGAAAGATTAAATTTACCAAAAGGTCATCCAGCAAGAGATATGCAAGACAGTTTCTACATAACAAATGAATATTTATTAAGAACACAAACATCAGCAGTTCAAGCAAGAACTATGCTAGCCAATACAGAAAAAACACCAATAAGAATGATATGTGCAGGAAAAACATATCGTAGAGAGGATGATGCAACGCACTCACATCAATTTGGTCAAGTTGAAGGACTAGTAATAGACAAAAAAGAAAGAAATGTATCACTTGCAGATTTAAAAGGGACATTAGAAGTATTTGTAAAAAAATTAATCGGAAAAAATTGTGAATTGCGTTTTAGACCTAGTTATTTTCCATTCACAGAACCATCTTATGAAGTTGATGTAAGTTGTTTCAAATGTGGAGGAAAAGGATGTAATCTATGTAAGCAAACAGGATGGATAGAAGTACTTGGTTCAGGAATTGTACATCCAAATGTATTAAAAATGAATGGATATGATCCAGAAAAATATAGTGGTTTTGCATTTGGAACAGGTTTAGAGCGTTTAGCAATGTTTAAATATGGAATACCAGATATGAGATATTTATATGCAAATGATATACGCTTTTTATCACAATTTGATAGAAAGGACGAAGAATAATTACCAGTAGGGACACTCATTTTTGGTAAAAAAATTTACCAAAAGGGACACCCTTGGTTGGTGAAAATATTATTAAGGGTGTCCCCAGTGGTAAAAAAATTTACCATTAATGGGTGTCCCCAATGGTAAAAGGAGGTAAAATAATGAAATTAAGTACAAATTTTGTAAAAGATTATGTAGATATAGATGTAGATATAAATCAATTAGCAGAAGATATGACAAGGGTAGGAAATGAATATGATTCTGCTGGAAAATTAATTAATGCTACAAAGCTAGTAATTGGTGAGATTATTGAATGTGTTGACCATCCAGATTCTGACCACTTACATTTATGCAAGGTTAATATAGGAACAGAAGTGTTAGATATAGTATGTGGTGCACCTAATGCTAGAAAGGGATTAAAAGTTATTGTTGCATTAGATGGAGCAGTTTTACCAGATAAGACTATAAAAAAAGGTATGATAAGAGGTCAAGAGTCAAATGGTATGTTGTGCTCAATTGCTGAATTGGGTATAGAACATAAATTTTTAAAGTCAGAGGATTCAGAGGGGATTGCTGAACTTGGAAATGATGCTGTACCTGGAGAAGATCCAATCAAATATATGGGAATGGACGATGGAGTAATAGATTTTGAATTAACTGCTAATAGAGGGGATTTGCTAAGTATATTGGGTATGGCTTATGAAATAGGCGCAATTTATGACAAACCTGTTAAAGAGGTTGATTTAGAACATAAAGAACAAGGGGAAGATATTAATAAATCTTTTACATCAGAGGTTAAAACAGAAAATTGTAAAATGCTATTAGTTAAAAAGGTAGAAGATGTTGAAATTAAAGAAAGTCCAGCTTTTATAAAAAATAGACTAATTGCTTCTGGAATAAGACCTATTAATAATGTTGTTGATATAAGCAATTATGTTATGCTTGAACTTGGTCAACCATTGCATTTCTATGATGCAGATAGACTTGGAGATAAGTTAGTTGTTAGAATGGCTGATGAAGGAGAAAAATTAACTACTTTAGATGGTAATGAAAGAATATTAAGTAATAATGATATCGTAATTGCTGATAGCACACATAGTGTAGGATTAGCTGGTGTTATGGGAGGATTAGAAACTGAAGTTGAAGAAAATACCAAAAATATAATTATAGAATCTGCAATATTTGATTCTGTAAAAGTAAGAGTAACTTCTAATAAAATTCTAAGAAGTGAAGCAAGTAATAGATTTGAAAAAGGTCTTGATCCTAATAGAACATATATGGCAATTGAAAGAGCTTGTGCGTTATTAGAAAAATATGCAAATGGAAAAGTTGTAACAGGAACTGTTGTATATGATACAACTAATAAAGAAGACAAAGAAATTGATATAACATTTAAAAATATAAATGATGTATTAGGAACTGTTATACCAAATGAAGAAATTCTTAATGTATTTAGAAAATTAGGATTTACATATAAAGTTAATGGTGAGATTGTAACAGTTAAAGTGCCTTCAAGAAGATTAGATATTTCAATCAAAGAGGATTTGATTGAAGAAGTAAGCCGTATATATGGTGTTGATAATATAGAAGGAAAATTACCCGTTGTTCCAATGAGAAAAGGAAGTTATGATAAAACACAAAGAGAAATCAGAAATAAAATGATTGCTTTGGGATTAAATGAAACATTATCATATATACTAATAAATGATAAAGAAGTAAATGGCTATACTTTAGATGAATTTGAACCACTAAAATTATTAGATCCAATTACAGAAGATAGAAATACTTTGAGGTATAGTATAATTCCATCATTATATAAAATTTATGAATATAATTATGCACGTGGACAAAAAGATGTATCAATATTTGAAATTGGAAAAGGTTTCTATAAAAAAGGTGAAATATATGGAGAAGATACAAAATTGTGTGTATTAATGACTGGAAAATATTATTTGGGATTAAATAATACAAAAAATGTGGACTTCTATACAATTAAGGGAGTTGCTGAAGAGGTATTAGATTATCTTGGATATGCAGGAAGATATAGCTTTATGAAAAAAGATATGCCAAAAGAGATGCATCCAGGTCAAAGTGCAGTTATAAATGTAAATGGTACAGATATTGGATTGATTGGAAAAGTACATCCAAATATAACAAATGAAGATGTATATGTACTTGAAATCAATTTAGATGAATTGTTCAAGAAGAAAGTAGGAAAAATGAAATATAAGGAAATTTCAAAATTCCCAAGTATAAAGAAAGATGTTGCATTTGTAGTTGATAAATCACTAACATCAAAAGAAATTGAAAAGGTTATTAAAAATGCTGGTGGAAGTTTGCTTACAGAGATTGAAGTTTTTGATGTTTATACAGGTGCTATAATTGGATTAGATAAAAAATCTATTGCTTATTCTTTAACTTTTTCAGATAATAAAAAGACTTTGACTGATGAGGTTGTTAATGGTTTAATGGAAAAAGTTATGGAAAATGTTTGCAAGAAGTTTGGAGCAGAAGTTAGAAAATAGTAGAAATATTTGAAATAAAGATTAGTTTGAAATATAACTAATCTTTTCTATTTTACTGTCATAAAATCCTTGTCAAATGACAAAAAATAGTATATAATTATAAGCCAAGAAATGGCGAGGGAAAGTATGTTAGTAAATGATGAAATAATAGAAGAAATGCTATTTGATGCTGGAAGTAAAAGAGCTCAAAAAGCTAGAGTATATGTAAAAACAAAAAGAGTTGAAATAGAAAAAATAAATTACAATGATGAAAACAATTTTGATATAACAGGAAATGTAACAGGACAAGATATATATAGAACACATATAAGTGTAGAAGATGGAGAAATCATAGATGTAACATGTGAATGTCAAGATTATCAAAGCAGATATGCAGCATGTAAACATATAGTAGCAACAATGATGGAATTTTCATCAAATATCAAATATGAAAAGATGGTAAAAGGTTCAAATACTGTAGATTTAAATAAAATGTTAAGAACAGATTCTAAATATAGAAGCTTTAAGCAAATAGTAAATGAATTTTATGCAGAAGAAATGCAAGAAATAGAAGAGGAAAAGGAACAAGAGCCAGATTCAGAAAAGATAAAAATAGAACCTAAACTTATTTATGATAGATATTCAAATAATTTAAGAGTAGAATTTAAAATTGGAAATCAAAGAATGTATAAATTAAAAGATTTAGATGAGTTTTATGACAGAATGATGAGTGGAGAAAAATATAAATATGGTAATAAATTGGAATTTATTCATAAAAAAGAAATGTTTGAAGAAAATCAACAACAAATGTTAGAGTTTATACTAAAACATTCAGAAATAATAAGATTTGTAAACTCAAATTCTAACTCAAATTATAGATATTATGGAAAAGCGATGAATGATGGGTATATATTATTAAATAATAGTGGGATAGATGAACTATTTGATATATTAAAAAGAAAACAAATATCTTTTCAAAAAGAATATAAAGATGAAAAGTTAGAATTAATAGACGAAAATCCTGATTTACATTTTGTAATGAAGAAAAAGGGAAAAGAAGAATATAAAATTGTTTTAAATAAAGATATAGACATTATGAGAGATATTGAGTTATTAAATGGAAAAGATTATACATATCTATTGTTTGATAATAAATTATATAGATGTGACAAGAAATATGAACATACAACTATTAAATTATTAAAAATGCTAAAGAACAGTTACTTAACAGAATTAGTATTTGGAAAAGAACAATTGCCAGAATTCTTTTCAGTTATATTATTAAAATTAAAAGACAGTATAGAATTTAAAGGTATAGATGAACAACAAATAGAACAATATAAACCTAAAAAGCTTGGCGTAAAATTATTTTTAGATTTTGATGAAAGTGATTATATATTAGCTGAAACAAAATTTTGCTATGGTGAAGAAGAATTTAATCCGTTGCAACAAAAAATAGAAATAAAATATCCAAGAGACGTAGTATCAGAAAATAGAGCATTAAACTTGTTTAGAAAAACAGGTTTCATGTACTATGCTCAAAAAGAATGTTTTATCCTTCCAGAGGAAGAGAAAATATATAATTTTCTAACAAATGATATAAATGAATATATGCAAAAATTTGAAGTAATGGTAACAGATAATTTTAAATCTAAAGAAATAAAACAACCTAAAATAGGAAGTTTGGGAGTAAAGGTCGAAAATAATTTATTAACAATCGATTTAGCTAATTTAAATGTAGATGTTAAAGAATTAGAAGAAATAATGACTAAATATGAATTAAAGAAAAAATATCATAAGCTAAAGGATGGAAGTTTTGTAAATTTAGAAGAAAATCCGGATATAGAATTTATTGACAAATTAATGACGGGGATGGATATAAGTTATAAGGATTTAGAAAATGAAAATATAAAACTACCTGTTAATAGAGGTTTATATCTAAATCAACTGTTAAAAACTGTTACAAATACTCAAATAAATAAAAATTTAGAATATAAAAAACTAATAAATGGATTAGATAAACAAAATGGAGAAGATGACATAGAAATACCATCAAGTTTAGAAAATATCTTAAGATATTACCAAAAAACAGGATATAAATGGCTTAAAACATTAGACAATTATAAATTTGGTGGAATATTAGCTGATGATATGGGACTTGGAAAAACAATCCAGATGTTATCGATTATTGCTGGATATGTTGAAGAAAATTCAAATAGTGATAAAAGAGCATCTATAGTAATATGCCCAAGTTCGCTTACATTAAATTGGCAAAATGAATCTCAAAAGTTTACTAATAAATTGAAAACACTTGTTATAAGAGGAAATGCACAAGAACGTAAAAGTCAAATAAAAAAAATGGGAGAATATGATTTAGTAATAACATCATATGATTTGCTTAAAAGAGATGTGGAAACATATAAAGAAAACAAATATCAATTTAGGTATGCAATAGCAGATGAAGCACAATATTTGAAAAATAGTAATACTCAAAATGCAAAAGCAGTTAAAGAAATATTAGCAGATACAAGATATGCTTTAACAGGAACTCCAATAGAAAACTCATTAGCAGAATTATGGTCGATTTTTGATTATATAATGCCAGGATACTTATTTGGATATAAAAAGTTTAAAACAGAATATGAAATGCCGATTGTTAAAGATAATAACCCAAATGCAACTAAAAAACTAAAAATGCTAATAGAACCTTTTGTATTAAGGAGAACTAAAAAAGAAGTTTTAACAGAATTACCAGAAAAAACAATAACAGTTTTAAATAATCAAATGAAAGATGAACAGGAAAAAATTTATTTGAATTATTTGGCACAAGCAAAACAAGAACTAGCAGAAACTATAAATTTAAGAGGATTTGAAAAAAGCCATATTCAAGTTTTGGCAGCACTTACAAGGTTACGTCAAATTTGCTGTCATCCAAGTTTATTTATCAAAGATTATCAAGAAGGAAGTAGCAAGTTAGAACAGTGTATAGAAATAGTAAAAGATGCTACAGAAGCGGGACATAAAATTTTGTTATTTTCAGGATATACTTCAATGTTTGAACTTATTCAAAAAGAATTAGAAAAAAATGATATAACATATTTCAAATTAACAGGTTCAACGAAAGTTGATGAGAGAATTAGAATGGTTGATGAATTTAATGAGAATAAAGACATAAAAGTATTTTTGATTTCACTTAAAGCAGGTGGAACTGGACTTAATTTAACAGGTGCAGATATGGTTATTCATTATGATCCTTGGTGGAATGCATCAGCAGAAAACCAAGCAACAGATAGAGCATATAGAATAGGACAAAAAAATAATGTTCAAGTTTATAAATTAATTACAAAAAATTCAATAGAAGAAAAAATATATGATTTGCAACAAAAAAAGTCAGAGCTAATTGATAATGTGCTTAATACTAAGACATCATTTATTAGTAAACTTTCTAAAGAAGATATTATGAAATTATTTGAATAAAAGGGAGGAATTATGAAAGATTATATAACAGTAATTGGGGGTGGCCTTGCGGGTTGTGAGGCCGCATACCAAATTGCAAAAAGAGGAATAAAAGTAAAATTATATGAAATGAAACCTGTTAAATTTACAGAAGCACATAGTAATAAGAATTTAGCAGAAATAGTATGTAGTAATTCATTTAAATCAAATTTACATACAAATGCATGTGGACTATTGAAAGAAGAACTTAGATATTTAGAATCTCTATTAATAAAAATAGCGGATGAAACACAGGTTCCAGCTGGACAGGCATTAGCAGTTGATAGAGAAATATTTGCTGAAAAGGTAACAGAAGAAATTGAAAAAAATCAATTGATAGAAGTTATTCATGAAGAAGTAACAAATGTAGAAGAAATGTGTAAAGATGGAATTGTAATTATAGCAACAGGTCCATTAACATCTTCTGGAATGGCACAAGAAATATCAAAAATAACTGGGCAAGATAAATTATATTTTTATGATGCAGCAGCACCAATTATTACAAAAGAAAGTATAGATTTTGATATAGCATTTTTCGGGAATAGATATGACCAAGAAAAGCAAAAAGATGAATCATTAGAAGAATGGAAAGAAAGATTAAAGAATCAAAATGCAAGTTATATAAATCTTCCAATGAATAAAGAAGAATACGAGAACTTTTGTAATGAATTGGTAAATGCTGAAATAGTTACATTACATGAATTTGAAAAAAGAGAAATTTTTGAAGGATGTATGCCAGTTGAAGTAATGGCAAAAAGAGGGATAGATACATTGAGATATGGTCCATTAAAACCTGTTGGATTTGATGATCCAAGAACAGGGAGAAGACCTTATGCGGTTGTACAATTAAGACAAGATGATACAGATGGTATAATATATAATATTGTTGGTTTTCAAACTAATCTAAAGTTTGGAGAACAGAAAAGAGTATTTAGTATGATTCCAGGACTTCAAAATGCTGAATTTGTAAAATATGGAGTAATGCATCGAAATACATATATAAATTCAACGACATTATTAGATGATACATATAATCTAAAAAGTAATCCAAATATATTTTTTGCAGGCCAGATTACAGGTGTTGAAGGGTATGTTGAATCAATTTCATCAGGAATGGTAGCAGCTATTAATGCTTGTGAGAAATATAATAATTTAGAAAAAATTAGATTTCCAGAAACAACAATGATTGGTGCATTGGCAAAATACATTTCAACTGAAAATAATAAATTTCAACCAATGAATGCAAATTTTGGAATAGTTCCTGAGTTAGATGAAAAAATAAAAGATAAAAAAGTTAAATATGGAAAACTTGCAGATAGAGGCATAAATGATTTAAAAAATATGAAAAAAATCACTAATAAATTTTAAAATTTATTAGTGATTTTTTATAGAACTTATATTATGAATTAGAATTTGTAACTAATGTATTGTTAGAAATTTCATTTGTAGTGTTTCCATTTGTTGTATTTTCATCAATAGATTCAGATTCATTATCATTATATAAATAATCGTCAGAATTATAAATGTCATCACTATAATCTGAGTATATATTTGAATTAACATTAGATTCTAAATCATTTAATCTATTGTTTAAATTTGTATAAACGAAAAAGAATGCTATGATTATAGCAATTATCATTATTAGAATTGTTATAATAAAAGTTGTAACATTAATATTTTTTTGATTGTGATTTGAGTTTCTTGAAGATTGTTCTGAAAAAGAATTAACTCTTCTATCTTCTATTCCTGATCTTCTATCACCAATTCTTCTATCTTCTCCCATTTATGTGACTCCTTTCTTGAATATATTTTATATTTTAATTTTAACATACTTTTAGAAAACATATATTACAATTACATTACGTTTGTATTACACTTTTGTTACAAGAAAATTTATAATTCGAAACTAATTGACAAAAAAGTAAAAAAAGTTAAAAAAAAGCTTGTAGAAAAAAAGCTGTTATGTTAGAATTAAATTGTAATACATATATAACAAAAGAAAGGAGTTTATTGGGTAATTATATTACTTGATAAGATTTAGAAATGAACAGGTTAGAAGAGATAAAAGAAGTTATAGAAAATTTTGAAAATGAATCAAAGCAATCAAAAATGCAGATTTCTGAAATAGAAGAACAAAGGACGAAATTAGCTAAAAAAAGAAATGCAATAAAACAAAAGAATTCAAAAAACAATTTTGTTGAAATTAGCAGATTAGGAAAAAAGATTTCTGAATTAGGTAATGAAAGCCAAAGATTACAAAATAAACTCGATATAAAATTTAATGAAATAAAAAGAATAGTAAATCTAACAATAGATAATTTAGTAACAGAAGAAATAAGAAAAGTTCGTAAAATTGAAGAAGAACAAAAAGAAATAGAAGAGAAAATTTTAGAAATAAAAGCAAAAAATGCAAGATATGAATTCCAAAAAAGTGAATTTTATAAAAGATTTGGAAGAATGCCAGAAGTTTCAGAAAATTCACGAAAGGAAGATGAGAGCCAAGCTAAGCAAATTTCATTATACAAGAAAAGAGCTAGTGAAATAGAAAAAAGTATTGTAAACACAGAAAACGAACTTGTAGAGTTGGCTTCAATCAAAAGAAATTTCAGAAATGAAAACTGGTCTAGTATTATTGAAAAACAAGATGTAGTAAAAGAAGTTAATGAAGAATCAATTATATTACCATTAATGGAAGAGGAATTCCAAGTTGAAGAAACAGAACCAATTGAATATATTGATGTTAAAGAATTTGAACCTATAGAAAAAGTTGAAATAGGTGAAATAGAAATAGAAACACCTAATAAAATAGAAGAAATAGAAGAAGAAAAACAGGTAGATGAAATAGAAAGACTTGCAAGGGCGATAGTAGAAGAAATAGTTGCAGAACAAACTAAAGAGTTGAAAAGTAATAATATAGAAGAAAAAGAAATAATAGAAAAAGAAGAAATCTCAACAGAAAAAGAACCTGAAACAAGTTCAAAAGATATTGTTTTATTAAATATTATTGCGAAAGTGGAAGATGGAGAGATTGTATATAAAGCTCAAATAAATAATGGAGAAGAAATTAAAGTATATCCAACATTAGAAGTGAAAAATGTTTTATTAAATGACAGAGAATACAGAGAAGAAATAAAGGAATTTTTAATTTCATATGCAACAACACAACACAAGATGTTTGATAGTAGAGTAACAAAAAAAATTGACCCAACAGTATGCCAGATTTTAGAGAAATTTGCAAAGAAATATAATCTTGATGAAAAATGTTTAGTATATGATTATGCAATGTCATTCTCCAAAAATGGTTCAGAGATAATGAATTCAGTAGCACCTATAACATATAATTTATCATATTTAAAAAATACAAATTTAAGCAAAAAAGAAAAAAGTGTTATAACTAAGATATGTAAAAAAGCATTAGAAAATGAAAATGTAGATATAATAGGTGGAATTACAGGATTTGACAAGATAAGATATATGTTTAAGAAATTATTTAATATAAATAGTATAAAAGCATTAACTGATGGAAAATATGAATAAAAATATAATAAAAATATTGACATAACAGCTAAAAAATGATAAAATATAAACCGCAGTGAAACTGGCAAAAAATGCTAGTTTTATAGCGGTTTATTTTTAATAAAGAAAGAGGTGAAATTTAAGTGCCAACAATTAATCAATTAGTAAGAAAAGGAAGACAAACTTCAAAGGCAAAATCTACAGCACCAGCATTACAACATGGATGGAACTCAAAAAACAAAACATTAACAAATAACAGAGCTCCACAAAAGAGAGGTGTATGTACAGTTGTAAAAACAGTAACACCTAAGAAACCAAACTCAGCTTTAAGAAAAGTTGCCAGAGTTAGACTTTCAAATGGTTATGAAGTAACATCTTATATCCCAGGAATAGGACATAACCTACAAGAACACAGTGTAGTTCTAATTAGAGGAGGAAGAGTAAAAGACCTTCCAGGTGTTAGATACCATATTATCAGAGGAACATTAGATACAGCAGGTGTAAAAGACAGAATGCAAGCTCGTTCTAAATATGGAGCTAAAAGACCTAAAAAATAAAAAAATTAATTAAATCAGGCACGTTGCACATTTTCGACATCTATTGCAAACTTCGGTATACAAATGTATATCCTCATTTTGCAATAAATATCAAAAATGCACAATATACCTAATTTATTTAATTTTTAATTATTTAGATTAGTGCACACAATTTACTAAATTAAGGTACTTAAATTTAGAATAGATTATGTAGCACTATGCGGGAAAGAATAAACTTTCCAGAGTAACTTAGATATCTTATAGATATCAAAAAAGAAAAGGAGTGAAGAATAGTGCCAAGAAGAGGATATATAGCAAAAAGAGATGTATTACCAGATCCAATATACAATAGCAAAGTTGTTACAAAATTAATAAACAACATAATGCTAGATGGTAAAAAATCAGTTGCTCAAGGTATAGTATATGATGCTTTTGACATAATAAAAGAAAAAGAAGGAAAAAATCCTTTAGAAGTATTTGAAGCAGCATTAGAAAATATCATGCCAGTTCTTGAAGTTAAAGCAAGAAGAGTGGGTGGAGCAACATACCAAGTACCATTAGAAATTAGACCTGAAAGAAGACAAACTTTAGGACTAAGATGGTTAGTTTTATATGCTAGAAATAGACATGAAAAAACTATGGCTCAAAAATTAGCAGCTGAAATTATGGATGCTGTTAATGGAAATGGTGGAGCATTCAAGAAGAAAGAAGACACACATAGA
>CAKPGU010000026.1 GCA_934155265.1 uncultured Clostridia bacterium
GAATATATTGATATAGATGGAACACAAATAGAATTAACTTCTGAAAATTTACTTGTTACAATGCAAGGAAAAGAAGGATTTGCATTTGCTGGTGAAGGAGAAATTGGTGTAGTATTAGATACAACTATAACTCCTGAACTAAAAGAAGAAGGATATGTAAGAGAAATTTTATCAAAAATTCAAAATATGAGAAAAGATAAAGGATTTGAAGTTTTAGATAAAATAAATCTATATGTAGCTGAAAATGAAATGTTAGAAAAACTTGTAAAGAAGTTTGAAACAGAAATAAAGAAGGAAACTTTAACTGAAAATGTTTTGTTTAACGCAAAAAGAGATACTTATACAGAAGTAAGTATAAATGGAGAAAAATTAATGCTTGATGTTGAGGTTGTTAAATAAAACAAATGTGGTAATTTGTCGACAAAAAGTTATTGACAATAGCAAAATGAGAATATATAATAGAGGCATATTATTAGTATATGCTTCTATTTTTTTTCGTATAGCATATATTCTTAGGTGTACTTTTTATTATTTCAAAAGAGGATTTAATTCATAAATAGAAAACAATTTAAATCTTTTAGATTATTAAATCAATAAAATTCAAGGAGGTTAATTATATGGTAGATACTAACGAAATGTTAATACAAATATTACAAACATTAAATAATTTTCAAGTACAAACTGCAGCATCTTTTAATGAGTTAAGAGCAGAAATAAAAAAGAGTAGAGAAATTGAAAATGAACATTGGCAGGAAAATTTAAGGCGCTGGGATGAAAATAAGAAAAAATGGGAAGAAAACGAAAAACGTTGGGAAGAAAACGAAAAACGTTGGGAAGAAAACGAAAAACGTTGGGAAGAAAATGATAAACGTTGGGAGCAAAATGAGAAGAGATGGGAAGAAAATGAAAAACGTTGGGAAAGAAATGAGAAAAGATGGATTCAATATGAAATTAATAGGAAAAATGACCATCAAGAAATTATGGATGTATTTATAAAATATGATATTGTAATATCTAAAAAAATAGGAGATCCTAATGTAGAAAAAATGAAAAAATTATTAAAAATGTAATGAGAAAAGATAAAGTACACTAAAAAATAATATTTAGTTCAAAAAGAAACTAGATATTATTTTTTTACATATAACTTGAAAAAACGGTCAAAAAATAGTACAATATATAAGTAAAAATAAAGAAGGGAGAAAAGCTAGCAAAAAAAATATAACAATAATGCTAGCATGTAGGAAAGTGAAAGTATCAGAATTTAATTATGAATTGCCAGAAGAATTAATAGCACAAGTACCATTAGAAAAAAGAGACGAATCAAGATTAATGGTATTAGATAGAGAAAAACAAACGATAGAACATAAGGTATTTAAAGATATAATAGATTATTTAGAACCAGGTGATTGCTTAGTAAGAAATAATACAAAGGTACTTCCAGCAAGACTATATGGCAAAAAAGAAACAGGAGCACATGTTGAATTTTTATTGTTAAATAGAATTGAAGGAGACATTTGGGAATGTATTGTAAGACCAGGAAACAAACTACATATAGGAACAAAAGTAGTATTTGGAGATGGATTGCTAGAAGCGGAAATACTAGATACAATGCCAGGTGGAACTCGAAAAGTACAGTTTAAATATGAAGGAATATTTAATGAAATATTAGATCAAATAGGTTTAATGCCATTGCCACCATATATACATGAAGAATTGAAAGAAAATGACAGATATCAAACTGTATATGCAAAATATGAAGGTTCAGCAGCTGCTCCAACAGCAGGGTTACATTTTACAGAAGAACTATTAAAGAAGTTAGAAGAAAAAGGTGTAAAAATTGCAAATGTTACACTTCATGTTGGAATAGGTACATTTAGACCAGTAAAAGTAGAAAATATAGAAGAACATGATATGCACTCTGAACATTTTTATATAAAACAAGAAGATGTAGATAAAATAAATGAAACAAAAAGACAAGGAAAAAGAGTAATCGCAGTAGGAACAACTTCATGTAGAGTATTGGAAACAATTGCATCAAAAGAAAATGGTATGGTAGAACCAATTGAAGGAGATACAAAGATTTTTATATATCCTGGATATAAATTTAAATGTATAGATGGATTAATAACAAATTTTCATCTACCAGAATCAACATTATTAATGCTAGTATCAGCATTAGCAGGAAAAGAATACATAATGAAAGCATATAATGAAGCAGTAAAAGAAAAATATAAATTTTTCAGTTTTGGTGATGCAATGTTTATAAAATAAAAATAGGAGATATCTGGAATGATAATAAAAGATATTATAATTAGTGTTCCATCTTCAGTATTTGCACTTTTAAAGGCCGTAAAAATAAAAGCAGATGATAGAATAAAAGATGATATTCTGGAGAAGGGATTGTATCATATAACATCTAATGAGCAAACTGTTGACAAAATAATAAATACACGATATCTAAAACCAGCAACAGGTATTTTTAAGAATATAAACTCTTATGGTAAAGCAAGTGTATGCTTTTTTAATGGTCCTCCTGAAATAGGAGATTATATGCACAATATGAATAAGAGCCCATATATAAATCCAACAAAAGTTGAACCTGCATTGAAAGTAATGCCAAGAGATAAAACAGAACTTACAAATTATAAAGTTAGACCATTATCAGATAATGCAGTATTATTAGAAGGATATTGCATGTTGAAAAATGATGAAATAAAGAAAGTATTTTTAGTACCGGATTTAGTAAGAGATATTGATGGAAATCCAATTATAAATACTAAAACTGAGAGATATGATATTGCATTTAGAGAAGCAAAAGAAGAGGAATTAAATGAGAACAGGACTAGTTATGTTGCACAAAATGATTATTTGAATTTTATCGAAAATGAAAAAAGAAGATTAAAATATTTTAATAATGATAAATTTATTGGAAAGATAATAAATCCCATTATAATGACAATAGATATAGAAAGAAAAATGAGAGAAAATTCAATTGATAATATGAAAAACAATTTACCTATGCTTATAAAACAAAAAATAAAAAATTTGTTTTTGCCTAAATTAGAAACATCAACTGATGAGAAAATTGAACAGGATATAAGTGAATTTAATACAAGTGAAAAAAATCCATATAGATTCAAAAAATTTTCTGAAGCAATTATCTCAGCAAGACAAGAAGGCTTAATGCAATTAGAATTAAAAGATGAATTAGAAAAACTGACAACAAGCAAAGAAGGTGAATACTTAAGAAAAAAATATAATCAGATTAGTCAAGCTATAGTAAAAAACAAAAAAGTTGGATTAAAACATGGTAATAGGGTAGCATTATTAGCAATGATAATTGCAAAAAAAGAAAAAATTTTAGAAAATGATATAAATGATAAGACTAAAGATATTTTGTTATCAGCTTCTTATTATAATGAAATTGGAAAAGATAAAAATGCAATAAAATTAAACTATGCGAATGGAATAGAATATAAAGATGAAGATAGTAGAATTGTACAAGCTATAATTGAATCATGTAAACGAAAAAACAAATCAATAGATAAAATATATGAAAAATATAATATACCATTAGAAAAAGAAGAATATACAAAAAAATTAATAAATATTGTAAAAGATGCAGATGCATTAGACAGAGTAAGATTTGATTTGAATTTACAATTTATAATGAATCCAAATTTAAATCCAAAAGATTTGAGAACAAATGTTGCAAAGCAGTTATTACAAGCATCCTATCAATTAGAAAATTTAACACATAAAGTTGAATTTAATAGAATCATTTCATATAAGACAAGTGAACAAATTGAAGGTGGAATAATAACTAGTAAAAGACAAAAATTTATTGAGGATTTAAAGCAAGATGTAATTGAATACACACCTAAAGTAAAAAGAAAATTAAAATTATGTAAAGAAAAAACAAAATTTCGAGGAAAGAAAGCATTTGAGAAAATAAGCAGAATTTCACGCAAGATAAACAGAGAAAATAATAGATCTAATAAAAAAGGAGAAGAGAGATGAAACCAGCAATAACATATGAATTATTACATGAATGTAAACAAACAGGGGCAAGAAGAGGGGTAGTACACACTCCACATGGTGATATACAAACACCAATTTTTATGCCAGTTGGAACACAAGCAACAGTAAAATCATTAACACCAGAAGAATTAAAAGAAGAAGTAAAAGCTCAAATAATATTATCTAATACATATCACTTATATTTAAGACCAGGTCATAAAATTGTAGAAGAAGCAGGAGGATTGCATAAGTTTATGAATTGGGATAGACCAATACTAACTGATTGTGGAGGATTTCAAGTATTTAGTTTAAGTGATTTAAGAAAAATAACAGAAGAAGGTGTTGAATTTAAATCACATTTAGATGGAAGTAAGCATATGTTTTCACCAGAAAAAGTAATGGAAATAGAAAATTCGCTTGGTGCAGATATAATAATGTCATTTGACGAATGTTGTCCATATCCATCAACATATGAATATACAAAAAATTCTATGGAAAGAACAACTAGATGGGCTAAAAGATGTATTGAAGCTCACAAAAGACCAAATGACCAAGGATTATTTGGTATAATTCAGGGAGGATTCTATAAGGATTTAAGAGAAAAATCAGCTAAAGATTTGATTGAATTGGACTTACCAGGATATGCAATTGGTGGAATAAGTGTAGGAGAACCCAAAGAAGAATTTATAGATATATTGAAATATACAGCTCCACTTATGCCAAAGGACAAACCAAGATACTTGATGGGAGTTGGATCACCAGATTATTTAATAGAAGCGGCAATAGCTGGAATTGATATGTGTGATTGTGTATTACCAACAAGGATAGCAAGAAATGGAACAGCAATGACATCTAATGGAAAAGTTGTAGTAAGAAATGCAACATATGAAAGAGATTGGGGACCATTAGATCCAGAATGTGATTGTTATGCTTGTAAAAATTATACAAGAGCATATATAAGACATTTAATAAAGGCTAATGAAATTCTAGGAGTTAGATTGCTTTCAATTCATAACTTAAGATTCTTGACTAAATTAATGGAAAGAGTTAGAATAGAAATAGAGAATGATAATTTAGGAACATTTAAAGAAGAATTTTATAAAAAATATGGTTATGAAAAGTAAATTCAAGTCGTAGATAGGAAAGAGGAGAAAAGATGGAATTATATCAAGAAGTTGAAAAAAGAGAAAAAAGCAAAATGCCTATGATTATAGGAATTTGTATAGGAATACTTTCAGTTATAATAATAGCAATAATTTGCACCATAGTATATTTGAAAAGTACAATAATATCAATAAAAATAGATGGAAAAACAAATAATAATATAGAGAAAATATTATATATTACGAATGAAGACAATGAACTAAAATTATATATACCAATAAGACAAGTGGCAAGTTTTTTTAATTATGAAGATTATAGAGGAGATTATATTGCTAAATCAGAAGATTCAACAAAGTGTTATGTAAAAAATCAATATGAAACAGCTATGTTTACGAAAGATTCAAATATTTTAGTAAAAACAATGGATGGTGTAAATTATGAATATATAAAAATTAAAGAAAATGTATTTGAAAAAGATGGTGAACTATATACAACTCCTGAAGGAATAGAACAAGCTTTTAATGTATTGTTTGAAAATAACTTACAAGAAAATAAAATAGATATTTATACAATGTCATATTTAAATAAGTTTTATGCATCAAAATTAGGATTATCTGAAGAAGAAAATGAGCAAAAAGAAAAAGTATCAGAAGAATTTGCAGATAAAAAAGCAATATTCCAAGATATGATTGTAATAGTGAAAGATAAGCAATATGGTGTAATAACAGCAAGTACTGGAAAATCAGTATTAGAAACTAAATATGAAGAAATAAAATATTTATCAACAACATCAGATTTTTTGGTAAAGAGTAGTAACAAATATGGAGTCTTAGGAAAAGATGCATCAACCAAAATAAGAATGACATATGATGATATACAAATTATGGATAATCAGAATGGATTATATCTAGTAAAGAAAAATGATTTATATGGTGTGGTTGATAATAAAGGAAAAGTAATAATTGAACCTTCATATCAACAAATAGGAATTGATAGTAGCAAATATCAACAAAATGGTATTGAAAATAAATATGTATTATTAAATGAGATAATACCAGTGAAAAATAGTGAAGATTTATGGGGATTATTTAATATCAAAGGAGAAAAGATAACAGAATTTGAATTTACTGAAATAGGATGTAGCTCATCAAAAGAAGCAGATACATATCCAGCAGTGGTAATACCAAGTTATAAAATAATTGTAGTAGGAAAGGATAAACATTATAATTTAATTTCATCAAGTGGTGAAACATTAATAACAAGTAGTTATATATTGGACTCAGTATATATAAAGTATGATGCAGAAACTGGTGAAAATAAATTTTATATGACATATAATAATAATGAGAAAACAATAAATATAGAAGAGTGGTTAGCAAAGATTGGAAAATAGAATGTAGAAAAACAAAGGAGGAAAAGAGGAACGATGAAAGGAAAAAATGCATGGATTGCAATATTATTTATATTTGCAGGTTTAGTAATAGGAGGATTATTAGGAGAAGTTGCATCACAAGTTGATTGGCTAGGCTGGCTATCATATGGACAAGATTTTGGAATAAATGAACCACTTGTTTTGAATATGAATGTATTAAGTTTAACATTTGCATTCGCACTACATATAAATATTGCGAGTATAATAGGTTTAGCAATAGCAATATTTTTATATAAGAAAATATATTAATTTATTAAGATAAAAGGGAGATAAAATGGAAATAAAAGGCGAGAAAATTCTAAAAAGAATAAAAAAAGTACCAGTATGGACATGGATAGGTTATGTAATATGTGTAATCGTTATTGGAGTGGCTAGTTCTTCCATAGATAGTAAAGAACGAACTCAAATACCAGAGCCAATTGACTTAACAACTAATGGTGGAATTGGAATTGAGGAAAATAAATATGCATATTTAGAGGTACAAGGATTATCAGATGAAGTCGCAATATATGGAAATCAAGATGATAAAAACGATTCAACAAATGATAGATATTATGTAGCAATAAATGGTGGGTATTGGTATGTTGTAGATTTGAATTTTGAAACAATTGATAAATTAAAAGATATACAAGAATATACATATTCAACTGATGAAAATGCAGTTATACCAGAAACAGTAAAAATTTATGGAATGACAGAAAAAATTCCTGATGAATTAAAAAAAATGTTTGTAGATTTTTATAATCAGGGATTAGACGATGAAGAGAAAATTAGTTTAGAAAATTTTGAGGCTCATTTCGGAAGTATATTATTAAATGTTAGAAGAACACCTATAGATACAAATATTGAAGATGGATTTATAATATTGGCTGTATTAGGTATATTTGTATTATTTATAATACAAATAGTATTGATAATTTCAAAAAATAAAATTCAAAAATACATTAGTAAGAATGGATATAAAGAAGAATTAATAAATCAATTAGAAAATTGTGTTGAAGAAAAACATTACAAAGATAAAATAATATTGACAAAAGATTTCTTTGTTGATTATAAAAGTTCTAATGGTGCTGTTTTCAAATATTCAGATATAAAATGGGTGCATATTCATAATATAAAATATTATGGAGTAATGACAGTATCATCTAGTATAATTGTACATTTAAGAGATGGAAAAACTCATATGAAATGTGTGGAAATTAAAGGAAAATCTAATGAAGAATTTTTGGATATATTTAATAAGATATGTGATAAAGCACCTGCAGATTGTTTGAAGGGATATACTAAGGAGAATTTGCAAGATTTTAGACAATATAAAAGGAACATAAAAATAAACAATTTAAACTAGTGTGTTTATATATTTTTGAATTTTTAATTAAGAACGCTCCATGGTGGTTATGGAGCGTTCTTAAACTATAATGACATATCATTGCATATAGTCATGCTGTCAAAAACATTATTTATTTCAGCAGTTATGTACAAAGATGCTCCATTTTCAAGAAAAACATACAGATAGACTTTTTCGCTTCCTATATGTTGAAACTTAAAGCTTTTGATATCTTCATTGTAGTTACTTTTGATTTTTTTTGTAATTTCTTCTATAATCCGTTTTTTCTCATTTGGAAATAAAATATTTACACTTATCATATAAATTCCTCCTAAATTATTATTTAAGAATTCGTTATTGTTACCACCGTTGCAATAACTTATAGGATATAATGGAATACATTATTAATTTATATTATAACACATTTTATGAAATTTTCAATTATTCTTTAACAATAAAATCAAAAACACTCAGAATATTCTAAGCATTTTTAATTTATATTTGCATAATTCGTTGCTCCTGTTTTAAATTTTTGAATATGTGACGGAAATATTTTATTTAATGGAGCCACTAAGCAGAATCGAACTGCTGGCCTATGGGTTACGAATCCATCGCTCTACCAACTGAGCTATAGTGGCATATAAATTATAATACAAGATTTAAGTAAAAAAAACAAGAGATTTTTGAAAAAATTTTGTTTTTAGAAAATAAAAGAGAATCACTTCAACAATTAAATGATTCTCTTTTATTATTATTCAACAATCATTGGACCAATATTTGTAACAGTACCAGCGCCAAGAGTAAGAACAATATCATTTTCATTAACATTATCTTTTAGAAAAGATGCGCAATCTTCAAGAGATGGTATATATTTTGCATTTTTTCCTAATTTAATTATTGCATCAGCCAAATCTTTAGAAGAAATATTATATGTATTTGTTTCTCTTGCAGCATAAATATCAGTAATAATTATATTATCAAAAGAAAGTAGGGCATGTGCAAAATCATTTAAAAGATTAAATGTTCTACTGTAAGTATGAGGTTGAAAAACAACCCAAGACTTATTAAATGTTTTATTAGTCAAAGCTTTAGCAGTAGCAGCAACCTCAGTAGGATGATGACCATAATCATCATAAACTTTTGCACCATTAACAGTACCTTTAAATTCGAAACGTCTGTTAGCACCCGTGAATTTTTTAAATGCGGTTTTCATACAAGATTTGTCAATACCATAAGCATCACACAATGCAATACATCCAAGAGCATTTAAGACATTGTGCTTTCCTGGAATAGAAAGTTGGAAATGTTCATAAAATTCTCCAAATTTATAAACATCAAATTCAGGAAATCCATCTTCATTAAAAATTATATTTTTAGCATAAAAATCAACATCATCATTTTCTATACCATATTTAATTGCTTGTGCTTTTGAATAAATAGGCAAATCCAAACAATTAGAATCATCTGCATTTATAATTAAATGACCGTTTTCAGGTAATAATTTAACATATTTGAAAAAAGCCTTTTTTACGTTTTCAATATTTTTGTAATAATCTAAGTGATCATTATCAATATTCAAAATTATTTCAGATTTAGGACTAAATTTTAAAAAGCTTTCGACATATTCACAAGCTTCTATAATAAAGTCTTCACTATTTCCAACTCTATAATTTCCATTAAGTTCTTTTATAATTGCTCCAACTTGAATACTTGGATCTCTTTGAGCCTCCATAAAACACAAAGAAACAAGAGATGTAGTAGTTGTTTTTCCATGAGTTCCGGAAATTGCAATTGTATTTTGATAGCATCTTGTTAATTCTCCAAGAAAATCTGATCTTTCAATAACAGGAATTCCAAGTTCTTTTGCATGAATTAATTCAGGATTATCTTTATTAATAGCAGCTGTAAAAACAACACAATCAGCACCTTCGATGTTTGAAGCTTTATGTCCTATATGAATTTGTACACCTGCTTTTTCTAATGTATGTAAAATATCAGAATCAGTACGATCACTACCTGAAACAGAAAATCCCCAGTTAACAAGTATTTCTGCAATTCCACTCATACTAATACCGCCGATTCCAATCATATGTATTCTTTTATATTTTTTTATATTATCAATATTTGGCATTATAAACACTCCCTTAATACTTATTGTAAATTTTAATATTGTTTTTTTATTATATACTTATATAATGTAAAATTCAAGTTTTTTGTTACAAAATATTAAAAATATAAAACCTATGTATTGACAAAAATTCGAAATTAGTAGATAATAAATGTGATTAACGAAAAAGAAAAAAGATGTCCTGCAAAGGGCAGAAGAAAGAAACATAGGAGGAAAAAAAATGTACGTATTCAATAGAATAACAGTAAATCCACAATTACCAAAGAGAATTGGAAGAATAACAGAAATAGCAAATAATTTATGGTGGTCTTGGAATACAGATTTTCTAGGACTATTTAAAATGATAGATATAGATTTATGGGAAAGATGCAACAAAAATCCTGTGAAATTTTTAAAATCAGTAGATCAACAAAGATTAGAAAATGCATCAAAAGATGTTGCATTTGTAAAAGAATATGACAAAATAGTAAATGATTTTGATGGATATATGAACAGTAAAAATACATGGTTCAACCAAAAATATCCAGACAATAGAAATGACTTGATAGCATATTTTTCTGCTGAATATGGATTAGATCAAACATTAGGAATATATTCAGGAGGACTAGGAATATTATCAGGAGACCATTTGAAATCAGCAAGTGATCTTGGTATTCCACTAGTAGCTGTGGGCTTGTTATATAAAAATGGATATTTTAATCAAGTAATAGATAGATTTGGTATGCAACATCCTGAATACAGAAATTTAGATTTATATGATTTACCAGTAAATCCTGTAAAAGATTTAGATGGAAATGACCTAATGTTATACATCAAATTTCCAAAGAGAAGAATATATTTAAAAGTATGGGAAATAAATGTTGGAAGAGTAAAATTATATTTAATGGATTCAGATATAGATGTAAATAATCCAGAAGATAGAGATACAACAGCATGTTTATATGGTGGAGACCAAGAAACAAGAATAAGACAAGAAATTATACTTGGAATGGGAGGAGTAAGTCTATCAAGAAGATTAGGACTAAATCCAACTGTATATCATATGAATGAAGGACATTCAGCATTTTTGAATTTAGAACTTATAAAAAATACAATAAAAGAAAAACAAGTATCTTTTGAGGTTGCAAGAGATATAGCATCATCAAAAACAGTATTTACAACACATACACCAGTACCTGCAGGAAATGATATATTCCCAATAGGATTAGTTGAAAAATACTTTAAAGATTTCTGGCCACGTTTAGGATTAACAAGAGAAGAATTTTTAAAATTAGGAATGAAACCATGTGAAGGATTAGAACAAGGATTTAACATGGGAATATTTGCATTAAAAATAGCTGGCAAGAAAAATGGTGTAAGTAAATTACACGGAGAAGTATCAAGAGAGTTATTTGCAGAAGTATGGCCACATATAGCACCAAGTGAATCACCAATAACATATGTAACAAATGGAGTTCATACATGTACATGGTTAGCACCAAAATTAAAAAAATTATATAATAAATATTTAATACCATATTGGCAAGACAATATACATGAAGATAGTGTATGGGAAAAAATAAAAACTATTCCAGATGATAAACTATGGAAAGTGCATATTGAAAGAAAAATAAAATTATTAGCATTAGTTAAAGAAAATGTAACAAAGAGATTAAGACGTGAAGGTGTAAGTTATGAAGAAATAATGGAGATTACTTCAAAACTAAATCCAGAAGCATTAACAATAGGATTTGCAAGAAGATTTGCAACATATAAAAGAGCCACACTAATATTCAAAGACTTAGAAAGAATAACTCAAATATTAAATGATGAAAATAGACCTGTTCAATTAATATTTGCAGGAAAGGCACATCCAGCAGATAGAGAAGGAGCAGAACTAATAAAATATATACATGAAATATCATTAAAACCACAATTCAAAGGAAAGATATTTATACTAGAAAATTATAATATGGAAATATCAAGATATATGGTAAGTGGTGTAGATGTATGGTTAAATAACCCAAGAAGACCAATGGAAGCATCAGGAACAAGTGGACAAAAAGCATCTGTAAATGGAGTTGTAAACTTTAGTGTTCTAGATGGATGGTGGGCAGAAGGATATAATCAAAAAAATGGATGGTCAATTGGAACAAACAAAGAATATTCATCATATGAAGAACAAGATAGAGCAGACAGTGATAGCATATATTATACATTAGAAAATAAAATAATCCCTATTTATTATGATAAAGATTCAAATGGAATTTCAAAATCATGGATGGAATTAATGAAAAATTCAATAATGTCAACAGGAGGAAAATATAGTACAGCAAGAATGTTAGTTGATTATACAAGACAATTATATATACCATTGTGTAATTTAACTAAAAAATATTACAGTGACTTAAATAAAGTTGCAGAATATAATTCATGGAAACAAAATTTATATACAAATTGGAAAGATATACAAATTGAACAAGTTGAAGATAATGCAGACAATATAACAGTTGATGCAGGTGCACAGATAGAAGTAAGATGTGCAGTTACACTTCCTAATATTGATTCTAGTCATATTAGAGCAGAAGTATATTATGGAAAATTCTTAGAAAATGGAACTGTTCAAGATGTAAAAATAATTCCTATGAAAATTGAAAGAGTAGAAGAAGAAAATAAAAAATATTATTATGTGGCAAAAATAGATTTAACAACAGGTGGAAACTATGGATATTCATTTAGAGTTATGCCTCAAAATGAAATGCTTTTAGATAGTGAAAATCTTGATTTAGTTAAATGGATAGAAAAATAATTTACCAGCGGGGACACCCATAAGTGGTTAAAATCGTTACCAGTGGGGACACCCATGTTTGGTCAAAATCGTTACCAGCGGGGACACCTATTAATGGTAAAACGTATATTAAAATATTAATTTAATTAATATATATTCAACTATATTTATTAATTTACTATTTTAAATATTAAGTTTTACCATTAATAGGTGTCCCCGCTGGTAACGATTTTGACCAAACATGGGTGTCCCCACTGGTAAAGAATTTGATTTAACAAATTATGGAAAAAGTATTTACAAAACGGAAAAAATATAATATAATCATAGCGTAATTAAACATATATATTAAAGGGGAGGATTGTATGATGAACCGAATTAGCTTTAAACTATTAGGTATTCTAGCTATATTCCTTTTTGTAGCTGTTATACCAATAGTAGTTTTAGCGACTAATGAAAATATCTCTGTAGTAAATAGTTCTGAAAATGAATACATAATCTATATAAAAGACTACACAGATAAAAGTTTCAAATATGCATTTTCAAATAATGCAGATGTAAATCCAAAAGGAATGGATTTAACTTACATTAATTCAATCTCAGATTTGAGAGGAAATCAAGCAGCATTTATAGATGCAAAAACATACGAAAAATTATTAAAAGAAAATCAGCCAATTTTTATGTGGGCAAAAGATGAAGAAGAAAATTTAATTCTAGAAAGAGTTCAATTAGATTTCGCGAACTCATTAACCAAGGAAAATATAGATACTGTAGAAAAAACAACAAAAAGAATAGCAGTAGAAATTGCAGAAACTAAGAATGCAACAGATTCAACTGACCCAATTAGGGAAGAAAATGTTGAAGGAGTAACAGAAACAGTAAAAGTAGGATATGTAAAAATCACAGATAATAAGGATGCTACATATTATTATCAAAGAGTAAAAACAACAGATTCAGCAGAAATTTCTAAATTAATGGAATTATCAGAAAAAATAAATAAAGAATATGATGGAATGGACATGTACGAAAAAGTACAAATAAATGAAGAGTTCTATAATTTATATTCAAAATTAGTAAATGAAGCTGAATGGCAAGAAGTAACAAATATGGAAGTGAAACAACCAGAAGAATCAACTGCAGGAGATAAATATATAGTATTTTTGAAAAAAGTTGACAGTAATCAAGAAACAACAGTAGATGCACAATTTTTAACAGCATATGATGATTATCAACCAAATGTAGTTAAAGAACAAAAAATAACACAAGAAACCACAAAATTGCCAATAACATATGATAGTATTGTATTATTCGTAATATTAGCAGCTGTAGTAGTAGCATTAGTAGTAGTATTTATTAGAATGAAAAAATTAAACAAAAATGAAGAAAAATAGTCTAAAAATAAAAATTTATAAAGCAATCTTTTATATGTTATTAATGGTTGCAATTGTGGTAATTGGCATGATAATTTATAAATATATTTGTGAAAGTGTGAATGAAAAAGAAAGCCAAGATGCAATAACAGCTTTTAGTAACATAGATTTTTCAGAAAATGTAGAAGAATCGAAAGAACAGTTAGAGTATAAAGGATATAAAATAATTGGAATAGTAAAAATTCCCAAAATAAATATTGAGTATCCTATATTAGACATTGGAGATATTGACCCTGAAAGTGCAAAAGCACCAATGAAAATATCTATAATAAAGTATTGGGGAGAAAATGTAAACGACTATGGAAATTTATCAATAGCGGGTCATAAC
Organism: uncultured Clostridia bacterium; assembly: GCA_934155265.1. Taxonomy (GTDB): domain Bacteria; phylum Bacillota; class Clostridia; order TANB77; family CAG-508; genus CAG-269. The sequence continues at coordinate 14,534 of CAKPGU010000026.1, forward strand.
AACAAAAGTGGTACAATGTTTGGAAAAACAAAAAATTTAAAAAATGGAGATATTGTTGAATTAACTGATTTAACAGGTCAAACAATTCAATATTCTATTTATAGCATTTTTGTTACTGATCCAAATGATGTAAGCATTTTGTTACCTAAAGAAGAAAAAATAAGAGAAGTAACATTAATCACATGTACAAATGGAAATAAACAAAGACTAATACTAAAAGCAAGAGAAATATAGTAATAATTTATAGGGGGAGTAAAAATGGCAGATAAAGAAAATGCCTTAGGCACAAAGACTATTATTGCGATAGTAGCTGTAATAGTGCTATTGTTTATTGCTAGTATATCAGTTGGAATCTTCTTAGCTGATAAGGGTAGTTCAGAAGCTGTTGATGGTAATCAAGTTGCAGATGTAAATCAAAATACTGATGCAAACAATACTAATACAGAAAGTCCAAAAAATGATGATAACAATGCTAATAATGAAAATAAGCAAAATGAAAATATCCAAGCAGAAAACAATAATCAAACTGGAGAAAATAATACTACTCCAGATAATACAACAACAGAGCCAAATACAGGTGCACAAAATAATGTAACAACACCTAATAACAATGGAACTGTTGCTAATAATAATGCCAACAATAATGGCACAACAAATAATGTTACAAATAACGTAACAGCAAATAATGGTAATGTAAATAATAATGCAACAAATAATACAGAAATAACAACAGGAACTGATGTGAATGAAGTTGGAGAAACAACAGTAACAAGAGTTGAAGAGGAAGAAAAACTTGTATCAAAAGACTTTTGGGACTGGTGGACACCAGCAAGTGTACTAGCTTCAACAGCATCTGCAGTTTCAGATACAATAGTACCAACAACACCTGATTTTACAGTTGAAAAAACAGCTACAACTGGTGTTGGTGAAGATAAATTAGTATATGCTAATAAAAATATTACATATACAATTAAAGTTACAAATAATGGAGAACAAGAGTTAAAAGATATAGAAATAACAGATAGAATTCCAGAACAAACAACTTTTGTTTCTATTGATGATGCACAAAATTCAGGAACAACAATATTAGAAAATGATGTAGTTATAGGATTAAAATGGATTGTAACTGTACCAGCAAAAGAATCAATAGAAGTTAAATTTACAGTAAAAGTTAATGAAAATGCAACAGGAACAATATCAAATGCAGCGATAGTTAATGGTAAAGAAAGTAATGAAGAAAAAACATCAATTATAAATGCTAAAAAATCAAGCAAAATAGTAGAAAGAGATAATGTTGAAGTAAAAGATGGTCTAGATGTAGCAAAATTAGGAGACAAAATAAAATATACTATAACAGCTACAAATACAGGAGATGTCTCTGGAAAAACAACAATAGAAGATACAGTACCAGTAGGAACAGAATTAATAGAAAGTTCTGTAACAGATAATGGAAAAATAACAACAACAACTAATAAAAGAAAACAAATTTCATGGAATGTTGAATTAGAGGCTAATGAGACAATTGAAAGATCATTTATTGTAGAAGTAAAAGATATAAGCGGAAAAATTGAAAATGTTGCAACAGTTGGAGGGGTTCCTACAAATCCAGATAAAAAAGATACAGCAGATATAAAAGTAGTTAAAGAAGTTACTGACATAAAGAGAAATCAAGAAAGTCTTGGAAAAGACGTAAAGGTTCAGGCTGGAGACGTAATTGAGTACAAAATAAAAGTAACAAACACGGGTAGTTTAGATTTAACTAATGTAGTAATTGATGAGAAACTTGTAGGAATTGAAATTGATGCTAAAGACTTAAAAATAGGTGATTTAAAAGCAGGAGAAAGCAAAGAAATATTTGCTACATATACTGTAACATATGAAAAAGACATAAAAGGAAAAGCTGATGTAAATGGTAATCCATTACCAATAATTAATGAAGTTTTTGTTAAAGGAGAATCAGTTCCTACAAAACCAGATCAAGAATCAGAAGAAGTTAGTGATGATTCAAAAGTTGAAACACCAGTTGAAGAAGCACCTTCTTATGATATAAGTAAAATTGCAGATAAAGAAAAAGTAACAACAGCAGGAGAGAAAATAACATATACAATAACAGTAACAAACACAGGAAATACAATATTAAAAAATCTTACTGTAAGAGATGCAATGCTTGGAATTGATCACGTTATTAGTGAAATTAAAGTAAATGGCACAAAGGTGATCTCTGCGCAATATACAGTAACACAAGATGATATAGATGATGGAGGAATAATAAAAAATATTGTAACAGTTGGAGATAAGGAAACAGAAAGAGATGTTGAAGTAGAACAAAATCCAGGTTACACAGCAGTAAAAATAGCTGATAAAGAAAAAGTAACAAAAGCAGGAGAGAAAATAACATATACAATAACAGTAACAAATACAGGAAATACAACATTAAAAGATATTCCGGTAGTTGATGAGATGGCTGGAATAAATACAACAATAGCAGAAATTCCAGTAGGAGAGTCAAGAAGTGTAGAAGGAACATACACAGTAACACAAAATGATATAGACAATAAAACAGAAATCAAGAATGTAGCAACAGCAGGAGATAAGACACCAGAAATAGATGTTACAGTAGAAAAACAACCAGGTTATACAGCAGTGAAAACAGCTGATAAAGAAAAAGTAACAAAAGCAGGAGAAGTAATAACATATACAATTACAGTAACAAATACAGGAAATACAACATTAAAAGATATTCCGGTAGTTGATGAGATGGCTGGAATAAATACAACAATAGCAGAAATTCCAGTAGGAGAGTCAAGAAGTGTAGAAGGAAC
>CAKPGU010000027.1 GCA_934155265.1 uncultured Clostridia bacterium
GTCATCAGCTTGGAAGGCTGAGGTTCTACCATTGAACTACACCTGCATTTCCCTGACATTTACAAATTATAATAGATTATTCTTATTTTGTCAATACCTTTTTTGAAATTTTATATAATATTTTCGAAAAAATTTTTTTTAAAATTATTTGGAATAAATTATTTTAAATTATTAAAAAAATCTCTTCCTATTTTATATATTTTATGATAAAATTCATTAAAATCGTTATAGGAAGGATTGTGATTTTTTATGGAACTAAATAAATGTAACCGTTGTGGTGCTTTTCATACAAACTCAGGAGATGTTTGCCCTAAATGTGCAGCAAAGGATGAATTAGAATTATCTACTTTTAAATCTTATATTGAAGAAAACGGCTTTTCTTCAATTGATACTGTTGCAACTCAAACTGGTATAGCTCAAAAAAATGTAACAAGATTTGCAGGTTATCAAGGAATTGAAATACCAGAAAATAATAAAAAACAAAGTGTTATAAATTCAGGAGTTGTTCTTAATTAATATGAACAAAAGCAGACATTAATAATATTAGTATTTAGAACAGAAAAAGCTCATACTTATGTGAGCTTTTTTTATTTTATATGATTATCCTTTTTCTATTATAATTATTCCTCTATTTTTACCTTTAACTAGTGCAAAGTCTTCTTTGCTTTCTTCATCTATTCTTTCTTTTTTTACTTTTCTATTAAATTCAAATGGTCTATTTTTGACGATTTCTACTTTTTCATCGTCATCATATTCATCTGCATCCAAGTAATATGGATCAAATATATATGCATATTCTTTATCAATTTTAGTTAATAAGCAATAGTGTTCTCCTTCTTGATGAACTCTTAATATTGCTACTCCTCCATTTTTTATCTTATTTTCTAATTCCTCATTATAGATAGAAAGTCGGTTTTTCGGAAGTTTTTCACAAATAATCTTCATTCCTTTATTTGTAGCATTTGCATTTAACCAATTACATAAAAATTCTAATGCGTAAACTGACGTTCCACCTTTTCCAACTTCACCAAATTCGTTCGTCTGATCTAATGTAAATTGCATTATATGTTTATATATTGTTGGACATATTTCCCCTCTTGCAAATAAGTACCTTAATGCATTTATTAGTGTAGTTGTTCCACAGTCGTATTCTGTTGCTTGATAAGCCAGTGGTGTTTTTAATTCTTCGTATTTTGCTTTGTTTTCCATTCCTAATTCCCCTTTCCTATCTCAAATAAAAGAACTTTCACTATTTGCAGAGTAAAAGCTCTTTTTTATATACTATAACAAATTATAGCACGTTATTATGTTGATTGCAATAATTTGATGCAAATATTGATATAAAATGTTACTTTTTCATTTAATTCTATATCTGCTTTTCCTTGTACTTTTTTAATAGATTCCATTCTGTCTGTCCATGTCTTGTTAATAATATTTCCATAATAAAATTTTCTCCTAATATTCTTTAAATCCTCTTTTGGTTATAGATACAATTTATTTCATTTTTCCTTGTATTTCACCAGGATAAATTTTTAATATGTCTTGAACCGTTTCTGAAATTGGAGCATCTCCATCAGCTGTTCCTCTTATTTTAATATCTACATCAATATTTAATATTTGTCCATCTTTAAAACTATTATCACCGATTTTTATATCATCTTTACTAATTTTTATGTTTGCATTTTTATTTGGAACTCTTTGCCCCAATCCATGAGGACTTAGCGTAAAATTCATATTATCATGCTTAAATCGATTTTTTTCACTTTCTAAAGGATTTACAAAATAAATATCTTCTCCTGGTGCTGTGAGCAAAGCATACATTCCTTCTTTCCAATGACAACCTATGCAAATAGAATGTTCTGTAGGCATTCCATAATGTTGAATATTTATTATTTTTTTGTCAATCAATCCATTAAATGTAGTTTCTATGAAATATTCATTTCTTTTTTCATTAAATTCATCTAAAAAATGTGATATATTCCAAAATTTTTCTGCATATTTGCCATCTAAATATCTTAAATATCTACCTGTTTCAGGGTCTGTATATGTCTTAATAGCATTATAATACCAGTTATTTTTTTCTGGAAACAACCCTTCTTCCATATTTCCTTCTTTATATTCTGCTGCTGATGCATGAACTACAATATAATAACCCTCTTCTAATTTATGTTTTCCATCACAATAACATAAAGTACAAAAATGATTACCTCTGTTATAATTCCAATCATAAGTATTATCAGTATTAAAAGTTTTTTCTATTCTATTTTTAAATTCTTCTGGTGTAATTTTATCTTTTAATTTATACGCACAAACTCCACATGCATTAACAGTAGCATCAATTGGAACAAATGGTACATCACAATCCCAAGTTATACACGTTCCAACAAAAAATCCTCCCATCATTCGTACAGCATCTATTGATAATCCTAAATCAGACATAGCATAGATTTTTGCATCTTTTTTACAGTTTGATAATTGACTAGTTACATCTGATATCATTTTTTCTGTAGTTCCTAAAAATTCTAAAATTTTCATTTGTGTTTCATCATTAAATGTTAAATTAACCATACTAAAACCTTCCTATAATAAATTTGACTATTGTCATTTTAATTATAAAACGGTTTCAGTATTATGTAAAATACATATTTGTTTTTCAAATATAACTTTTAGTTATATTTTGCAATTATTTTTTAAAATTTCAATTAAATTATTTAATTCTTTAAATCTATTATTAACATTATAATATATTCCATATTCAGCTGGAGCAAGTGAAAAGCCTACATCTAGCTCATTCAATTCATTATTTGCTAATTTATCTTCTACATATTCTTTTGTAACAACGGCTATTATATCTCTAAATTTTAATAATTCCATAATTCCAGGAAAGTCAACATTAGATATATTTATTTCATCATCCGCTTTATATTCAAGTGCTTTTACTAAATTTCTATACGCACTAGAGAATTTTTTTAATGTATAAATTGTTATATCTCTTAAATCACTTTTAGAAAGTTTTTTATTCAAATATTGAGAATTGCTATTTACAATAAATACGTCATGTAAATCTCCTATTCTTATAAATTTGATTTTATTTGCATCATATAATTCATCACTATATTTCTTGGAAATAGCAAGATCAATTTCTTGTTTTTCTAGTGCTAAAAACATATTTTTAGCATTTAACCTATGTATATTAATAATAATGTTATTATTTTTTTCATAGAAATTTGAAATACCATTATTATATATTTTATCTGGCATATTTACATGAACACCTAATTTTATGTCTTTATGTGTGTTAAATATTGAATCCGTTTTTGAAAGAATTTCTATAGAATCCTTTATTTGTAAATATAATTTTTTACCATTTTCATTTAGCATCATTCCATATTTACTTCTTTTAAATAATTCTACATTTAATTTATTTTCTAAATTTTTAATATGTTTCGTTACAGCCGGTTGTGAAATATGTAATATTTCACTTGCTTTCGTTAGATTTTCTTCATCTGCTACAATTTTAAATATTCTATATAGTTCTAAATTTATCATATACTACTCCTCTTAATATTTTCCATCCTATAATTTGTTTATCACTTACTGCTTTTCTAGCAGTATTATAATATTCAATATGATAAAAAATAAATCTGCAAATGTTTTTTAGTACTTTAACATTAGCAGATTCTTAATCACTGGCTGGGGCACTGTGATTCGAACACAGGAATGTCGGAGTCAGAGTCTTTATAAGTGTTTTATATATTTTGTTATTTATTGTTATATAATACCTCTTAAAGTGGCTCTATCTCAAGCATTTTTCACATACTAATTTATCTAACTTACTATTTAACAATATTTATAAAATAACATATTTTTTTATGTTTTTGTTAGATATTGGTTAGATGTTATTTATGAACTATTATAACAGATAATCTACTATTGATAAATAGATTTTGAAAATTTTTTATAAAATTTTATCGTAAAATACTCTATCCTCACAATAAATTGCCTTAAAATCGATTGTGAAGGTTAATTAAATAGAATAAACATAGACTACTTGTAGTTTTTAAGATACAGGTAGTTTTTTATATTTAAAAGAGAATTGCCACAAACTCTTAAAAAGTGATAGGTGTAATGAGCCGATGCTATAAAATTCATTCGTATTTGTATAAACAGTCTATTTATACAAGGTGCGTGAGTGAGATTTTAGAACACAGACTCACAATAATAAAAGAGTATTCGGTGGCATATCTTGGTGTGGATTTATAATTGTAAAAAGTTTGGACAAGTATGAACAAAGATACTTTAGTAGTATCAGCAATTATAGTAGCAAAGCTACTTACTAGACTACCTATGAAATGAGGAGAACGACCGACGGTTTCTACTTATATAGGTGTAATAATTCTCTTTGTAACAATGGATTATTACACCTAATTCACTTTAGCTCTCTCCCTCTGGTTTCTGCTTAGTAGTTGCTAAAGTGAATGCCAAAAAGCATAAGTGCTTTTTGGTTGTGAGTAAAAAAATTATTTTTTTGCTCACATTTATAAAAATTGCGATACGCGAATTTTTATGAAAAACCTAAAATGCAATTAAGCAATTTTAGGTTTTGGGGTGTGGGGTTGCCTAACCCTGCCACACAGACAAACTTTGTTTGTCTAGTGTGTTAGACATTGAAACAATATCTCAAGCCAAAAAGGAGGTGCATGTAGATATGAGTTATGCTATTATAAGAAATGAAAAATTAACAAGAGCAGAAGTAAATGGAAAAGGAACTCATAATGATAGAAAAGCAAAAAATCATACTAATAAAGATATTGATACTACAAAGACACACTTAAATTATTACATTAAGAAAAATGAACTAACATACACCAAAGAATTTGATAAATATTTAAAAGAAAATAATTTGAAAGGTCATCTTAGAAGTAATAGCATAATAATGTGTCAAATGATATTTACATCAGACCAAACATTCTTTGATAAAATTGGAGAAAAAGAAACCAAAAGATATTTTGATGAATGTTATAAATTTATTTGCAGTTATAAAAATCTAGGAGAAAAAAATATAATATCCGCAGTAGTACATTTAGATGAAGGTGTACCACATATGCACTTAATGTTTGTTCCTGTTGTTCATACAAAAGACAAAGCTGGAAACGACATTGATAAAATTTGTGCAAGAGATTTCTGGAAAGGTCGAGACAGTTATAGAAAATTACAGGATGCCTACTTTAATCATGTAAAATCAAAAGGTTTTGATTTAGAAAGAGGTATGTTTGTAGAAGATACTGACAGAAAACATTATACAGTTGAAGAATATAAGAAAATTACAAATTATGAAAATACTAAGAAGGTTTTAAAAGAAATTAAACTAGAAATACCAGAAGTTCCAGATATAAATGAAATTAGTAAATTTTCAATAAAAAGAGATGAGAAGATACTAAAAGAAATCATAAAACCTAAAGATGATTTAATTAAAGAATTATATAAGGATAATTTATCATTGCATAAAGAACTCTCAAAACAATCCAAAGTTGTTGATGATGCTGTAAAATATCAAAAAGAAAGAGAGATTATACTTGCAGATAATAAATCATTGCATAGCCAAGTTGAAAATATTAAAACTGAATATATGGAAAAAGAATTTGATTTAGACTGGAATTATAAAAAGCAAATTAAGAAGTTAGAAAAAGAGATTAATCACTTGCACAAGATTATAGATAAATTTTATGAAACTGTTGATAAATTTATAAAATGGATTTGCTATAAATTCGGTATTGGCGAATCAAAGGAATTAATCAAAAATTTTCAAGAAGAAACTCATACTTTTATTGATCCTGTAAAGCAAATTGGACATGAAAAACTACAATTTGACTTTGAACTAGATAAATAAAAAAAAGAATCAGGAAGCTAAACTTTTAACTTCCTGTATTTAAGTCGAGGGATAATTCCATTATTAGTTGTATATTATCATAGTGTATTTACTATGGAATTGACTTAAAGTTTAATTGGGTACTCTGCATCCCTCAGCATCAAACGTACCACTTGTGAATATATATATTGTAACACTTTTCTATGATTTTGTCAAATTTTTTATGTTAATTTTAAATTCTTAATTTCTTATCTTTTTGATTAAGCACTATTTTAATCAAGTGATAACATATCATTATCTAATTTCTGACCATTTGTTATATCATTCTGTATTGTCATATTGCCACCACCATTAGGATTAAATGGCTTTATCTTTTTTTGCATCTCTAATATTTTTTCTTTTGCCTCTTCTGTTAATGTTCTATTTTTTTCATTATCATGTAAATTGAGTTGCTGTTCATCAACATTAAAAAAATCCTCTGGCTCATTATTAGGATATGTTCCGTCTTTACTATGTATAGCACTTGATACATCAACAAATTTTATTTCATCATCAACTACAATAGCATTCCATGCATGACCTACATTTATTCCATCTGATAAAATATGCCCCTCTAGACATTCACAAGGTAGATTAAAATTATCGCATATTTCTTTAAAAGCCATAGAAAAATTTTGGCACACACCATAATGTGATATAAAAAGATTTCCGCCTCTATAATTTCTACTAACATTTTTAAAATCCTGTGCTCTTTTATAATATCTTTGTGCATTTTCCATTAGTTCCAACAAATCATGATTTTCTTCATCTCTAGGAATTCGTTCTATAATTTTCTGTGCTCTTTCAAAATTAGTCATACTATTGTAATTCTCAATACTATCTATATACGTTTTCAATATTTTTCTATACGAATAGAATGCTGTTCTAAAATAGTCCAAAGCTTTTTCACTATCTAAGATAGAGTAATCATATTTATATTTATTAACAAAATAATCAAAAATCACTTTATATTTTTGTTCATCAGTCATTTCATCTATTATCCTTGATGATAAGAGATAAATCATAAAATTCTTTTCTTTTTCTATATATTTAGTAATAATTTCCTTTCTATCCTTCTCCGTAATGAATAATTGCCCAGTATATGGTTGAAATATCATTTTTTTATTTTGATTTCTAAATAAATTTTTAGCTATTTCATTAAGTCTTGACTTATCTTTTTCAATAAATTGCTCACTACTTTGAACCATTTCATCAATAGTAAATCTTTTTTCTTGTTCTTTTAATCTTGAACATATTTCTAAAAAATATTTTTCTACATCTTTATCTTGTGTTTCTTCAGTTACAGGATATCTAATTATAACACTCCTTTCTGAATATGGTGTGGTATATACAAAATTACTTCTTTTAAAAAATTCTTTTTCAGTATTATCTTCTGGCTCATGAGTTAATAATTGGTACGTTTCTTCGGAATCAATTTTCCACGCATGAAATGGAATTTCTTTTTGATGTACCGCATAAATAATTCTCTTATTTCCATTGTATGTTTGCTCAGCTGTTATAGGCTTTTCATATGTTGACTTTATTTCACTTGGATTTAATTCATCATACAACTTATTCATTATTGCTTTGTTTTCATCTGAAAGTGAATCATAATCTAATATAATATAAGCAAATCCATTTCCATATGAAAACTTAACAGCATCAAAGTCTCTCTTGGTTTGATACATATCATTTCCATCTTCATCTAACCATTTAACATTTATTTCATTTGCACTTGACATTATAGTAATAATATTTTTTCTATTAAATTCCTTTATTGGCTCTCTTAATGGTGCTTCTATTATTTCGTCAATATCGTTTTCACTTTTTATTGTTTTATAATTTGACTTATCTCTTTTTATATCTTTTATTTCCATACACTTTTCCTTTCATTGATTATTATTCTATTTTCCACCTCATTACAATAATACTTTCCAATATCCATTTCTATCTGAACCAACTCTTTTTAGAATTCCTTGTTCTTTCATTTTTTGAATATTTGAAGATATCGTACTTCTTGCAACTCCTAGCTTATTTGACATCATTATTTGTGTAATTCTAGGATTTTCTTTAACCAAATATATAATTTTATCCTGTGTAGATTCCATTCCTATTATTATATCATTTCTGTCCGTTTCTGTACACTTCTGTCCACTTTGATTTTTTTCTGTCTTGTTCTGTCCATTACTTTCTGTCTTTTCTTTTCTAAAAGTAACCTTAAAAGTTCCTCTCAAAGTTTCAAATTCTGGCTCTGGTAAATTCATTTTTGTCATTTCATCTCTCATTGTTGCTATGCCAGTATGTCTATTTTCTACAATATCAGTAGTTTCTTCCAAAAGTCTAATAATAGTATTATTTCTTACTTCAAGCATATTATCAGTTCCAAGATTTTCTAATCTATTATTTCCATATAAATCTCCTGGATTTAATATTTCTATTCTATCATCAAATATTCTTATATAAATATATGCACCTTCTGTATTCGAACTATAATCCCTATGAATAAGAGCATTTGCAATAGCTTCTCTTAATGCTTTCATAGGATAATGAGGTACATCAGTTCTTTTTCCGTCATTATCAATTATAACCATCGTTCCTATATTTCTTCTTACAAAAGCTAAAGATTTATCTAGCATTTCTTCAATAGTCCCCTCAACTCTTTCGTTATCATCAAATCTTTGTCCTAATTCTCCAACATCTCCTAATTTTCTTCCAGGAACAACAACACAAGCAATAAATAGTTGTGGAAGATATCCTTGTGGATATTCTCCAAACACCATCATTCCTGCAAGCGTCGGTCTTATTTTTCCTGTACTGTTTTCTATTATTCCATTTAGTTTTAAAATTTTTTCATCAGAAAATTTTGAAAGATTAGGTTTGTCTTTCTTTATATTAATTAAGTATGTTGTAATTTTTTCTTGATTTAAATCTTCAAATTCTGCTCTTTTTATCGGTCTTAGATCTTCCTCTATTCCATCAATATAACTTTGTAAACTATATATTTCATAATCAGTCATATGTTCATCTGAATCTCCAATTCTAATATATGAGCCTTTGTTTATTCCTACATTTTTATAATAGCAAGGTTTCTTTTTTTGCGGCAATTCGTTTATTTTTACAGCTAATAATTTTTTATTATTATATGTAACGGCTAAAAATTCTGGTCTAATTTTAGGCTCAAGAGAATTAGTACATAATGACGTAATTTGTTTTTGCAAATCATTAACATCATATACATCCTGCTCTATAAAATTATTATGCTCATTTATTCCAAATATTATAATTCCGCCACTCTTATTAGCAAATGCAGAAATTGTATCATAACATTTTTGAGGGCATCCTTTTTCAGCAGTTTTTGCTTCTAACTTGTCCGTTTCTGTTTGATATTCTTGCATATATTTTATTGCATCTATAACTTCTTTTTCGGTCATATAAAATCCTCCCTTACATTAATTAAATAAGCTTAATTGCCCTGTTTCTTCTTTCAAAAGTAATGTCTTTGTATTAGAAAAATAATTACTATTTTCTAACAGTTTATCAAAATTAATTTCTTTTGAATAGTATTTCTTTATATTTTCCTCTAAATTTTCTTTAGATATTTTTGGAAAAAAACTAATGCTTTGTCTGTTAAAGAAATGATAACTACTATTCATTTTTGCAAAAACATTACTATCTGATAATATTCTCTCTATTAAAGGTTTTATTTTTAAACTCAGTTCCTTTTTAGCCTTATTAGTTGCTGTATTATGAATAGCATTTAATGATGTTCCCAAAATTATATCTACCAATTGTATAAATTGAGAATTTTGAGCATCACCTTTGCGATGGTCAGAATCAAGAAATTTTATTTGACTAGTTTCAAAAAATATTCTTTTGTTATCTTCAAACAGTTGCTGCCTTCTTATTTGTTTTATAGCATTTGTATTAAAATATGGATGTGTTTCCATTTCTATTGTTTTATCATGAAATATATTATCAATTACAACTTGATCATATTCTTTAAACATTGCTATCAATCGAAGTAAACAACTTCTAAAGAATCTACAATAGATATTTCCGAACTGTTTTTCCTTTCCAAAGTTCTTAATATCCAAATTAGACTCTATTATTCCTAAAATATTAAAATAAATTGATTTTTCATCATTACGATTATTTTCTAACAAAATATCTAACCATCTAGCAGCTATTTTATATTTTACATTATTCTTTTTTTGAATCTCTATATAATGTAATTCTCCATCATTTTCACAATGAAATTTACAATTCTCATTACATTTATCAAAAATATTCTGATTTTCACTTAAACAAGCATTATTTAGTTTTTGATATAACCTATCTTTTTTGCTTTTAGGAACAGCTAATATCATTATATACGTTATTGTTTCAGTATTACCATCAAAATCAATATATGTTCTATTTTTGGATTCATCTACATATAAATCCAGATGAATTGTTTTCTTTGGAATTTTCGTAAATACAGTTTGACCATAAATCATTGTTTCCTCCTAATTTTAAGTATTTTACAAAATCATTCTGCAAAATTAATTTTATTTATTTTCTTCCATCCATTTATACAAAGCATCCTCATCTAATTTGCCTTGTTTAAACAGCTTTATCTTTGCCTGTGCCTCTTTTTTCCATTTATCAAAATCTTTCTTTATCTTTTTATCTTCTTTATTCCTATAAACAACCATAACCTTCTGTTGATACATCTTTCTATACAAACCTAAAGCAGGAACACTCTCCAAATTCTTTTTATAATTTATAGTTGCACCTTTTTCTCTACAAGTTGCACTACCATCAACATTAGGCAAATCACAATATATTTCATTTTGCCTAAATGTTGGAATAAAGTACCTACCACAAATTTGGCAAGTTTTAATTGGTAGATTTTCTTGTCTTACAAGTTGATCTAATATTGTAAAGCAAATACTTCTTAATTTTGTACTTGTATAAACATTATGCAATTCTAAGTTTGGGTCTTTATCTTCAATACCTTTCATCAAATATTCAATACTCTCATTGTTATGACGATTATGTATATTTATATAATTGTCTAAAATTACTTCCACATCTTGTGAATATGTATAAATATCGTTTTTTATTGTGTATGCAACAAACTTTGAATATATAGACTGTTCCTTATATTCTTCATTTCCATTTAAGTTATATACAAAATCTACACATTTTCTAAAATTTTCTTGCCATTCTAATAAATCATCTAAACTTGTATTATAAATATCTTCTAGCATATCCATAAATTCTATATCTGTTATAAATTCATCATTCTTCGAATATATGTAAGGTACATATTCTTTTATAAGTTCAAAACCATAGGCATAAAAGAAAGTATTATATGCAGATGCAAAAGAAGAAAAGTCAGCATTTAAAAAATTAATTAGTAACATTCCTATACTTTCTGCATAATGAATATAAATAGTTGAAGGATGTTTTATAATTTCCTTTTTTCTATTTAATTTTGTTTTAGAAATATCTTTTTCCAACTTTAAATATACTCTTGTTTCATCTCTCTTCATTTCTTCATCATTTTCTTTATCTGTATCTTTTCTCAGTACATTATATAAATATAATGGAGTTGAGTAATATTCTTCTTTTTCCTTTATATTAAACCATATATAAAAATCTTCTGATACTAAATGTGAAGGTAACTCTTTCATTTCTATTTCCTCCAAAAAAAGTTTTGTAAAAAATTTTAGTAAAATATTTAAAATTGTATTGACAAATATAAATTATGATTATATAATAACAATATCAAATTTTATTGTAAGATTTTTTACAATATTATAATACAACATATAGTAAAAAATGTCAACAATGAAATAAAAAGTTAATTATAAAATGTAAGTTCCTATAGGATACTTATGTCAAAAATTTTACAAACAAAAAATCAACCATAGAAGGAGGCTAAATGAATATGAGTAATAAGGAAAAAATTTTAGATTTATATTATAATCAACATTTAAAACAAAATGAAATAGCTAAAATTGTTGATACTACTACTCAATATGTTTCAAAGGTAGTAAGAACTGACAAAAGAAATAAAGAAGAAAAAGAAAAACGCAAAAAAGAAAATTCTGAAAATAGAAAAATTTATTTACAAGAATATTTTAAAACTTATAATAGACCAAAGAAAGATGACAACAGTTACGAGCAAATGATAGCACAACAAATTCAAGATTCAATGGAACTATCATTTAGTAATAATAACATTTCAGATTATGCTTTTGTAAAATGGAACTCATCTGCTTATCATACTAATAATAAAGGAAACTTAGTAATAGATAGAAAATTGAAAGTTGGATTTGATGTTCCAAAATCAGTAAATATGAATATTAAAATACCTACACAGAAATATAAAAATAGATGTGTTTATAGTTATTAATGAGATTTATTAAAATTGTTTAATAAGTCTTTTTTTATTGTAAATTTTAAAGAAAGGAGGTCTGCCCTATGGGAAGTATTAAAGAAAATTATGAAATGATGTTTACTTCATATCCTGATTTAGTAAACATCACTCAATTAAAAGAAATGCTTGGAATTGGAATAACACTTGCTTATAGATTAGTAAGGAATAAAACAATAAAAGCACTAAAAGTTGGTAGACAATACAAAATACCAAAAAGAAATGTTATTGCTTATTTAACAAATCAAAATGAAATATAGACTAGCTTTTAATTTATAAACCTGGTATTATTATACCAATATCAATAGTAGGTTAAATCTAGTCTGTTATGAGAAAAGAAAGGAGTTTTAATGAATATAACAGCAAGCCTACAAATAAAAAATAATATTTATCAAGTTGTTTTAAATTATAAAGATATTAAAGGCAAAAGAAAACAAAAATGGGTTTCTACAGGATTATCTCAAAAAGGCAACAATAAAAGATTAGCTAATCAAAAAATGCAAGAGATTTTAGATGATTTTAAAGAAAGTTTAAATAATGAAAGTACAAATAATTCTACAGATAAATTATTAACTGCATATTTGCAAGAATGGTTATTATCTATAAAAAATACTATTGAAGAAAACACTTATGATTCTTACAAAGTTATAGTGAATAAAATTTGCGATTATTTTGAAGATAAACAATTGCTACTTAAAAATTTAAAACATGTTCATATTCAAGAGTTTTATACTACTTTATATGAAAAAAAATTAACCGGAAATACAGTATTACATTATCATAATGTTATAAGAAAATCATTGCAAACTGCTCTGAAATTAGACTTAATATTAAGTAATCCTGCTGATAAAATTGAAAGACCGAAAAAAGAACAGTATATTGGTACTTTTTATTCTCAAGCTGAACTTAATACACTTTTTAGTTTAATAAAAGATGATCCTTTAAAAATAGTTATTTATCTTGCTAGTTTTTATGGATTGCGAAGAAGTGAAGTTTTAGGTTTAAGATGGGATGCATTTAATTTTGAAGATAAAACAATTACCATCAAACATAAAGCCATTGAAACTAGAAAAGATAATAAAAGAGTTATACTTTTAAAAGATAAAACAAAAAATCAGTCTAGTTACAGAACTCTACCATTAGTTGATGATATTATTGTTCTTCTTAAAGAACACAAAAAGCAAATTGATGAAAACAAAAAATTATGTGGAAATAGTTATAATAAAAAATATTTAGATTATATATGTGTCGATTCTACCGGCAAATTATTTAGACCAGAATATGTTACAGACCATTTTACTTTGATTATGAAAAAGAATAAAAACATTTTAAGAAAAATAACTTTTCATGGATTAAGACATTCATGTGCCAGTCTTTTACTCGCTAAAGGAATACCTATGAAAGAAATTCAAGATTGGCTTGGTCATTCTACATATTCTACTACTGCTAATATTTATGCTCATTTAGAAAAAGATACAAAAAATAAATCTGCAAATGTTCTTTCAAATACTTTAACATTCGCAGATATTTAATTACTGGTTGGGGTAGTAAGATTCGAACTTACGAAATGACCGGGTCAGAGCCGGTTGCCTTACCACTTGGCGATACCCCAGTATTTTTAATATTATTAAATTAGTTAGATATTTGGTTAGATGTTTTATAAAATTCTTTTATTAATAAAACATCTAAGCCTTATATTTCAAGTGTTTCATAAATTGTTGTTTTAGGGAAACCTACAAGAGTCAGAGTCCGATGCCTTACCGCTTGGCGATGCCCCAATATTATTACTGCAATTTATATTACCATAATAGATAAAAATTTGCAACAAAATGCTGCAAATTTTTATTAATTTATAAAATATTAGTTAGGTTAGGCTATTATAAAATTTATTTTAGTATTCATACTCTGAAACTTCTCTTTCATATTTCTTATATTCAGGAAAAATTTTCTCAACCATTTGATAAAATCTTTTTCCATGACTTTTATATTTTAAATGGCAAAACTCATGTGCAACTACATACTCTATTATCTCTCTTTTATATTGCATTAACTTAGGATTAATTGATATTTTATTATTATCACACTTTCCTAGCATTCTATCCATTTTCTTAACTTCATATTCTTCAGGTGCTATGCCTAATAATTTTCTTGTTTTCTCCATCACGTTTTCTATTTCATTATTAGCTATTTGTTCATACATTTTTTCTATTGAAATTTCTAGTATTTGTTCACTTCCAATTTTTTTATATTTATTAGGTAAAACTATTTCTATTGTATAATTTGCTTTTAAATTCAACTCTGGAGTTTTTATATTTTCATATTTAACATGAATATCATAGTTTTTTCCAAATATTTTTACTGATTGTATATTTGAAAGATCTTCACTATATTCTTGCATTTTACTTAATATCCAATTTTTCTTTTCTTGTACAATTTGTTGAATTTTGTTTGAAGTAAAATACCAAGGAGCATTTACCACAACTTCACCATTTTGAACTGTTATATACATATCTCTATTAGTAGCTTTATTTACTGTATATGTTATTACACTGTTTCTTCTTCCAAATATACTCATTATTTTTTCCTCCTATAATTTTTTCGAATTGTTGTTCGCTTTCGTTATACTCATTTTATATCGTATTTTTCATTTTGTCAATACTTTTTTAAAAAAATCGAACATTTTTTTGTAATTTATTATTCTACTATTTTTTATTTGTCCTGCATATATTTAATCGAGGTGTATTATGAAAAAAGAACATTTTTATATATTCAAATTGCAACAACTTATATTACCATTAATTTTGATATCTTTTACAATATGTCTTGTAATATTTTCTAACACAAATCTATCATCCGCCAAAGAAGGACTTATCTTATGGTCAAATTCAATTGTTCCATCTTTATTTCCTTTTTTTGTTTCAACTGAATTACTTTCTCACACAAATTTTACTTATTACCTGGGAAAAGTTTTAAATAGGTTTATGAAACCCCTTTTTAATATTCGAGGCGAAGGTAGTTTTGCTTTTATTATGGGAATAATTAGTGGTTATCCTATTGGAGCAAAAATTGCAGCAAATTTTCGTCAAAATAAAATATGTTCAAAAGAAGAGTGTGAACGTCTTTTAAGTTTTACTAATAATTCTGGTCCTTTATTTATTATAGGAACTGTTGGAATTACTATGTTTGGTAATTCTACAATTGGTTTTCTTTTGTTAATAACTCATTTATTGGCTTCTATTACAGTTGGATTTATTTTTAGATTTTGGAAATATAATGCTAAACCTGAAATGAACAGCTATAATTCTTATATAAATTCTAATGATAATCTTACCCTTTCTAACCTGGGTGGTATTATTGGTAATAGTATTACAAGTTCAATTAATACCATTTTATTAATTGGTGGTTTTGTTGTACTATTTTCTGTTATTATTTCAATTTTAAAAACAAGCCAATTACTTGATATTTTAGCTAATTGTATTCAGCCTTTATTTAATTTGTTGCATATTCCAGAAAAATTTAGTTTTGGTTTTATATCTGGCATATTTGAATTAACTAATGGACTTAATACTATTTGTAGTATTCCCGAAAAAAAATTATCTATTAATATTATTATTGCTTCATTTTTACTTGGATTGGGTGGATTTTCAGTTTTACTTCAAGTATGGAGTGTTATTGCCAAAACTGATTTATCTATAAAGCCTTATATTTTAGGAAAATTGCTACATGCCTGTATTTCTGCTTTTTATACTTTTTTGTTTTTACAAAATTTTTCGTTTTTTAATTTTAATTTATAAGAAAAGTAACTTTTAATATAAAAAAGAACCACACATCGTGCAATATTACACAAATGTGTTGGTTCTTAATTTTTACATATTCTTATTTTTATTTTTACGTAAGAATGCTGGTATATCTAAATCTCCTTGTGAAGAATTTACGTCTGATGCTGGGATTGAACTTGATTTTTTCTCCCAAGACGATTTGCCAATAAAACTATCTACTGTTGATGCTGCACGAGATTCTGGTTTTTCAAATCCTGTAGCGATGACTGTAATTTGAATTTCATCTTTCATTTCTGGATCTGTAACAGTACCAAAAATGATATTAGCTTCAGGATCTACACTGCGTTGAACTAATTCTGCTGCAGTATTTACTTCATGTAATCCTAAATCTTCACCACCAGTTATATTGATAATTACACCTCTAGCTCCTTCTATTGATGTTTCTAGTAATGGACTTTGTACTGCTTGTTTTGCAGCATCTTCAGCTCTATTTTCTCCAGAAGCTCTACCAATTCCCATATGTGCCATACCTGTATTTAACATTATTGTTTTAACATCTGCAAAATCTAGGTTTACTGTTCCAGTTACAGCAATTAAGTCTGATATTCCTTGTACGCCTTGTCTTAAAACATCATCAGCCATTCTAAATGCTTCATTTATTGATGTTTTTCTATCTATTATTTGTAGTAATTTGTCATTTGGTATTACTACTAATGAATCTACTTTTCCTTTTAAACTTTCGATTCCTCTTTCTGCTTGTGAAAGTCTTTTCTTTCCTTCAAATGTAAATGGTTTTGTAACAACACCTATTGTTAATATTCCCATTTCTTTAGCAGCTTGAGCAACTATTGGTGCAGCACCTGTACCTGTTCCTCCACCCATTCCGGCTGTAACAAATACCATGTCTGAACCTCTAAGTGTTTCAGCTATTTCAGATTTATTTTCTTCTGCTGATTGAGCACCAATGTCAGGATTTGCTCCTGCTCCAAGTCCTCTTGTTATTTTTTCTCCTATTTGAATTTT
>CAKPGU010000028.1 GCA_934155265.1 uncultured Clostridia bacterium
GTTGCTATTATTAAGTGCATTCCTGCTGCTCTTGCTTTTTGTGCTAATCTACAAATTGAGTCTTCTACTTCTTTTGCTGCTACCATCATTAAGTCTGCTAACTCATCTATTATTATTACTATTTGTGGTAATGTTCCGATTCCTTCTTTTTCTGCCATTGCATTATATCCTTTTAGGTCTCTTACTCCTTTTTGTGCAAATAGATTGTATCTGTTATCCATTTCTTGTACTGCCCATGCTAATGCACCTGCAGCCTTTTTAGGGTCTGTTACTACTGGTATTAATAAGTGTGGTATTCCATTATATACTGATAATTCTACTACTTTTGGGTCTACCATTACAAATTTTACTTCACTTGGTTTTGCTTTATAAATTATACTTGTTATTAATGTGTTTATACATACACTTTTTCCTGACCCTGTTGCTCCTGCGATTAAGGCATGTGGCATTTTGGCAATATCTGCTATTTCCATATTTCCTGCTACATCTTTTCCTAATGCTACACTTAGTTTTGATTTACTGTCTTGGAATGCATCGCTTTCTACAACTTCTCTAAAGTGTACTGTTTCTTTTTCTGTGTTTGGCACTTCTATTCCTACTGCTTGTTTTCCTGGTATTGGTGCTTCAATTCTTATTGTTTCTGCTGCTAAGTTCAATGCTATATCATCAGCTAAGTTTGCTATTTTGCTTACACGTACTCCTTCAGCAGGTTTTAACTCATATCTTGTTATTGCAGGTCCAACTGATACATTTTCTACTTTTGCTTGTACACCAAAACTGTATAGTGTCTTTTGAAGTCTTGTTGCAACTTCTGTTAATGCTTTTGCTCCACCTTTTATTGCTTTTTTTGTACCTTTGCTTAATAATTCTACTGGTGGATATTCATAATGTTCGTCTTCAACTGACACAGCATGCTCTAGTTGTAAAACTTCTTTTACTTTTTCTTCTTTTTTCTCTTCTTCTTTTTTGAATAGATTTCCTTCTATAAAGTCTGGTTCCATTTTTGGCTTTTCTTCCATTCCTAATGGAACTATATCGTCTTTTTCATGTCTGAATTTTTTTCTACCTCTATTATTGTTTTCTTCTTCTATTGTTCTTCCGTTTAAATTGATTTTTATTTGTTCTGGCTCAATTTCTCTTGGACCTTCATTATCATTTTCGATTTCTAAATATGCTTTTCTATTTTCTTTTATTGTCTTTGCTCTTTTTCCTTCTTTATGTACTTGTGCTTGTTGTTGTCGTCTTGCTTCTTCATATTCTTCTCTTGCAATCATTTTTTCTTCATGCTTTTCTTTACGTTTGTCTACTCCTGATTGTATCCAATTGCTTACCATTTGAGATATGTCAATTCCAAATGTTACTGCAAATAATATTAATGACACTCCTATACTTAATATTATTGTTCCTACTTTTCCGAACAACTTAAATAATGGTACAGCCGCAACAGTACCTAATGCTCCTCCACCTATATTGTTTTCTCCAATTGCATATGCATCTTTAACTACATCTGATATATTTTGGTCTATGTTTATTTCACCATTATATATTTCATATACACTTAAAATTACAGCTACAAATATTAGTAATAATGTATATTGAAATATTTTTGATGATATATATCCATCATCATCTTTACATGCCATTTTTATAGCTACAGCAAATGCTCCTATTGGCACTACATATTTTATTATTCCAAACATTCCTCCAAAAAAGTCGCTTAATGCCATTCCTACATAGCCTGATTCTGTATATATTAGCACTGTTAGCAAAACACTGAATATTATTGTTCCAATTACACCAAAATTCATTGAACTTTTTTTGCTACTACTTCTTTTTCCTTTACTTTTCCTTTTTGCCATTTCTTACATCCTTTCTTACAAATCTAAAAAGGACAATTTTAATGATAAAATTCTTAAATTTTTACCATTAAGACTGTCCCATTGGCAAATTTTTTTTACCATTAATTTTTATTGAAGTTCTTTTTTACTATTTTGAATTGTTTTTATTGTGTCTTCTAATGATATTTCCATTAGATTAACAGCTTCACCAAGATTTTTTTCTAATTTAGCTAATGTGTCTGTTAATACTTTTTCTGTTGAATCTAGTAAATTGTTTGCATATTCTTTTGTTCCTTGTGATATTTCTCTTGACATTTCATTTGCAGTTTCTATTATTTCTGCTTTTTGTTCATATGCCTTTCTTGTTATTTCATGTTCATCTATCATTGAAATAATTCTATTTTCAGCTTCTTTAACTATTCCATCAGCTTCTTTTTGAGCCTCAACTAATATTCTTTGTCTTTCTTCTTTTACCCATTTTGCTTGTTTTAATTCGTCTGGTAGTTTAATTCTTATTTCCTTTATTATTTCAAGCATCTCTTCTTTATCCACCATTCCTTTATTTGTAAATGGTAGATTTTTACTATTTTCTAATATGTCTTCTAATGTTTCTAATAATGTAAAGATTTCCATTGTTTACCCCTTTCTAGGTATTAAATTTTAAGAAATATTATTGTTGCTCTTCCATATTTTCTTTTGTCAACAATCTTGATTTCTATATTTCCTATATCTTTCAGTATTCTCTGCTCATCATCTGTTTCTATAATGATTATGCTTTCTTCTTTTGCTATCCCAATTTCTTTTATTTTCTTTAATGATTTGAATATATAATCTGTCGCATATGGTGGGTCTATGTATATTATATCAAATTGTTCATTTTTTAATTTTTCTAGACATGTTTCAAAATCTGTGTTAACGATTTTTGCACATTCTTCCATATGTGTTTTTTCTATATTTCTTTTTATTATTTCTACGGCTTCTTTTGACTTATCACATAAGATTGCTTTTTTTGCGCCTCTACTTAAGCATTCTAATCCTATTGCTCCACTTCCTGCAAATAAGTCTAGCACTGTTGCTCCTTCTATTTCATTTTGTATTATATTAAATATTGATTCTTTTACTCTGTCTAATGTTGGTCTTGTATTTGTTCCTTCTAGAGTATATAATTTTGTTCCTCTCGCTTTTCCACTTATTATTCTCATTTTGCCAATTTCAGCCTTTCTATATTAATATTTTATTCTTTTTTTCTATATTGTCAATAGTTTTAACTAAATTGTAATATAGTTTTAATATTTCTGTAACATTGTAAAAAAGAGATATCCCTTAATTTCTAGATTAAATCTCCAGAATTAAAGTAATACCTCTAATTTTATTTAAATGTCATCTTCATCTTTATTTATTTCTTTTATTAATTCTGATTGAGATATTAATAAAGATTCCATTTTTGCTTTATATATATCAAATTGCTTTTTAACATCATTAAATTGTTGCTCTTTTATTCTTGTTTGTTGTTCTATTTCAACTAATGCTTTTGCAGCACTATCTTTTGTATTTCTAATTATATTTTCAGATTCTTTTTGTGCTTCTGCTACAATTTGATCTGCTTGTTGTTTTGCTACACTTTTAACTTCTTCAGCAGTTGATTGTGCCATTACTAATGTATTTTGCAATGTTGATTCAATTGTTTTATAATGATTTAGTGCATTATTTAGTTCATCTACCTTTGCAGTCATTGATGCTAATTCTTTATAATTAGTTTCATAATCTTGCATTATTTGATCTAAAAATTCGTCAACTTCTTCTACATTATATCCATTCATCATTTGTTTACTAAATTTTTTATTTTCTATATCTAATGGTGTAATCATATTAGATAGCCTCCGTTCTTTTCAAAGGTTTTGCCCATATTTTTCTGCTATAAAAAACTAATTTATGCTATTGTTTTTTAACCATGAAACTGATAATTTACTTTTTATTTCTTCTCTTGCCATTTCATTTGTTATTTCATAGTTCATTGGTGCTATTAAAAATATTGAATTTGATATTTTTTGAATATGTCCGTCAAGTGCATAAACTCCACCACTAATAAAGTCTACTATTCTTCTAGCAACATCTTTATTAACATATTCTAAGTTTACTATTACTGATTTTTTCTCTTTTAATAAACTACATATTTCTTCTGATTGTTCAAATGTAGTTGGTTGAGAAATCACCATTTTTACTGATTGCCCTTGCGCATTAAAAGGTACAACTTTTCCTTTCTTGCTTCCAAAGAATTTTTTATCTTCTTCTTCATTATCATATCCTGATGCTTTATCTTCATATTCATATACATCATCATCATCATATTCTTCTGTTTCTCCTTGGTCTACCCCTCCGAATAGTCCCCACACTTTGTCCATTATAGCTCCTGCCATTTTTTTAACCTCCTAATATTTTACACTTTCGTATTCAAGTTTGCCTTAAGTATCTAACTTTTTTCTCATTTTGTCAATAGTTTTTTATATTGTAATCAAAATTTAATATTTTTGTAATATTTTTGTAATATTAATTATTTACTACAACTTCGTCATAATTACTTATTTTTTTATAATTTCTTATATCTTGTGCACTATATCCTAGTTCTTGCAATTCTTCATTTTTATATGCTTCTATTATAGAATATTTATCTGTTTGTTTCTTTACTTTCACTAATATTTTAGCTTGTACTCCTGCTTTGTTTCTAGTTACATAATATAATCCATTTTCTTGTATTAAAACCTGATTTGGAACTTTCAATCCTGATACATCCCACCAAATTACATCAACTGAAATCTTTCTATGATTTATTAGCACATCATTCATTTTATTTATTTGAAATATAATTGTTCTTTTTCCACTTTCTTCATTTATTTGAACAATCTTTGCACTTTCTTCCTCAGTATTTGCAATTCTTATTTTTACAGTATCATTAGTCTTGGCTTCCATCGCTTCTTTAGAATTCATTGTTACAGCAATGTAACATTTAAAATTATCTATAATTTTACCACATTCATTACCAGCAGATATTATTTGATTTGTTTTTAAATCTAAACTCTCTAAATATTGTTCATTTATTGCATTAAAATTATCTGGAGATAATGTTTCTTCTAGTCCATCTACTCTATATGACACAATTCCACTCATAGGCGCTTTCTGATATTCTGAACCTTTTTTTAATTTATTTTCTAATTCATTTCTTTCTTTAACTAGATTTTTGATTTCTTTATTTTCTGTAATATCACCTATAAATTTTATCTTTTTGCTTATTAATGTATCAATATTTTTCTTATATTCATTTATTTCTTGATAATTGTTAAGTGTATTTAGGTTACTAATCTTAGCTTCAATCTGACTCTCTATAGCTTTTATATCAGCTGATGTATTACTATTATTATTATTATTGTTATTACTATTTTCTTGTTCTAACAAATCTTGTATTTTATAATTTAAGTCATTCATTTGTGTTGTTATATCTTTTTCACTATTACTATAATATCTAAATATTGGTTCATTTATTGCTACTTTCTGTCCCTCAGATACAATTGCATAAATTCCATTTGTAGAATTTTCACTTTTTTGCACTTGTTCATTTCGTATTATATATCCAACAGTTTCGTCTTCTTGTGATATTGTTCCCTGATTAATAATATACACATCTGTAGGATGAACTATAAGCAAATAAATTGCCCAACAAATATATGCTATTATTATAATTGCTGATATTAATACTACAACTTTTTTGCCTTTTCCCAAGTCTTTCGCTCCTTTCTAAGATTAGTACATAATAATTATTTATTACATATGTATTTCATCTAAAATCTTTTGTAAATCATGAGGTTCAATCCAAATTGTTTGTTTATTTTTCTTAAACCATGTAATTTGTCTTTTAGCATATCTTCTAGTTTCCATTTTTATTTTTTCAATCATTTCTTCTTTTGAAATATTTCCTTGTAGATATTCCACAACTTCTTTATACCCTAATCCCTGCATTGCAGTTGGAAATTCATCATATTTTTTTAGTAAATTTTGAACTTCTTGTATTAGTCCTTGTTCAATCATAATATCTACTCTTTTATTAATTCTTTCATAAAGTTTTTCTCTATCCATATTAATTGCAAAAACTTTATAATCATATTTAACTCCATTTTTTCTTGATTCTGCCTCTTGTTCTGTCTTATTTTTTCCTGTTGCTTTATAAATTTCTAACACTCTCAAAATTCTTTTTTGATCATTTGAACTTATTTTTTCCATTGCCTGTAGATCAATCTTTTTAGCTTCATTATACAAGCTTTCAAGTCCTTCTCGTTCTACTCTATTTTCTAGTTCTTTTCTATATTGTTCATCAAATTTTATATCTTGATATTCAATTCCATATATTAAACTATCAACATACAAACCAGTTCCTCCAACTATAATTGGAACTTTACCATTCTCCAATATTTCTTCTATTGCTTTTTCTGCATCTTTTTTGAAATCTGCTACACTATACCTTTTATTAGGTTCAACAAAATCTACCAAATAATGTTTTATTCCCTGCATTTCCTCTTTTGTCGGCTTTGCAGTTCCTATATCCATATCTTTGTATATTTGCATAGAATCACTCGAAATTATTTCTCCATTTATTCTTTTTGCTAATTCTATTGATAATGCTGTTTTTCCTGATGCTGTTGGTCCACAGATTACTACTACTTTTGGTTTGTTCATGTTTGCTCCTTTTTAAGTTAGAAATTTTGGACCGGGTACATTTTTTTCGAAAAGGAAAAATGTACCCGGTCCAATTTTTTCCTTTTTTTATTTTCTTGCAAATTTTCTTTCAATATCATATTTCGACATTTTTATTGCAGTTGGTCTTCCGTGTGGACATGTAAATGGATTTGGTAAAGCTAATAATTCTTGCATTAGACTATCAACTTCTTCTTTTGTTAATGCCATATTAGCTTTTACTGCTGCTTTACATGCTACTGTTGCTATAAATCTTTCTTCTACTTCTTGCTTTGCAGTTCTTGATACTGAATTTATTTCATCTAAAGTTTCTAAGAACATTTCTTTTGTTTCTAAGTCCAAACACATTTCTGGCACGCCTGTCAATTTGATTGTATTTTCTCCAAATTCTTCTACCATGAAACCAGCTTTTCTAAACATTTGCATGTTGTCTTTTGCTATTTCCATTTCTTTATGCGAAAGTGTTATTATATCTGGCAATAGCATTAATTGTGAATCTTTATTTTCATCATTATAATAGTTTGCTTTTACTTTTTCATATAAAATTCTTTCATGTGCTGCATGTTGATCTATTATGTACATTTCATTATCAATTTCTATTATTATATATGTTTTGAATACAATTCCTATAAATTTGTAGTTTGGTTTTTGATATTCTTCTATATTGTCAAATACTGATGTATTTCCTAATGTTGCTATATCATCTGCATCTTGTTTTTTGTCTTCCTCTTTTTGTTCTTCATATTCACTTCCTCTTACTGGCTTTGTTCCAAATAATTTCATATACATTTCTTCAAATTCTTTTGAATATTCTGCATTTTTATTTTGCTCAGTTTCATTTGGAATAACTTCATCATTTACATCTTCTATTGTTTTTTCTGTTTTTTCTGTTTCAAGCTCATATGCTGTATCTTGTTCTGCAATATCTTGTTTTGGATTTTCTTCATCTACATTATATTTTACTTCTGATTCGTTATTTTCTTCTTTTTTTCCTATATATTCATCTAGATCTAATACTTCAATTTTGTTTTCTTCCTCATTTGGAGTTACTTCTTCTTTTTTGGTTGTAATCTCATTTTGATTTGCTATATTCTCTATGTTCGTTGTGTCCTTTTTTTCTGTTTCTATATTTAATCCTGGTGTTTCTTGTATTAATTTTTGCTTCATTTCTTGCAATTTTCTTAACACTTCTTGACTTTTTTCTAACTCTGTCATTCCAGTTTTATTATCTAATTCCTGGTTAAATTTATCTATTTTCTGTGGTTGTTCTTGATTGCTTTGTTGTATTGGTTTATATTGATTTGTACTTTGAGCAGATTCTTTCATTTGTCTCGCTCTATATATTTGTTCAACTATAGTTTCTGCTTTTCCACCAAACAAACCACTTTCTGATCTTTTTTCACTTTCTGAATGATTTGGATTTGCAACTAATTCTGCTTTTAACAATGCATCTTTTATTGCATGATAAATTGCTTTAAATACTGTATTTTCTTCCTCAAATCTTACTTCCAATTTTGCAGGATGAACATTTACATCAACTTTACTTGGATTCATGTCTATATTTAAAACTAAGAAACTAAACTTACCTATTGGAATCATTCCCTTGTATGCCTTTTCTGCAGCTGAAGATAAAGCTTTGTCTTTTATATATCTTTTATTTACAAAAAATAATTGATTAGCTCTATTTGAACGTGCTATTTCTGGCTTTCCAATAACTCCATATATATGCATATCTTCATATGTATAATCTGTTTCTATTAATGCTCCAGCAACATCTTTTCCATATATACTATATATGACTGTTTTTAAATCTCCATTTCCATTTGTTTGAATTATTGTTTTTCCTGTATTTATTAATCTTATTGAGATTTCTGGATGAACTAATGCTATTCTTGTAATTGCATCTTCAATATATCCTGCTTCTGTAAAATCTTTTTTTAAAAATTTGTATCTTACTGGTGTATTATAAAATAAGTTTGTAACTGTTATTGATGTTCCAACTGGACAACCTACTTCTGATTTTTCTAAAATATTTCCACCTTCAACTACAACTTTAAATCCATTTTGTTGTTCAGCTGTTTTTGATACCATTTCAACTCTTGCTATTGCTGCAATACTTGCTAATGCCTCTCCTCTGAATCCCATTGAAGTTACAGTATTTAAGTCATCTGCTGACCTAATCTTACTTGTAGCATGTCTTTCAAACGCAATTTCTAAATCATCTTCTGGTATTCCTTTTCCATTATCTGTTACCCTTATATATGATATTCCTCCATTTTTTATTTCTACTGTTATATTATTAGCTCCTGCATCTATTGAGTTTTCTACCATTTCCTTTATTACTGATGCTGGTCTTTCAATTACTTCTCCTGCTGCTATTTTATTAATTGTTAAATCGTCTAATAAAACTATATTTCCCATCTTTTTTCTTCAATCCTCCTCAGTATTCATCAAATACTGTTCTTTTGTTACACTTGTATTTTATCATTTATCATTTTCTTAATCAAGTATTTTTATAAATTTTTAGTTGTTACCAGTGGGGACACCCCTATTTGGTCAAAATCTTTACCAGTAGGGACACCCCTGTTTGGATGAAATCGTTACCAGAGGGGACATGTTACCAGTAGGGACACTCATTAATGGTAAAAAGTATATTAAAAGAAAATGCAATTAATAAGTATATAACTATATTTATTAACTGATTATTTTAAATACTAAGTTTTTACCATTAATGAGTGTCCCTACTGGTAACATGTCCCCTCTGGTAACGATTTCATCCAAACAGGGGTGTCCCTACTGGTAAAGATTTTGACCAAACATGGGTGTCCCTACTGGTAACTTCTTGTAACACATTTTAAAAAATACCATATTATATATTATCAAAAGAAAATCCTAAAGATTTACTTTAGTTAAGATTGTTTTTTCGAAAGGGGGGTTTTATATGCCAGAGAATAGAGGTTGTGGATGTGGATTCGGTGATGATTGCTGCTGGATCATAATCTTAATACTTTTAATTTGTTTCTGTTGCGGTGGTAACAGAGGAGGATGTTGCTAGTCCTTCGGACATATAACAAAGAAGCCCCTTTTTAGGAGGCTTCTTTATCTTTTTTATCTACATTTTATATCTTTAATCATTACAATTTTTTATTTAACTTTTCTAGCTTTGTATCCTAAAAATCCTACTACTCCAATTCCTATTATCATAGCAAATGGTACTACTGTTAGTCCTGCTTTTGGAATTGGGTCTGGTGCAATATCTTCTTTTACAAGCTTTATTTTTGGAGTTACATCTGAGGTTTTACTCTTTGTTTGTCCATCAAAGTCTTTATATCCAACATCCACTTTTTGATTTGTGTCAAGTACTTTATCAATAATATTTTCGTCAAATTCATCTTTTAATGTTAGTTTGTATTGTATTATAGCTGTTTGTCCTGCTTCTAATTTTGCAAGATTCCATGTTATACTATTTGTTTCTGTATCTATTTGTGGTGATACATTACTAACATCAATTCCATCAACATATGTCATTTCAAAATTGTCTACTATGTATTGTGGGAAATAATCTATAACTGTAATATCTTCTAATGCATTTTCTACTGGTAATAATTCATTACGAATTTTATTTGTTATTGTTTGTTCTATTTCATTATCTTGAATTTTATAGAATTTTCCTTTTGTAGGATTTTCTTCTGTTCCAAATACTTCTTGTATTACTTGACCATAAGTATATTTATTTGTTCCTTCTGCTCTAAATGTTGCTTCTTCATTGTCTATACCTGTTAACATTGTATATACATCAACATTTTCTAATGATGTTAGTGTTGATTTTGTTTGTGCTATGATTTTCGTTAATCCATCATAAGTAACTAAATCATTATTTCCTACTGCTAAATTTGGTAATCCATCTGTTAAAATTATCATATATTTATTTGTGTTATCATTTGTAAATTGACTTTTTGCTAATTTTAAACCAGCATCTAAGTCTGTATATTGACCAGTTCCTTGGATTGCAGATATTTTACTTGTTAATGTGCTTACATCATTTGTAAAATCACATACTTTTTGTGCATCTGCTTCTGTTCCTGTAATTAAATATCCATTACTATCTTTTTCACTTCCAGTTGAAAATGTTGTTACTCCTATTTTTAGAGATGTTGGATTTGCCTTTAACAATTCTTCTACTAATTTATTTGCAGAATTTAATACTAAGTCTTTTCTTGTTGTTGTTCCACTTACTATTTCATCCATACTGCTTGAACTATCTATTACTAACATCATTTCTCCTGATGGTATTACCTTTTTTGAGTTATTGGCTACCTTTAATTGTAATGTTACTTGATGCTTTGTTAGGTCATATTCTATCATCTTTTTTTCAAATTCTGAGTCTTCGTTTAATTTTATTGTACATACATTATCTTCTACTACTTCCATTGATACATCAGTTGATTTTGCACTTGCAAAAACAGTTGTTGCTATCATTGTTATTAACAAAAATATTGTTAATGCTATTTTTTTCTTCATTTTAAACACCTCAGTTTTATTTTAATATATATTTTTCAAATTTGCAATACTTGATAGAAATTTTTTAAGCCCTATCTATCTAAAGAATCTAAATTATCTAAAGCTTTTCCAGTTCCAAGAGCAACACATGAAACTGCATCATTTGCAATCATAACATTTATTCCTGTTTTTTCTTGTAATAGTTTGTCTAACCCTTCTACTAGACAACCACCACCTGTCATATATATTCCTCTATCACTTATATCTGCTGAAAGTTCTGGTGGTGTTTTTTCTAATACTGAATGCACTGCATCTACTATCATCATTGCAGGTTCTATAAGTGCTTCTAACATTTCACTTGAATATACTGTTATATTTTTTGGAAGTCCTGTTGCTAAATCTCTTCCTCTTATTTCCATATCTGTGTCTTGTATTTTTGGATATACACATCCTATGTTTATTTTTAGATCTTCTGCTGTTCTTTCACCTATCATTATATTGTGTTTTTTCTTGACATATTTTACTATATATTCATCAAACTTGTCTCCAGCAACTTTTAATGATGTACTTTCAACTGAACCTCCAAGTGATATTACAGCTATGTCTGTTGTTCCTCCTCCAATGTCTACTACCATATTTCCACATGGTTTTGCTATATCAATTCCTGCTCCTATTGCTGCTGCTATAGGTTCTTCAATTAAAAATACCTTTCTTGCTCCAGCTTGTGTTGCAGCATCTAATACTGCTTTTTTCTCTACTTCTGTTACTCTTGATGGGATACATATCATTGTTCTTGGCGAAAATAATGTTTTTCCATTTATTTTATTTATAAAATATTTTAACATTTTTTCTGTTACTGTGTAGTCTGATATTACTCCTTCTCTTAGTGGTCTTGTCGCTACTATATTTCCTGGTGTTCTTCCAAGCATTCTTCTTGCTTCTTGTCCTACTGCCAATACTTCTTTTGTGTTACTGTCTACAGCAACTACTGATGGTTCTCTTAATACAACCCCTTTTCCTTTTACATATGCTATTACTGTTGCTGTTCCTAAGTCTATTCCTATGTCTTGTCCTAACCCAAATTTAAACATATTTATGCATTCCTTTCTGTTTTGCTTTTCACTTACTATATTTTTCAACTTCCGTATTTTTTCTTTATTTTGTCTTAATATGTTATTTGTTTAAATTCATTATAATAACTCCTGCAATAATTAGTGCTGCACCCCCAATGTTTAATCCTGTTAATTGTTCTTTCAAAATTAACCATGATGCAATCAATATCATTATTTGTGCAACTCCATTACATATTGGTGAAATAAAACTTAAGTTTTCAAACATCATAACTATTCTTGTATATAGTAAAAAACTAATTATGTAACATACAAAACCTAATGCACTTATTAGGCTTATATTAAAATCAAATTCACCTGCAGAAATTGAAATTTTTCCTGCATTTCCACCTTTTTTCATTAATATTAGTCCTGATACTGTGAATATCAAGTAAAAAACAATCATTAATATTTTCATTATATCTTTTCTCCTTATTTCCATTTTTATTCCCTTTCTTGGTAATTTTTTTCTGTTTCTTTTATAATATATATAGGTCTATTTTTTACCTCTAAATATGTTTTAGACAAATATTGTCCAATAACTCCCATACAAAATAATTGTACACCACTAACAAAAACTATAATACATGCAAGTGATGGCCAACCTGCTGTTGGATCTCCATATACTAATGTTTTTACTATTATAAATACTATTGCAAAAAATGCAATTACACAAAATATTATTCCTAATATAGATGACAATATTAATGGAGTTGTTGAAAATGCTGTTATTCCTTCTAAAGCATATTTAAACAATTTCCAAAATGACCATTTTGTTTCTCCTGCAACTCTTTCTACATTTTCGTATTCGATCCACTTTGTATTAAATCCAACAAAACTAAACAATCCCTTTGAATATCTATTATACTCTTTTAAAGAAATTATTGCATTTACCACTTGTCTTTTCATTAATCTGTAGTCTCTTGCTCCATCAACCATTTCTATATCTGACATTTTATTTATTATTTTATAAAACATTCTTGCAAAAAAACTTCTAATTGGCGGTTCACCTTTTCTTGTTACTCTTCTTGTTCCAACAGAATCATATCCTTCATTTACTATTGCATCATACATTTGCTTTAATAATGCTGGTGGATCTTGTAAATCAGCATCCATTAATGTAACATAATCTCCTGTTGATGCTTCTAGTCCTGCAAGCATTGCCGCTTCTTTTCCAAAATTTCTAGAAAATGATACATATCTTACTTTGCTATCTTTTGCTCTTAACATTCTCATTATATCTAATGTTTTATCTTTTGAACCATCATTTACAAATATATATTCAAAGTCTGCAACTCCATCAAAGTCATGTTTTCTTACTCTTTCCATTTCTTCATAAAACAATGGTAATGCTTTTTCTTCATTATAACAAGAAACTACTACCGAAATTTTCTCCATTCTTTGCTCCTTTCTAACTCTATCTTCAAATTAATTTTATTTTACTAATATGTTATTATTATAAAATCTAGAAATTTTCATTAGTTCATCATTAACATATTCTAATCCATATTTTTCTATAAGTGTTTCTTCATTTGAAAATAGATTAGTTCCAAGTCCCAATTTATTTCCTTCTATATTCGCTCCAAGTGCTGCTAATGTTGTAGGATATAAATCCATTGTTGAATATATTCTATTTGTATTTTCTGCTTCAATTGCTGGATTTATTATAAGATTTACAACCTTTTTTTGATAATCTTGCCCTTCTTCTAATTCAAAAAAGTTTGATTGCATTGTTAAATGATCTCCAGCAATTACAATTGTTGTATTGTCATAATAATCTTGTTTTTGTAACCATTTTATAAAATCTCCAACTTTTTTACTTGAACATGATATTACGTCTTTATATTGTTCATCCCATTTGTTGGGGCAATCTTTACATCTATATCCGTCTGGGAAATGAGTATCAGCTGTTAACATTGTAAAATTAAATGGTTCATCTTGTTCTGCTAAATAAGATACTTTTTCTTTAGCATATTCAAATAATTGGTCATCTGTAAATCCCCACCAAATTTGTTCATCTGCCTTATTTTCTGCTCTTGCTGATTCAAAATCCCATATTTCATAATTTCCATGTTGTTCAAATAGATTTCTTCTTCCTCCAAATGTTGCGTCAGAACCTAGTAATAAATAATTGTGATATCCGTCTTTTTGTAATACTTGTCCTATACTATATGCTCCTCCTAAAAATGTACTATACTCTCCCATTGCATTATCTTCTATACTAAGTTTTAAAGGAACACCTGCAGTTTGTGCAGTCATTCCTCCAACGGTCCATGTTGTTCCATATAATGTATATGCTCCTCCTAATTTATCTGTATCTGAAAAATTAGTATTTTCTTTTGCAAGTTTTGATATCTCTGGCATTAAATCATATTGTGATAATCCACCATCTTGTATTGAATAGTATGTTGTTTCCATTGATTCCAAAAAAATATATATTAAATTTCTTTTTTCTTCTGGAAGCTCTATATTGGTCTTTTCTGGTTTTACATATTCTTTTGCAATAAAATTTGAGTCATGTGTTTGATTTTCTATATATTCTTTTATGTCTGTTGTTTCAATTATTTTATTTATACTAACAATTAATATTAATATAGAAATAGTTAGACTTACAACTACCGTTCTTCTTCTTTCTGATGTATGTATTTCATGTATTATTTTTATGTCTTTTACCATTGGATAGATTAGTGCAAATGCAATTATTACTGTTGGTATTATTACTTTCCATAAACATTGTTTCATAAATGTGAATATTATATCTGGATTTGTCCCTTCCATTGGTACTTTTAAATGGAAAATTATTTCATCCATTGATAAATGTCCAAATGTTTCATATAACCAATCAACAGTGACTGTTGCTCCAAATGCTATTAAAAGGCATACTACAATGACTATACATGCTATTCTTTTCTTCATTTATTACACCTCTTGTTTTCTGCTTTTGTTAAATTTAGCTATTTTTTTCTGTTTGATTTTGTATATATTTCCAAGAATCCTTGCACATGTCTTCTAATGTTTTTTCAGCTTGCCATCCAAGTTCAATTTTTGCTTTTTCTGGATTTGAATAACATGTTGCTATATCCCCTGCTCTTCTTGGTGCAATTTTATAATTTACTGTTTTACCTGTTGCCTTTTCAAATGCTTTTACCATATTTAGAACACTATATCCTGTCCCTGTTCCTAGATTATATATATATATTCCTTTTTCTTCTTTTTCTAATTTTTCTAATGCTTTTAAGTGTCCTTTTGCTAAATCAACTACGTGGATATAGTCTCTAACTCCTGTTCCGTCTGGTGTATCATAGTCATTACCAAATACTGATAATTGCTCTAGTTGCCCAGATGCCACTCTTACTACATATGGCATTAGATTATTTGGTATACCCTGTGGTTCTTCTCCTATTAGTCCACTTTCATGTGCTCCTACTGGGTTGAAGTATCTTAGTATTGCAATATCCCATGTATTGTCTGATTTATATAAGTCTTGTAATATTTGCTCTATGAATAATTTGGTTGTTCCGTATGGATTTGTTGTTCCTCCTATTTTACATTCTTCTGTTAGAGGAATTTTTTCTGGTTCTCCATATACTGTTGCTGA
>CAKPGU010000029.1 GCA_934155265.1 uncultured Clostridia bacterium
AAAACAAACGGTAACACTTAATGAAAATACATATGATTATGAAATATTTACTCAAGATAAACTTCATAATATTCCTGTTTTAAATAATGGTTTAAAAACTGGTACTTATACTATATTAAATAGTATCTCTCATGATATTTCACTTAATGATATCATAGAAAATGAAACATAAAGATACTTTTTTATATCTTTATGTTTCAAAAAATTTATTATATTATCGGATTATTTTCCGAAACTTCTTGACACTAACACATATAAAAAATTTTCTAACGCCGTTATCCATTTCCACAAGTGATTAAGAGAGAATTAAAGAGTCCAAATTATGTAGTAATTTGAATATCTCAATTGTCTCTTTTTCTACGTTCCTAGAAACATTTTTTCTAATTCTCTCTAGACTTCTATTTTGAACTTTTTTAAATTTATTTAATGATGTCGAATTCTTAGTATATCTTATTCTCTTCTGTTCATATTTTCCATCTATTCCATGTATTACTTTAGAAGATTTATTATAATTATAATGTTTAATACATTTTTAAAATTTTATAGTTTCAGATATTCCTGAACCGTTGCCTACACATTTTAATATTTCAGTATTATTAAATTTATCAACATCAACAAGCTTAACTTTAATACTTTCTTTAAAATTATTTGATATATTATTTTCTAATTTAGGTGCTTCGATTTGTTTTATATCATATTTTTTATTGAAAAATATCTTTTTAAATAATTTTATTAACACATTCATTTTTCATAACTCCTATCTATTGAAATACTTCCTGAACTTGTTTCTGGTTTTCTTTCTATATTTACTATTTCTTTGATATTCCATGGATTTTGTCCAACTGTCTTAATTAAATCTTCTTCATAGCATATGAAATTTTTTTCAAAATCTTCTTTTGACATTTTTACAAATTCACTAGTATTTTCGTCAATATAATAGAAAACTTCTCCATTTTCATTTAAATTAAAATAACTATATATAATTGGTTTTTTTGAAATATCATTTTTTCTATAAACTCTATTAACTATACATTTATTATGTTCTATACAAGGAGTATTAGTCAAAATAGTTTCTAATAATTTTAATATTTCCATTTGACATAACTTTAAATTAGGATATTTGTCTGAAACCATTTTTAACTTTCTAGATATTATTTCTGTACTTTTTCCGTAAATATTGCTCATCAATATCTTTTAATTTATCCATAAATGATTTTAAAGGAAAGATTCCATCTCTATTAGCAATTCCTACACTACTAAATAATTTTTGCAAATCAATATCCTCTAAAGTATAATTCATTTCTTGTAGCTTTTCATCATTTAAATGACATTGAAAATCTTCTCCTTTTTTATCAATGTCATGTTTTCTTGCCTCATTATAACTTATAAGAAAATTTTGAGGTTGTCCACCAAATTTATGTGCTGCTAAATTCCATGTAGGATCTAATATTCCGTTTATTACTGCTAGTTGACCATTTGATAGCAATATATCAACATTTTTAACTTTTAAAAATGAATGATTTCCACTATTAATAAATTCAGATTCAACACCAATTCTATTAAAAATATATTGTTCAACATTAGCAATTCCATTACAAACTCCATAACCTGAACTAATAATCTTCCATAAACATCTTGCTTTATCTTCATCAAAATTTTTAGTACCAAAATCTGCACTATAACTAATTTTCTTTCCTATCTCATTGTCTATAACTGCTATTTTTTGTGCCGTTGTATATTCTGGTTTTAGCTTCCCAAGCACATATGATATCCATTCCTCAGCATTCTTATATTCTTGCCCTGAAGAATTAAGCACCGCACCATACATATTGTCATTTCCTAATCTATTACCCACTTGTAAATTAGGACAAATTTCACATAATTTCATTAATTTTTTTATTTTATCTTCACTAAATTCTTGTGGAATTACTCTTATGTATTTATCCAATCCTCTATATCTTTCTAGGTCAGAATTCAAATCTACTACAATAAATTCTTTATTACTTTGAAAGTCAGAATTAATACATTCTCTATACTCTAATGGAAAATCAGTTATGTCTATACTTCTGTTTTCATTAAAACGATTAGATACTAGTGTTCTTTCACATTTAAGTAATTTATTCATAAAATCCATTTTAGTTATTCCATTTTCATCGCAAAAATTTGGATTTCTGTATAAAAATGTTCCAATATTTTCATCTTCTAGCGAAAATAATATATCTAATTTTTCTTCAAATGATAAATCATGTTCTGTCATTAGAATTTCAATCTTTTTTTCATCATTATATTCTTTATACATACCGATTTTTACTTCACGTTCTTCAGCATAAATTTGTAATATTTCATCTTTTGTTGTTTCATCCATGTTACTGCATAAAACAGGTATCATATTTTCACTAAAGTTTTTAAGGATAAACGTTTTGTTTGTTAGAAACATTTTCTGTAGGTCATTATTTAAGTCTAATATGGCAAATGCTGCACTATTCATAGGAAATTCCATAAAAGTTATAAGATCATTTTTTAATGCATCAGGTAATTGTTGATAATATGTATACTTGAATAAATTAAGAATTTCTTGACTGGATAAATTTGCTTTAATCAACAATATTAATTTATTAATACTAAAATTTATATTTTCGATTATATTAAAATCAGTAAAAACATTTATTTTTTTATCTGTTAATTTTAATAAATTATTAAAATCCTGTAAATCCATGTTATTTCCCTTTCTCTTCAATTGTTTTAAAAATTAATTATACACTTATCTTGTAACTCCATGTTAATTTTTTGCCATTAATGTATGCCATTACATTCTTCAGGTACAGTTGAATCTAGAAAATACTCTGTATATTTATTTTTACATGACTTAGTTGCTCTTTTACCTGTATCTTCACAAATAGTATAACTATATACTGAACTTGGCTTCTCATAAGTTGCACCTTTTAATCCACTATGTATTGTAGTCATAACACTTGACCACAAAAGCCCTGCCGGATTTTTCATATTAGATTCTATTGTTTCATTTTCATCAAATCCGTACCAAGTAGCAGCTGTATAATATGGAGTAAAACCACAAAGCCATCTATCATAATTTTCGTCTGTTGTACCTGTTTTTGCAGAAACATCCATTCCTGCAATCTTACAATATGTTGCTGTTCCCTTACTACCTATTACAGGTTGGGTTAACAATTCTTTCACAATGTATGCAACATCTGTATTAACTACTCTTTTCTTATCTTGAGATGTTTTTATAATTGTTTCACCTGCATTATTATTAATATTAGTATAAAAAGTAGGTTCTATATATACTCCATCATTTGCAATCATTGCATACGCACCAGCCATTTCTAATGGACTTATTCCTTTTTGAAGTCCGCCAAGTGCCAAAACTAAGTTTTCATCCTCTTCTGTTAATGTTGTAATTCCCATTTTTTCTAGATATTTTATTGAATTATGTGGTCTTAATTTTTCCATTATTTCTACAAATGGTATATTTTGAGAAGATTCAACAGCTCTTCTAACTGTTATTTTTCCTAATGATTTATTATAATCTGTTGGATGATATCCCTTCTCAAAATCTCTTTCAGTATCATCATATATTGATGCACCTGTAATGATTTTCTGGTCAATAGCTGGTATCAATACAGATAGTGGTTTTATAGAGGAACCTGTTTGTCTAATACTCTGTGTTGCTCTATTAAGAGGCCTTACTTCTGTTTTTTCTCCCAATCCTCCAACACAGCCAACTACATATCCTGTTTTATGGTCAATAATTACCATAGCTGCTTGTGATGACTTTCCATCTTTTTTAGATTGTAAACTATATTTTGTTTTTTCAAACTCTTTTTCTGTTTTATCTTGTATTCTTGAATCTTGTGTGCTATATATTGTCAAACCTGCCATATAAAGATAATTTGTTGCAAATGTTTCTGAAATATTGTATTTTTTAGAAATATCTCCTGTAACTTCTGATATTAACGCATCAGTAT
Organism: uncultured Clostridia bacterium; assembly: GCA_934155265.1. Classification (GTDB taxonomy): domain Bacteria; phylum Bacillota; class Clostridia; order TANB77; family CAG-508; genus CAG-269. The sequence goes on from CAKPGU010000029.1 coordinate 3,990, forward strand.
GATAAGAATATACTGCACTTTCTGCATTAATTGTACCTTTCTTGAAATTCAACCCCTTATCTACATTACTTATCGCTGTATTATAACTATCTTCATTAATATAATTCAATTCTAGCATTTTATCTAAAACAGTTTTAGTTCTTTTAGTAATTTTCTCTGTGTTAACATTTTCTCCAAATGGATTGTATGCCTTTGGTGCATTATTTATTCCAGCTAAAAACGCACATTCCTCCAATGTAAGTTCTGAGCTTGTTTTACTAAAATAATATTGACTAGCTGTTTCAACACCATACATATTAGGACCTACATATATAATATTAAAATATGCCTCTAATATTTCATCTTTTGATAGTTCTGTTTCTAATAACCATGCTTTCCACCATTCTCCTACTTTTCTTGTAATTTTATCTGATGAATTGCCTGTTAAGTTTTTTACCAATTGTTGTGTTATCGTACTTCCACCAAAAGAAGATTTTCCAAAATGCCTAATATAACTTAATATTGCTCCACCTGTCCTTTTTATGTCTACACCACTATGTGAATAAAAACGTTGATCTTCTATTGCAACATATGCATTTTTTAAATTATCTGGCACATTTGATATAGTAACTTTTTGATTTTTCCTTCCACATCCTAATTTCGCAATTTCGTTTCCTTCAGAATCCAATACAATTGAATTTTCATTTATAATCATTTCTTTTGCAATCTTTCTCCATGTTTGTGCCGAAATTCCTAGATACACCCCTAAACCAATAATCAAAATCACACAGATAACTAATATTCCTTTTCTCCACTTCTTTTTTGTTCCTTTTTTCTCTTTCTTCTTATGTTTATTATTTTTTTCTACTTTATCTTTATTCTTCTCTTTATCTTTTTTAAAGGCTTTTGGAACATAATTTTCTTCTTCTTCTTTTTTCTTCTTTTTCTTTTTCAATTATTCTCACTTTCCCTTAAATTAATATTATGAACAATATGCACAAAGTATTGCTTCTAGTCCAACGTTCAAATCTATTAATCCAATTTTATATTTATAATCCAAATTTTCAAGTTCCTGAACTATTTTTCTAAGTTCAGAAGTTTTAAAACCTTTAGCTTGTGCCTTATATTTATTTACTAAAAACATCTGATTAGGCTTTAGTTGCAAACTTTGAGCAATGTCTTTATTATAGGCAATTGCTAATTTAACAAAATATAATTTTTTAAAATGATTGTAAAGTGTAATCAAAATCTTCTGAATAGGCTCTTTTGATGCAATTAAATTATATAAAACCTCCATTGCCTCTTTAACCTTTTTTTGACCAAGATTATCTGTCAAATCAAATATAACACTTTCAATTTTCTTTATACATAATTTATCTATATCTTGTTTTTTAATCGTACCATTTTCACCTGCAAATTCAATAAGTTTTCTAATTTCATTTATTAAATCTTGCATATTAGTACCACAACTTTCAATTAAATATTGAAGAGTACTTTCATCAACATTTACTCTATAGCTATTACAAATCGATTTTAATCTTTTAATAATTTGAAATGGCTTTTGTTCTTCAAAATTGCAAACTATTCCTATTTTCTCAATTGTATTATATATTGAATTTTTCTCCGCTTCATTTTCAACAAATACAAGTACCACTGCATCATTTATCATATCAACATTTTCTTTTAGATAATCATTTATCTTATCTTTTAATTCTTTACTTACTCCACCAGTTCTACCTTTTGCTTCTCTTTTAAATATTCCTGTATTTCTTGCAATTATAAGTTTATTAGCATATCCAAATGCTGGAGTTTCAATATCTGCAATCAATTCCTGTATGTTGTTTTCATCTATTGATATATAATTTATCCCCTTTACAATCTCGCCAAAATTATTTTTTATTTTATGTAATTGTTGTTCTAGTAAAAATGTATCTTCTCCATATAATAAGTATATTCCTTGGCAATTTCCTTGATTTAATTGTTTTTCTAGTTCTTCAACCTTTAGCATTATTACTCCTTTGCTTTTACCAGTGGGGACACCCATGTTTGGTAAAAATTTTTACCAGAAGGGACACCCTTTACAACTAATTAGATTTAATGGGTGTCCCCTGTGGTAATTTTTTTTACCATTAATGGGTGTCCCCACTGGTAAATTTAATAAAATTAAGCTTCTAAAATTATTCTAAATACTTCAGCTACACTCCATGCCTGAGCAAAAGCTCCCTTAGGTGCATAAGGTCTTTTAGAATCGTATATTTCTGCAATACTACCAATACAACCTCTTTCATTAATTTCTTTATAGAATGTTTTTGTTGTATGTTGTATAAATTCCTTTAATTGATTTTCATATTTTGTCTTGTCAGCTTTTGTTTTACTATATAAAGCTAATTTTTTTAATGCATTATAATATGGTCCTAATAGCCAAGTCCAAGTAATTCCTTGATGATAGCTAAAGTCTCTTCTTGCTCCATCACCCTCATATATTTCTACATAGTTTTCTTCACCTTTTGCAAGACTTTTTAGCCCATAATTGTTTAACAACTTCTTTGTTACTGTTTCAAACATGTTTCTTGCTTCTTCTGATTTTGGATCTAAAACTGGGTATGTTAAGCTTAATGCAAATAATTGATTTGGTCTTATTTTGCTATCTCCAAGTACATCATATAAGCATTTTCTACGTTTATTATAAAATTTGCTTTCAAATGAACTTTTACATTTTGTTGCCATTTTGTCATATTTTTTTACTTTATCTTTATCACCATTTTTTGTAGCTAATTCACTCATAATTTTTAATGCATTATACCACATTGCATTTATTTCTACTGGCTTTCCATTACGCGGTGTTACTGCTATTCCAGCATATTTTGCGTCCATCCAAGTATTTTGAGTATTTTCAGTTCCTGACACAATTAGTCCATCTGTATCCATATATATGTTATTATTGTCTAGGTCTACACCTTTTGAATAATTTTCGATTATGTTTTCCATTTTAGGATAAATATCTTCCATTACAAATTCATAATCATTTGTATATTCTAAGTATTTCTTTACTTGTTCGAAAAATAATAATGATGCATCTACACTATTGTATAAGGGTCTATAATCATCTTCACTATATGTATTTGGAATTAAACCATATTTGATATCTCTAATGCAATGTTGTAAAACTTTTTTTGCTTTGTCAAATTTTTTAGTTACTAAAAATAGTCCTTCAAATGAAATCAAAGTGTCTCTCATCCAGTCTAAAAACCATGGATATCCTGCTATTGCTGAATATGTATTAAATAATGGTCTTTTTATAATAAAATTGTCACATGCTATTAAAAAGCTTTTTATTAGTTCATATCTTTGTTTTTCTTCTTTTGTTTTATATTCTTTTGTAGTGTCTATTAAACCTGAATCATTAAATGTTTTGCATAATCTGATTGTTTCTTTCATTATTAATGCTCTAGCATCTAATTCTTCAATATTTTCCTCCACTGAACATACAAATGAAATTTCTTTTTCTTCATTTGGTTCGATCTCTATTTCATATCTTCCAGGTACTGCATGATTTTCTTCTGGCTCAAATCCTCTTCTTTCTTCTTCTATATAAAACATATTATAAAATGTGTCATTATGATGTTCTATATAATTTCCATCTGAAATAGTCATGTAAATAGGATTTCCCTCATCTATTTGAACTTCTAATTTGCGTCCATTATTTTTTTGCTTTACATCAAATAAATGATCTTTATTTATTCCATGTGCATTTCTAAAGTTCATTATTGGTGCTAATATTAATTTAGAATGATGTCCTCCATTTTTTATTTTATAATATACACCTACTGTATTTTTAAAATGCTCCATACATATAGTTTTTGTGATTTCTATATCTTCAACTTTGTATTCAAATGTTGGTAAAAGCTCTTTTGTAAAGCTTTCTTGATATTTATATCCTTGTGATATATAGTTTTTTCCAACATTTGTGAACAAATCATATTTTTTTCCATCTGTTTCTATGCTTTCATCTAATTTTGATAGAATTAGCCTTCTTCTTGCAGGTGGAATTATTGGTACAACAAGTAATCCATGATATTTCCTTGTATTCGCTCCGATTATTGTTGATGAAGCAAATCCTCCTATTCCATTTGTTATTATCCATTCTTTGTCTAAAGCTGTTTCTAAATTTAAATCATCTTTTGCAAATCTCATATTATTTTTTCATCCTTTCTCTTGGAAATTCTTCTCCAGATTCCTTAATTGACTTAATTCTATCACTGTATTTAGTACTAAACTTACTTTGCTTCTTGTATCTATTTTTCTTATTTGGATCAATTCCCTTTTTCTTAGCTTTTTTATCAAGTTTCTTTTTCTCTTTTTTCATTTTATTTATTCTTTTATCTGATTGTAACTTTGCATTTAGCATCAAATATTCTGGATCACTTTCTCTATCTTGATATTTCATGTCATTACAAATTAATGTTATAGCAGATTCTGCAATCATACTTGAATCGTGCCTTATTCTTCCATCAACTATTGTTGATATGTTCTTCTTTATAAATTTTATTCTTTTTAAAACAGGATCATTTATTTTTTGCTCTACTAAGTCTGCACCTTCTCTATTATACATCTTTATGTATTCAGGAATTACTTCACCTGTATCATAAATACAATAATCTATTAAACCTTCTCCACAATGCTCTATTATTGCTTTTATGTGGTCTTCTACAGAATAATCGTCTGTTTGACCAGGTTCTGTCATGATGTTATTTACATATATTTTTATTGCTTTACTTTCTCTTATTGCTTTTGCAACTCCATTTACTAATAAATTTGGAATTACATTTGTATATAGGCTCCCTGGTCCTATTATTATACTATCAGCTTCTTTTATTGCTTCTAATACTCCTGGTGCAGGTCTACAATTTGATGGTTTTAAATACACTCTATTGATTTTTGTCATTTTGTCATTTACTATTTCAGGTATTTTATCTTTTTCTTCAACAACATACCCATTATCTAATTCTGCACAAATTTTCATTTCTTCTGATGTTACAGGCATTACATTTCCTATTATCTTAAATATAGAATTGCTTTTTTCTATTGATGTTATATCATTTCTGTAGATTTCTTTCATTGCTGTAAAATATATATCTGAAAATTTTAGTCCTCTTAATCTTTCATTTGTCATTTCATGATTTAATATTTGCTCTAATTCTCCATTTCCACCTTCTGAAAGAGCTGCTATACTATCTTTAACTTCTTCAAATGGTAGTGCAGTTCCTAATGCTCTTCTTGAATTATTAGGCTGTTTTCCATATTCTGAAACTGCAACAATTCCTATTATATTATTAGTATACTTTTTCATTCCAGATAATACTGTATTTAATCCTGCTCCTCCACCTATTGCAACTATTTTAGGTCCTTTATCATATATCTTTCTATCAAATATTAATGATTGTACATTTACATTTTTTTTATGTTTCATCCTGTCATCTGTTGCTTCTATAAATAATTCCATATTTCTTTTATTTAAAAAGATTAATCCTAATACAATACATGTAAATCCTATTACAAATATTACTACTACTTTTCCTGCATCACTAAATTCCATTTCTTTTTGTACTAATATTTTTGCAATTCCATAACATGTTAATACTATTCCTACTAGTACTAAGACAATCCACCTTTTCATTTTTGAACTTGATTTTAACCAGTGCCATACACCTTTCATTTCTAATTCTCCTTTTATAAAATTTCTATTTCTGCTTCTATTGTTTTTCCGAATTTTTCATAGACTTGTTCTTTTGTGTATTCCATTAATTTAATCACATCTTTTGCAGTTGCATTATCTTTATTTATTATAAATCCTGCATGTTTTTCTGAAATTTGTGCTCCTCCAATTTGATATCCTTTTAGTCCACATTCATCAATTAATCTTGCAGTTATAAAGTCTGTGCCTCTTTTAAATGTGCTACCAGCACTTGGATATTCTATTGGCTGTTTTTCTTTTCTAAAGTTTGCATATTCTGTCATTTTTTCTTTTATTTCATTTGTATTTCCTTTTTCTAATTCGATTTCTGTTTCTACAATTATATAGTCATTATGTGAAAACAAGCTCTTTCTATATTCAAATTCAGCTTGATTATTTTCTATTTTACGAATTTCTCCATTTCTGTCTACATATGTTACTGTTTTTACAATATCTTTCATTTCTGAGCCATGTGCACCTGCATTCATTCTTATTGCTCCACCTATCGTTCCTGGTATCCCTGAAGCAAATTCAAATCCAGTAATTTCTTGTTTTAGACACTTTTGTGCTAATAATCCAAGTTTTACTCCACTTCCAACTGTTATTAAAGCTTTTTTATCTTGAATCTTTATTTCTAAATTATCTATTTCTATTTTTACAACAATTCCTTTTATTCCGTCATCTGAAACAAGTATGTTACTTCCATTTCCTATGATAGTTAATTTTACATCATTTTCATTTGTGTATTTCAAAATTGATTTTAATTGCTCTACTGTCTTAATTTTTACAAAACATTCTGCTGGTCCACCAATTTTAAATGATGTATATTTACTCATTGGTTCATTTATATAAACATTTTCTTGAGGTATAATGTTTTGAATTTCTTTTATGTTCATATTCCTCTCCTCCATTCCCAAGGAAAAATCTGGTTAGATTTTTTTTATCTTATCATTTTTTTCCTAAATTTACAAGAATTTTTAATAAATCTCTTTAAATTTTATTTATTTTATTGTATAATATATCCGTAGTGTTTTTTATTAACACAATATGCAAAATGCATAATTCGAATGGAGGAATTTTTATGTGGCAAATATGGTTAATTGCATCAGGTGTATTTTTCATAATAGAAATTTTTACTGTAGGTTTTTTAATATTTTGGTTAGGTGTTGGAGCATTATTTGCAATGCTTATCAGTTTTCTAACAAATAATATAATCATTCAAACTACAGTCTTTGTTATTTCATCTGGTTTACTTATTTTTGCAACAAAGCCTTTAGTTAATAAAATCACAAAAAAAGAAGTTATACCAACTAATGTCTATTCAATTGTAGGAAAAAAAGGAATAGTTATTGAGGATATTGATTGGTCAACAGGCACAGGTCAAATAAAATCCGAAGGAGAAATTTGGTCTGCAAAAACTAATGAACAAATAAACATTCCAAAAGGAACTGAAGTTGAAATTGAAAGTATTGATGGTGTTAAGGTTATTGTAAAACCTTTAAATGTAACATCTAATATGTAGTTATTACTATTAAAAATATTTTATAAAGCAAGAAAAACTTGCTAGAAGGAGGAAATTATGGGCTTTTTAATTGCATTACTTGTCATAATAGTAATCATAGCAGTTAAATCAATCAAAGTCGTTAGACAATCTGAGGTATATATTATAGAAAGGTTAGGTAGATTTCACAAAGTTGCTGATGCTGGTCTTACAATCATTATTCCATTTTTTGACCACGTTAGAAGCGTTGTAAGTTTAAAACAACAAACTATGGATATTCCACCTCAAGGAGTTATTACTAAAGATAATGTTACAATTACAATAGATACTGTTGTATTTTATCAAATAACTGATCCAGCAAAAGCAGTTTATGAAATTCAAAGTTTGAAAAAAGGTATTGAATATCTTGCTATTACGACAATTCGTGATATTGTTGGTAAAATGGACTTAGATGCTACATTTAGTTCTAGAGATGGTATAAACTCTCAATTAAGAGTTATCCTTGATGATGCAACAGATAGATGGGGATGTAAAATAGATAGAGTTGAAATTAAAGATATCACTCCACCAGCTGATATTAGAGATGCAATGGAAAAACAAATGAATGCAGAAAGAAATAAAAGAGCTTTAATTCTTGAAGCTGAAGCACAAAAACAATCTGCTGTTACAATTGCAGAAGGTAAAAAACAAGCTGCTATCCTAGAAGCTGAAGCTGATAGAGAAGCTAGAATTCGTAGAGCTGCCGGTGAAGCACAAGCTATAAAATCTGTTGCAGAAGCTAAAGCTGAAGAAATCTCTATGGTTTATGATGCTATCAAAAATGCTGAACCAGATGATAAACTTGTTCAAATTAAATCTCTTGAAGCTCTTGAAGAAGTTGCTAAAGGTGATGCTAATAAAATCTTTATTCCTTTTGAAGCTACTAGTGCTCTAAGTAGTTTAGGTGCTGCTAAGGAAATGTTTAAAGATAATAAATAATATACTTATATTGATAGTTAGAATGTCCTAAAATAGGGCATTCTTTTTATATTTCTACCAAACAAAAATTGAGGGGCTACAGCCCCTCTTCCGCTCTTGCATTCCTATTTATATACTACTGCTGATGGTAAATATAGTGTATCTACCATCTTTGAAACATCTGTAAATGACATATCACTGCTAACAGTGAAGCCACATGCATCATGAACATTATTTGCCGCGAAAAAGATATTTACCGGTTCATAACTCTTGTCTTTTAAACAAAGAATACCATTTAATAGACCAAACCGATCATTCTCATAATGTATCGCTGTCCACCATCTTTTTCCTCCTTTTTCTTGTAATAAAAACACTGTCTTATTGCATGCAAATCCTTCTTTAGCTTCATGCATAATGCATGTTTGTTGTGTTAAACAAACATTATGAAATTTTCTTATAACCATATTGTTTTGTCTCCTTTTCTATGAGCGGATATTTTTTATACTTATATTATACATTATGTTAGCAAAAATGTCAAAATTATACATATTTCTCATAGCAAGTCTCGTCTAGTTTTGAAAAGGTTCAACATGTACAACAGCTTTATAAACTTTATCTAATTCTGAAATATTAGTTTCCAAATTATCCGCTAGTTTATGACTATCAAAAGTTGTCATTTCACCATCAACAGCAATAGTCAAAAACACCACATACTGATATCCTACAGGAGCTGATGATAAGCCATTTATTCCTTTCACTTCTTTATATCCATGAACAATATCTAATATTATATCTTTTGTCTCCTCATCAATTGAAACATCCATCAATATATTATAACTTTCTACAAAAATCTCGATGCCAGTTTTAAAAATCCATGCAGATATACAAATACCAACAACACTATCAAACCAATTAATTCCTTTTAAAGACAGCAATATTGATATTAGTGTAAATGTTGTTATAACACAATCATTTCTATGATCTTCCATACTCGCTTGTAACAATATATTATTATATTTTTTATACATTGATCTTGTATACAAAAATAATACTAATTTAGTCATTATTGTAACAATACAAACTACTATTAGCCACCAAGAAAATATAATTTCATTTCCTTTAAATAATTTTATAATTGCATCTATTATCATTTTTATTGATACTATTATCATAGAAATCGCAATAAACATTGAAAATATGTATTCAGCTTTTCCATGTCCAAAATTATGATCTTCATCTCTAGGAACACTTGCTATTTTATTTCCTATTGATGTCATAAGAGATGCAAATATATCTCCTGCGCTATTTATACTATCAGCAATCATTGATTGACTTCTACTTGCAAATCCAACTATTGCCTTTATAACTAGTAAAAATGTATTTCCTATTATACCATACATTCCAGCTTTTCTAGTAACTTTAAATCTATCTTTTTCCATTGATTCACCTTCCTAAAAATATATAATAAACATTGCTATTATATATTTTCTTCATATGTTTTTTCAAGTACTTTTTGGAAATAATTGCATTTGTTTCAAATTTATGTTATAATGAATTGTGTACGAAAATTTTATTTATAAAAAAGGATAAAAAGAGGTGTAAAATATATGACACTATTAGCAATAATATATGTATTAATTTTTATAATATTCGCATTGGTTGTATATGCAGTAATGCAAATAAAATTAGCAGGAATTGATGTAAAAGACTTTTGGAGCTTTATAGAAGCAAACCAAGTTTTAGATAAATTGTACGAATTCTCAAAAAAATATAAAACACTTTCTCCTCAACAACAGGTAGTATATTTGATGGAAGCAGAAAAAGTTTTTAAAGCTTTTGATAAAATCCCTGATATAATTTGGGAAGATGAATTTAAAAAGTATGACGAAGTTCTAAAAAAATATAATGAAATAAAAGTGGATAGATGGATGTCTTCTTCTAATTAGAAGTTTGACATCTATTTTTGTGAAAATTTGGACCGGGTACATTTTTTTCTCTATTTTTTATATTTGGAACATTGATTTATTAAAAGAGTAAAAATGTACCCGGTCCAAATTTACTCTTTCAATACCCATTTTTGATTCTTCTTCAAATTACCAGCCAAAATCTCTTCAGAAATTCTATCTTCAACAAGATTTTGAATAGTCCTCCTTAAAGGTCTAGCCCCAAAATTACTATCAAAGCCTTGTTCTAAAATAGCATTTACAACACTATCATCAATTTCTACAATATATTTTTGATTCTTTAATCTTTCCTCAACTTGTTTTAACATAATTTGAGTTATATTTTTAATATCTTCTCTATTTAATTTATGGAATACAATAATTTCATCAATTCTATTAATAAATTCAGGTCTTAACTCATGTTTTAATTCTTTGATTACTTCTTTTTTTATTTCTTCATATTCATTTTTAGCATTCTCTATATTCTTAATTTTATTATCCTCATTTTGTAAGTTTAATCTAGAGCTAAATCCAAGAGATTTCTTCTCTGTAATATGTCTAGCTCCTAGATTAGAAGTCATAATTATAACAGTATTTTTAAAATTCACTTCTCTTCCTTGTGAATCTGTTAAACGTCCATCTTCTAATATTTGAAGCAAAATATTCATTACATCAGGATGAGCCTTTTCAATCTCATCAAACAATACCACAGAATATGGTTTTCTTCTAACCTTTTCAGTTAATTGTCCTCCACCTTCAAATCCTATATACCCTGGTGGTGAACCTATTAACTTAGACACTGACTGAGCTTCCATGTATTCTGACATATCTAATCTAATAATTGCATTTTCATTTTCAAATAATATTTCTGCCAAAGCTTTTGAAAGTTCTGTCTTTCCAACTCCAGTTGGTCCTAAAAATAAGAATGAACCTATTGGTCTTTTGGGATCTTTCAAACCAACTCTTCCTCTTCTAATAGCCTTAGAAACCGCTTCCACAGCTTCATCTTGTCCAACTACTCTTTCATGAAGTTTTTCTTCTAAATGTTTTAACTTTTCATTTTCATCTTCTGTTAATTTTTGAACAGGAATTCCAGTCCATTTTGA
>CAKPGU010000030.1 GCA_934155265.1 uncultured Clostridia bacterium
GTTGTAGTTCCTAATAGAATGATAGAAGAAGAAAAAATTGTAGCACCACTAAAGAAAGTATTAAGATTAGCTTCTCAAAAAGATCTAAAACATGCAGAAGAGTGTAGAAAAAAAGAAAAAGAAGCATTTGAAGTATGTAATAAAAAAATAAAAGAACATAAATTAGAAATGACATTAACAGATGTAGAATATAAATTTGATAATAGTAAAATATTATTTTACTTTACAGCAGATGGAAGAGTAGACTTTAGAGATTTAGTAAAAGATTTGGCAGCAATATATAAAACAAGAATAGAATTAAGACAAATAGGAGTAAGAGACGAAGTAAAAAGAATTGGCGGAAATGGTGTATGCGGTAGAGAATTATGTTGTTGTTCATTTTTAAATGATTTTGAAACAGTATCAATAAAAATGGCAAAAGAACAAAATATCTCTTTAAATCCATCAAAAATTTCAGGAAACTGTGGAAGGTTAATGTGTTGTTTAAAATATGAGCAAGATGTATATGAAGAAAAAGTAAAGAAATTGCCTAATATCGGTGCTATTGTAAAAACACCTGATGGTCAAGGCGAAGTTGAAGGTATTGAAACATTAAAAGAAGTAGTAAAAGTTAAAATTAAAGATGGCGAAATATTTAAAATAAAAAGATATGATGTTAAAGATATTAAAGTAATAAAAGATGTTGAAAAAGAACATACAGATAGTGAAGAAAAAGAGTATCAAAAAGAACTAAAAGAATTAGAGAAACTAGAAAAAAAGGAAGCAAAACTAAAAGAAAACTAGTCAAATATAATTTTGAGATAGCATTATTCTGCAACGAAGCAAAATGATGATTATTTCTCAAAGTGAGAGGTGGTGAAAAAAATGGCATATAGAATTCAATGTGATAAATGTATAAGTTGTGGAGCTTGTGCAGCAGAATGTCCAGTAGGATGCATATCACAAGGAGAAAGTTGTTTTGTAATAGACGAATCAGCTTGCATTAGTTGTGGTACATGTGCAGGTGTTTGTCCAGTAGAAGCACCAGTTGAAGCGAACGATTAATATAAAAGAGTGTCAGCAATGACATTCTTTTTTCATATAATATAAAGGGTGATAAAAATGTTTTGCAAAAGAAAATGTTGCAATAGGATGTGTTATAGGAGCATTCAAAATGGAGATATAACAATAGAAGAATTAAAAAACAAAGTAGCACAAGGAGCAATATTATTAGATGTAAGAAGTAATCAAGAATATAAAGAAGGACATTTACAAGGAGCAATAAACATACCAGATTATGAACTAAGGAACAGAGTGCAAAGAGAAATACCTAAAAAAAATCAACTAGTTGTTATTTATTGTCAATATGGTGGTAGAAGCAGAAATGCTTATAATATGATGAAAAATATGGGATATACAAACATATGCAATTTATCAGGCGGATTGGACATGATGTAAATAGTTATTGCCAAAATTATTCTGCAGTGGTAAAATGCATGGAGGAGGCACATAATGAATATAGAAAAAATAAAACAAGAAACACATCAAAAAATAAAATATTATAAGAAAATAAATTCAACACATTTGTATGCAAAAGAAATTGAAAAAGAGGGAGATCAAATTTTAATAGCAGAAATACAAACAGCAGGAATAGGAACAAAAGGTAGAGAATGGCACACGGGCGAAAATAAAAATATTGCAATGACAATAATAAAACATCCTAAATGCAAAATAAAAGAGTTAGAAGGACTAACAACAAAAATTGCAGAGAAAATTCAACAAACAATAGAAAAAATGTATGGATATAAATTAAAAATTAAAATTCCAAATGATTTAATTTTAAATGGCAAAAAAATATGTGGAATATTGACAGAAGTGCATACTCAAGGGGAAAATATAGAATATTTGTTAATAAGTATAGGCTTTAATGTTAATGAAGAAGAATTTTCTATCGAATTAAAAGATATAGCTACTTCATTAAAAGTAGAATATAAAGTAGAATTTTGTAGAGAAGATATAATAATAAATATAATAAAATCCTTAAATGAGTTATAAAACCTCTTATTGTAGAATATAAATATAATAGGAGGTTTGTAATGGATGGTATAAAAAATATTGTAAAAGGTGTAATTATTTCAATAATATTTACATTAATATTTTTATTTGTATTTTCAATAATTTTAACATATACGGATATAAGCGAATCATTTACGACACCTGTAATAATTATAATTACAGCAATTAGTATATTTATAGGAAGTTCACTAGGCAATTTAAAAATGAGAAAGAATGGTCTATTAAATGGTGCAATAATAGGTGGAATATATTTATTAAGTATATATTTGTTATCTGGAATAATTAATCATAATTTTTCAATTACAATTCAATCAGTAATAATAATAGTAGCTGGAATGGTATGTGGGATGTTTGGCGGAATTATAGGTGTAAATAAGGCTAATGATTGACATATTAGCTTTATTTTTCGATTTTAGAAGAAAATATCTAAAAATAGTTGATATTTTTGAAAAAATAGGATAAAATCATAAAGACAAAAAGGAGGCAATTATGATAACATTAGAGGATGTAATCAATAATGAAGAAGTTCAAGCATTTGTAAATGCTTCACAAAAACAATTAAAAGCATTAGGTTATACAGAACATTCTTATAGACATATAGGTATTGTTTCAAAAAGAACAGGAGAAATTTTACAGAAACTAGGGTATGATGAAAGAACTGTAGAATTAGGAAAAATTGCAGGATATATGCACGATATAGGAAATTGTGTAAATAGAGTTGATCATGCTCACACTGGTGCTATATTAGCATATAACATTTTAAAAGAAATGGGAATGGATGCTGAAGAGAGAACAGAAATTATGATGGCCATAGGAAATCATGATGAAGGAACAGGAACAGCAGTAAGCAATATATCAGCAGCATTAATTTTGGCAGATAAATCAGATGTCCATAGGGATAGGGTAATAAATACAAATATGTCAACATTTGATATACACGATAGAGTAAATTATGCAGTAACAGACGCAAAAATAGAAATAAATGAAAACGAAAGAAAAGTAATATTAACATTAACAATTGATACTCAGATATGTCCAGTATTGGATTATTTTCAAATATTTATGGATAGAACAATGATGAGTAAATATGCTGCAAAATATTTAAATATATGGTTTGAATTAGTAATAAATGGAACTAAGTTATTATAGGAATGAAAGGAACGATTATAAAAATGAAAAAGGTAAAAATAACAACAATAATTTTAGCAATTATATTAATATCACTAGTTGCATTTGGTGGTGTGTATATAAAAACACAAAATAGAATGGAAGATAAAGTGAAAGAATATTCTTTTGGTAGGGAACTTGAAGGAGAAAGAGTAATAGAACTAAAAGTATCTGATGGAAAAACGTCAAAAACTTCAGATGATGAAACAGATCAAAATACTGATCAAGAAACTGCAACAAAATCAGAAGATTTGACTGTAGAAAATTATGAAATTGTAAAAAATACAATTGAAAAAAGATTAAAAAGTTTAGGTGCACAAGATTATACAATTTCATTAAATAAAGAAGATGGAACAATAAGGGTAGAATTACCTGAAGATGATAAAACTGATGATCTAGCATATTATTTAGTTGCATCAGGAAAAGTACAATTAAAAGAAAAAGATACTGAAAACGAATTGTTGAGTGATGATATGGTAAAAAAAGCTCAATACACATATAAAACTAATTCGAGTGGAGCATATCAAGTATACTTAGAATTGATATTAACAAAAGAAGGACAAGCTAAAATAGATGAAGTAAAAAATACTTATGCAGTATTAGCGAACGAGATTAAAGATATAGAAGCAGCATCAAGTAGTAGTGATGAAAGTACGGATAATACTGATACTGAAAATAATACAGATGCTACAGATACAACAACAGAAAATACAGAAAGTACAGATACAAACAAAGAAGAAACAAAGAAAATAGCTAAATTATCAGTTGCAGGAACTGAATATGATATTGAAAAAATAGAAAAAGACAAAATAACAGTAAAAATAGGTTCAGAAACATCTAATACTACATCAGTAAATAATAATATGGCTAAAGCAGCAGAAATATCAATGCTTGTAGATTCAGGAAAATATCCAATAGAATATAAAGCACAAAACAATAGATTTGTATATTCTGATATATCAAAAGAACAATTATTGTATTTTACTTTAATAATAGTTGTAATATTATTAGTAATATTTGTTGTATTTACAATAAAATATAAAACTAAAGGATTACTTGCAAGCATATCATGTATAGGATTTATTGCATTATTATCTTTATTATTAAGATATACAAATGTAAGTATATCAATAGAGGGAATTGGAGCAATAATTTTAGTAATATTAATTAATTTAAAGTTAAACCAAATGATATTAAATAAAATCAAAAAGATGGATCTTGTAAATGAAGCGACATTAAGTTCATATAAAGATTTATTCTTAAAATTAGTACCTATAATGATTATCACATTAGTATTCTGTTTCTCAGGATGGTCAAATTTAAGTAGCTTTGGAATGATAATGTTCTGGGGATTTATATTAATAGCAGTATACAATGCGTGCGTAACAAAAACATTATTAAAATTAAGAGAGAACAAATAGGAGGCAACAGATGAAACAAAAAAATATAAAAATTATTTCTATTTCTATTATTGCATTAATTATACTTGCAGGAATTGTTGTAGTAGGAATATATGGATTCAGAAAAGAACTTAGATTTGATCAAAGTCAAAGTATTGATGTATATGTTGGACAAACTGTAGATGAAGCAAAAATTAAAGGAATTGTGCATGATACATTAGGAACAAACAGTATGGTTCAAACTATAGAAATATATAAAGATATGGTTACAATAAGAGCAAAAGAGATAACAGATGAACAAAAAAATAATATTGTAAATAAAGTAAAAGAAAGTTATGAATTTGACCAAACAGCCGAAGATACAACAATAAATACAATACCTGCAACAAGAATTGTGGATATGTATAAGAAATATGTTATACCATTTACAATCTCAGGAGTGTTGGTACTAATTTATATGATTATAAGATATTTTAAAAAAGGAATATTAAAAGTTCTTGCTAGAACAGTAGCAATTCCTGTTTTTGGAGAATTATTCTTACTAAGTGTTATTGCTATTGCAAGAATTCCGCTTGGAAGATTTACACCAATACTTGTTATAGGTATGTATATTGCAACTATATTAATTGTAATAAAGGAAAACGAAAAATAAAAACAAAAGAAGACTATTTTAGGGAGACTTAAAATAGTCTTTTTGGATAAAAGAAAGGGAGTAATAATTATGGCAAATGTTGAAAAAAGAAAAGACTATATTAGTTGGGATGAATATTTTATGGCAATTGCAAAATTATCAGCAATGAGAAGCAAAGATCCAAACACACAAGTTGGAGCATGTATAGTAAGTAATGATAATAGAATTTTGTCAATAGGATATAATGGAGCACCAAATGGATTTGATGATGAAAAATTTCCATGGTCTAGAGAAGGAGAAAATTTAAATACTAAATATCCATATGTATGTCATGCAGAAATGAATGCTATATTGAATTATAGGGGAAGCAAAAAAGATTTAGAAAATGCTAAAATATATGTAGATTTATTTCCTTGCAATGAGTGTGCTAAAATAATTATCCAATCTGGAATAAAAGAGGTCGTTTATCTATCAGATAAATATGCTAATTCTGAAAATAACATTGCATCACGTAGACTATTTGATGAATGTGGTGTTACATATAAAAAGATTGAGTTAGACGGAGCAAAAGAAATTATTATAGATTTATAATTTTTATCTTAAGAAAAAATAAAAATGGAAAAAATTACTCTAAAAGTATTGACATAAGCAATAATTCGTTATATAATAATTGAGCATGAATTTTAGCGTTGAAGCTGAATGTGGCTACACCCGCAAGGATGGAGGGAACTTCAGTGGAGTATGTCTTGGCTAGACCAGGCGGTAAGTTTAAATATTATATAAAGCACTTATCCCAGAATAATCATGCGAGTTTTGGGATTTTATAATGGGTAAATACGAAACACCCGGATGTGTTATAACTTGCCAACGCGTAATTTAAAAATTATATTATTATTTTAAGGAGGGAAAATTACAATGGCAAAAACAGTTGTATCAAGTGAAAAAATTAGAATAAGACTAAAAGCTTATGACCATGTAGTTTTAGATCAGTCTGCTGAAAAGATAGTAGATACTGCTAAGAAAACAGGAGCAAAAGTATCAGGTCCTATTCCACTACCAACACAAAAAGAAATCGTAACAATCTTACGTTCTCCACACAAACACAAAGATTCAAGAGAACAATTCGAAATGAGAACACATAAAAGAGTTATCGACATTCTTTACCCAACACAAAAAACAATGGATAGTTTAATGAAACTAGAACTACCAGCAGGTGTTGACATCGAAATCAAAAACTAGTTTCAATATATAAAGATTAAAATCGAAAACCACGCTGATAAGTAATAGATGGTAATTATAAACAAGTATCGCTAGGCAAGCGAGGAGAAATTTTCGAGGCAGTACTCGTGTACGGCGAGAAAATGACGACGAAGCTTAACAACGCGAGACGCAGTTTAGAATTAGCAGATCAGCCAATAGGAGGAGAAAGAAAAATGAAAAAAGCATTAATCGGAAAGAAATTAGGAATGACTCAAATATTTGATGAAAATGGAACAGTTATTCCAGTAACAGTATTAGAAGCAGGTCCATGTGTAGTTGCTCAAGTAAAAACATTAGAAAATGATGGATATGAAGCAGTACAATTAGGATTTGGAGAAGTTAAAGAAAACAAATTAAACAAACCAGAAAAAGGACATTTTGCAAAAGCAAATGTTACAGCAAAAAAACATTTAAGAGAATTCAGACTAGATTCAATAGAAGGAATCAAAGTTGGAGATGAATTAAAAGCAGATGTATTTGCAGAAGGTGATAAAATAGATGTACAAGGAACATCAAAAGGAAAAGGATTCCAAGGTGTAATAAAAAGACATGGACAACACAGAGGACCAATGGGACATGGTTCTATGTATCATAGAAGACCAGGTTCAATGGGATCAACATCAACACCAGGAAGAGTATTTAAAGGTAAAAAACTTCCAGGACATATGGGAAGAGTTACAGTTACAATACAAAACTTAGATGTTGTAAAAGTAGATTTAGATAAAAATGTAATATTAGTAAAGGGTAGTGTTCCAGGACCAAAAGGAGCTATCTTAAAAATAAAATCAGCTATAAAAGCTTAAGGTTATAGAAAAGGAGGAAATACGAAATGCCAAAAGTAGATGTATATAACATGCAAGGTAAAAAAGTTAGTGATGTAGAATTAAATGCAGCTGTATTTGGAATTGAACCAAATGAAGCAGTTGTACATAGTGTTTTAGTAAACTACTTAGCTAATCAAAGACAAGGTACACAAAGTACAAAAACAAGAGCAGAAGTTCGTGGTGGTGGAAGAAAACCATGGAGACAAAAAGGAACAGGTAGAGCTAGACAAGGTAGTATACGTGCTCCACAATGGATTAAAGGTGGTATAGCTTTAGGACCAAAACCACGTTCATATAAATATAGAGTTAATAAAAAAGAAAAACAACTTGCAATCAGATCATTATTAAGTGCAAAAGTATTAGATAATGAATTAACAGTTGTTGATAAATTAGAAGTTAAAGAACCAAAAACAAAAGTTATGGCACAAGCTTTAACAGATTTAAAAGTAACAGGAAAAACATTAATTATCTTAACAGATAAAAATGAAAATGTTTACTTATCAAGTAGAAATATTGAAGGTGTAAAAGCTATTCAATTAAACATGATAAATGTATTCGATTTATTAAATTGCAGTAAATTAGTTTTACCACTAGATACTGTTAAAAAATTAGAGGAGGTGTATGCCTAATGTTACCAGAAGAAATCATAGTAAGACCAGTAATAACTGAAAAAAGCAATGATGAGATGCAATCAGGAAAATACACTTTCGAAGTTAACAAAAAAGCAACAAAAGTTGAAATAGCAAAAGCTGTTGAAAAACTATTTGAAGTTAAAGTATTAAATGTTAACACAATGATTGTTAAAGGAAAAACAAAAAGAGTTAGATATGTAGAAGGAAAGACTCCAGATTGGAAAAAAGCTATTGTTACAATAGATATGAATCCAGCTGAAAAAACATACCTTGGAAAAGGTGGAAAAGAGGTTAAAGCTTCTAAGAAGTTCAAAGATTCTATAGATGAATTTATAGGAGCTTAATTAGAAATGACCAATAATGAAGATTATGCTAATTTATTAAGATTATATGCTGATATAATAAAAGAATCAGATTATGAATTGTCAGGAGAGCAAAAAGAAATGATTAAGGGATTAGGAGAAACTCTGTTAGAAAGAACAGAAAGATCTACGCAAACAAATAAAAAATCAGCTAAGAAAGAATCTGAAAAAATATTAGAAAATTCTAGTTTTGAATTAATAAGAAAAAATAAAATAAAACAAAAAAATAAACAAGCATTAGAAAAATCTAATATGAAATTAGCAAGAGATATCGGGAAAGTCCCCGGAGAATAAAGAATATCTGTAAACGGAGCAGGAAAAAATTCGTAAAATAAAAAAGGAGAGATAATAATGGGTATAAAAAGATTTAAAGCCTATACACCATCAAGAAGAAATATGACAGTTTCTGATTATGCAGAAGTTACAAAAAAGACTCCTGAAAAATCATTACTTGCAAAGAAAAAGAAAAATGCAGGAAGAAACTCATATGGTAGAATAACAGTAAGACATCAAGGTGGAGGAAATAGACAAAAATACAGAATAATAGATTTTAAAAGATTAAAAGACAATATGGAAGCAACTGTAGTTGGAATCGAATATGATCCAAACAGAAGTGCTAACATAGCATTAATAAAATATGAAGATGGAACATTAAGTTACATCATAGCACCACAAGGATTAAAAGATGGAGATAAAGTAGTATCAGGAGAAAGTGTTGATATTAAACCAGGAAACTGTGCTCCAATATCAAGCATACCAGTAGGTACATTAATTCATAATATAGAATTAAATCCAGGTCAAGGTGCAAAATTAGTAAGAGTTGCTGGACAAAGTGCACAACTTATGGCTAAAGAAGGAAAATATGCACATGTAAGATTACCATCAGGAGAAATGAGATTAATCTTAGCAAGATGTAGAGCTACAATTGGTGTAGTTGGAAATGCTGATCATGAAAATGTTAAATTAGGAAAAGCAGGTAAAACAAGACACTTAGGAATTAGACCTACAGTTAGAGGTTCTGTAATGAACCCAGTAGATCACCCACATGGTGGTGGTGAAGGTAGAGCTCCAGTTGGACATTCAGGACCAATGACACCTTGGGGTAAACCAGCATTAGGATATAAGACAAGAAATAAAAAGAAAACAACAAATAAATTTATAGTAAAGAGAAGAAAGTAAGATAGGAGGAAAATCATATGTCAAGATCAAGTAAGAAAAAACCTTTCGTAGCACCTGAATTATTAAAAAGAGTAGAAGCTATGAATGAAAATGGAAATAAAGAAGTAATCAAAACATGGTCAAGAGCTTCAACAATATATCCACAAATGATTGGACACACAATAGCTGTTCATGATGGTAGAAAACATGTACCAGTATATATTACTGAAGAAATGATAGGTCATAAATTAGGTGAATTTGCTCCTACAAGAACATTTAAAGGTCATGCAGGAGAAAAGACTACAAAGAAATAAAAAAATAATTTAAGGAGGGAATTGTAGTGGAAGAGACAGCAATAATGGAAGCAAAAGCAACATTAAGATATTCTAGAATATCTTCAAGAAAAGTAAAAATTGTTGCAGATTTAATAAGAGGAAAAAACGTTGATGAAGCTTTAGCAATTGTAAAATTTACACCAAAAGCATCATCAGTAATTATAGAAAAATTATTAAAATCAGCAATTGCAAATGCTGAAAACAATCATGGAATGAAACATGAAAATTTATATGTTGCTGAAATATATGCAAATCAAGGTCCAACATTAAAGAGAATAAGACCTGCTGCAAAAGGTTCAGCAGTTAGAATTAGAAAAAGAACAAGTCATATAACAATTGTTCTAAAGGAGAAACAATAAATAAAAAGAGGAATCACATGTTCACAAGGGTAAGGGACATATCTTGTCCTTATAGAAATACCCAAAGTAAAGATGTGTCCCTTGTCAAGTAAAGGAGGATTAATTTAGATGGGACAAAAAGTACATCCAACAGGTGTAAGAGTTGGAATAATCAAAGATTGGAATGCTAAATGGTATGCAGATTCTAAAAACTTTGCAGATTACTTAGTTGAAGATCAAAAAATCCGTAAATTTTTGAAGAAAAAATTATACACAGCTGGAATTTCTAAAATAGAGATTGAAAGAACAGCTAAATTTATAAAAGTTAATGTATACACAGCTAAACCTGGAATAATAATCGGAAAAGGTGGAGCTGGAGCAGAAAGCTTAAGAGCAGAATTAACAAAATTAATTGGAAAAGATATCAATATCAATATAGTTGAAGTAAAATCAGTAGATACAGATGCACAATTAGTTGCTGAAAATATTGCTGGACAACTAGAAAGAAGAATTTCATTCAGAAAAGCTATGAAACAATGTATGCAAAAATCTATGAGAGCAGGAGCTTTAGGAATCAAAACAGCAGTATCTGGAAGATTAGGTGGAGCTGATATGGCTAGAACAGAATTCTACAAAGAAGGAACAATTCCACTACAAACTTTAAGAGCTGATATAGATTATGGATTTGCTGAAGCAGATACAACATACGGAAAAATCGGTGTAAAAGTTTGGATATATAAAGGTGAAGTTCTTCCAGCTAAAAAAGTGGAAGGAGGAGACAGATAATGCCATTAATGCCTAAAAAAACAAAATATAGAAAAATGCAAAAAGGTAGAAATAGAGGAAAAGCAACAAGAGGAAATAAAGTAACAGACGGAGAATACGGAATACAAGCTGTTGAAGCAGGATTAATAAAAGGAAATCAAATCGAAGCAGCACGTATTGCAATGACACGTTATACAAAAAGAGGTGGAAAAGTTTGGATAAAAATATTTCCAGACAAACCAATAACACAAAAACCAGCTGGAACTCGTGGTGGTAAAGGTAAAGGTAATGTTGAATATTGGGTAGCTGCTGTAAAACCTGGTAGAGTAATGTTTGAAATAGCAGGTGTATCAGAAGAAACAGCTAGAGAAGCCTTGAGATTAGCTATGAATAAACTACCAATTAAATGTAAATTCGTAGCAAAAGAAACTGAAAGCAAGGTAGGTGATTGTGATGAAGATAAATAAGATTAGAGAAATGTCTTCACCAGAATTAGAAAAAGAATTAGGTGAATTAAAAACAGAATTATTCAAATTAAAATTCAGTTTAGCTACAAACGGATTAGATAACCCAATGAAAATCAAAGAGGTTAAAAAAGATATAGCTAAAATAAATACTGTATTAACAGAGAGAAAAATAGCAGAAGCTAAAGCATAAAAATTAAAAAGGGTAGTCATATTTAATAAGGCTGATATAATAATCATGGGTGGGGACATATCTTGTCCCAAGAGGAATACCTATGAAAAAGATGTGTCCCCTTATTAAAAAAGATGTGTCCCCTGACCAAAAGTAGAAGGAGGTATAAAACCTATGGAAGAAAGAAATCTTCGTAAAGTTATGGTTGGAACTGTAACATCTGACAAGATGGACAAAACAGTAGTTGTTTCAGTAGAAACAAGTGTAAGCCATAAAATGTATGGAAAAACAGTTAAAAGAACATATAAATTAAAAGCTCATGACGAAAACAATAGCTGTGAAATAGGAGATAAAGTAAAAGTAATGGAAACAAGACCACTTTCTAAAGACAAGAGATGGAGAGTAGTTGAAATTCTTGAAAAAGGAGGAAAATAAATCATGATACAACAACAATCAATATTAAAAGTTGCTGACAATACTGGAGCTAAAGAAATTATGTGTATCAGATGTATGGGTGGTTCATATAAGAAAACAGCAAACATTGGTGATGTAATAGTTGCATCTGTTAAATCAGCAATACCTGGTGGTGTTGTTAAAAAAGGTGATGTTGTAAAAGCTGTTATCGTAAGAAGTAAAAAAGGTCTAAGAAGACAAGATGGTTCATATGTAAAATTTGATGAAAATGCAGCAGTAATAATAAAAGAAGACAAAACACCAAAAGGAACACGTATATTTGGACCAGTTGCAAGAGAATTAAGAGAAAAGGATTATATGAAAATATTATCATTAGCACCAGAAGTTTTATAATAAGTAAAGAAGGAGGTTAAACTCAATGAAAATAAAAAAAGGAGATACAGTCCAAGTTTTATCTGGAAATGATAAAGGTAAAAAAGGCGAAGTATTAGAAGTTATACCAAAAGACTCAAAAGTAGTTGTAAAAGGTGTAAATGTTAGAAAAAAACACATCAAACCTAGAAAACAAGGTGAAGAAGGCGGAATAAT
Source organism: uncultured Clostridia bacterium (assembly GCA_934155265.1). Lineage (GTDB taxonomy): Bacteria > Bacillota > Clostridia > TANB77 > CAG-508 > CAG-269. The sequence goes on from CAKPGU010000030.1 coordinate 12,566, forward strand.
TCCTGTTGAATGTGCTATAAACAGTTCAAAAGTTAATGTAGTATGTTCAAAATGTGGAAAACCAGCTAGAATTGGGTATAAAGTAGAAAATGATAAAAAAGTTCGTATTTGTAAAAAATGTGGAACAGTAATAAAGTAAAAAAGGAAGGAGGAATAACTAAAAATGGAAAAATTAAGAGAGCAATATGAAAAAGAAGTAATTCCAGCATTAATGAAAAAATTTGAATATAAATCAACTATGCAAGTGCCAAAGCTTGACAAAATAGTTATAAATATAGGTTTAGGAGATATTAAAGAAAATCCAAAATCATTAGAAAATGCAATGAATGATTTAACACAAATCACTGGTCAAAGACCAATGATAACAAAAGCAAAAAAATCAATCGCAGCATTTAAATTAAGAGAAGGAGCAAACGTTGGATGTAAAGTTACATTAAGATCAAGTAAAATGTATGACTTTGCTTATAAACTATTCAATGTAGCACTTCCAAGAGTTAGAGATTTTAGAGGTGTTTCTGCAAATTCTTTTGATGGAAGAGGAAACTACTCAATGGGTATTAAAGAACAATTAATATTCCCAGAAATCGAATATGATAAAGTAGATAAATTAAGAGGTATGGATATCATATTTGTAACAACAGCTGAAACAGACGAAGAGGCAAAAGAGCTATTAAAATTATTAGGAATGCCTTTTAAAGCATAGTTAAGGAGGAGAAAAAATAATGGCTAAAAAATCTATGAAAGTAAAACAAGCTAGACCACAAAAATATAAAACAAGAGAATACAATAGATGTAAAATTTGTGGTAGACCACATGCTTATATTAGAAAATATGGAATTTGCCGTGTATGTTTCAGAGAATTAGCACACAAAGGTGAAATTCCAGGAGTTAAAAAAGCAAGTTGGTAATACTATAGCAACAAAAATAGAAGAAATTTGAATAAAGGGTCATCATCATTTTATGATGTGTCCACTATCAAAAAAGGAGGGAAAGTAAATTGAATACTACAGATCCAATAGCAGATATGTTAACAAGAATAAGAAATGCTAACAGTGCTAAGCACAAAACAGTTGATGTACCAGCTTCTAAAATGAAAACAGCAATAGCTGAAATTTTATTTAAAGAAGGATATATCAAATCATTTGAATTAATAAGCAATGAAAATCAAGGAATCATCAGAATAACATTAAAATATGATGAAAAAGGAACAAGAGTAATTGATGGAATAAAAAGAATCAGTAAACCAGGATTAAGAGTATATGCAGGTAAAGAAGAATTACCAAGAGTATTAAATGGTTTAGGAATAGCAATAATTTCTACATCAAAAGGTCTAAAAACAGACAAAGAAGCAAGAGAAGCAGGAATGGGTGGAGAAGTTTTAGCTTACATATGGTAATTAACAAACAATAAAAAAGGAAGGTGAAACAAAATGTCAAGAATAGGAAATAAACCTATTGCTGTACCAGCAGGAGTTGAAGTAAAAC
>CAKPGU010000031.1 GCA_934155265.1 uncultured Clostridia bacterium
AATCATTATGCTTTAATGGGAGGAAGAGTCAAAATTGGAGAGGACTCAGAAACTACAGTAAAAAGAGAAGTTATGGAAGAATTAGGCAAAAAAATAGAGGTTATTGGATATGTTGCAACAATAGAGAATTTTTTTGAAATGAAAGGTTCTAAATATCATGAAATATTATTTGTACATAAAGCAGAATTTGTTGATGAGGAAGATAAAAAAATAGAGTATACTTTAAAAAATATTGAAGGAGAGGATTGGCTTAAATATGAATGGTTAGACATTTCTAAAATTGATGAATATCCATTGCTTCCAACATCAATAAAAAGTGTATTAAAAGAAAATAAATTTCCTGTTCACAAAATTAATAAAGACATTTAATTTTTTTATAAAACTAAACTATGATGAAAGAAATGAGGAGAATTATGGCAGAATTTTGGGATATATATGATGAAAATCGAAATAAAACAGGTAAGTTAGCAGAAAGAGATGGATACGAATTTAAGGATGGAGAATATCATATTGTCGTAACTGGAATAATTTTTAATTCAAAATACGAAATATTGATAAGTAAAAGAGCTTCTTGGAAGAAATATGGAGGACTATGGGAATGTAATGGTGGTTCAATATTAGCAGGAGAAACTAGCTTGGAAGGAATTTTAAGAGAATTAAAAGAAGAACTAGGGATAGCGTTTACTGAAAAGGATGCAATTTTTTTGAAAGAAGTTAAAAGAAATAAAAAAGTACCAGACTTTAAAGATTTATGGATATTTCAAAAAAATATTCCAATTAATGAGATTACATTTCCTGATGGAGAGGCAACTGAAGCTAAATGGGTTACAATTGAAGAATTTATAAATATGTATAATAATAAAGAAATTGTTCCAACAATTGATTTTGGAGAAGAGGAATATAAATCGGCTGTGGAAATTCTAAAGAAGAAAAAATTAGAAAGATATTATGATAATACAGAAGCAGATACTCCAAAGAAAAATGTAAAGTATTTTGTAGATAATATAAGTCCAACTTTTGGGAAAGCAATTGATATTGGCTGTGGATCTGGTAATGATTCTGTTTATTTAATAAAAAATGGATGGAGTGTTGTTTCAATTGATAAAGAAAATGTAGGAGAAAGAATTTCAAAAAGGCTAGATGCTGAAGAACAAAAAAGATTTAAGTTTCAACAACAAAATTTTGAAAACATGAAATTGGAAAAAGTAGATATAATTGTGGCTAATTATAGTTTGCCGTTTTGCAATAATGAAAAAATAAATGATGTGTGGATAAATATTGTAAATAGCATAAAAACAAATGGTTATTTTGTTGGAAATTTTTTTGGAATAAATGATTCTTGGAATAAATCTGAGTCTAATATGACGTTTTTTACAAAAGAACAGGTATTTAAGTTATTTGATGATTTTGATATTATTAAGTTTAATGAAGTGGAAAGAGAAGGTTTAACAGGTCTTGGAAATATGAAGCATTGGCATATTTTTTATGTTATAGCAAAGAAAAAATAATTAAAAAGCACTATATAGCAAAATGTAGTGCTTTTTTGTATGCTATTTTCCTAATATTGGAAAAGAATAAAAACAAAATAATAAAAATGCTTGTAAAAAAATGTAAAATATGGTATAAAGAAGGTGGAAATTGTTGGATTTTAATATTATAATAATGTACATTTATATAGATTAAAATTTAACAAAGTTAATAATTTGTATACATGTCGTACGATAATTACTTTAATGTAGGAATCTTAGATAAGTTTGTATACAAGGAGGTGAAAAATATGAGAATGAAATTATATTTTACATTAGAAAATGAAAAAATGCCAATTGATTATAGAAGAAGCATAATCAGTTTTATAAAATTGTCATTATCTGAATATAGTGAAAATGAATTTAAGAAGTACTATAACCAGAAAGATAATATTATAAAACATTATGCTTTTTCTATTTTTTTTAGACAACCACAGATTAATGGGCAAGAGATTATATTGGAAGATAAAAGATTTGAAATGAATATGACAATAGAAAATTATGAAACAGCTATTACGATATATAATGCATTTAATCATCAAAAAAATAAGAAGTTTTCAATTAATCAGAATTCATGGATATTACAAAATATTGTACTTATACCAGAAAAAGAAATTAAAGATAATAAAATAGTTATAAAATTTCAAGCACCATTATGTGTTCGTAAAAGAGAAGAAAATAAGGATTACTATTATTCTTTTGAAGATGAAAAATTTGAAGAAACATTAAAAATGAATGTTAAAGAACAATTGAAAATAACAAATATTCCATTAGAATCAGTAGATACACTAAAAATTACTCCAATTAAAGCAAAAAAAGTAATTATAAAATTTTATGAAAAACAAATAGAATGTTCAACAGGAATTTTTGCATTAGAAGGAGATATAGAACTCTTAAGTTATTTATATAAAGCAGGGATAGGAAGTAAACATAGTGCAGGATTTGGGATGTTCCAAATTGTTTAAAAGGAGGGGCAAAATTGAAGATAAAAGTATACTTAAATGATTGGTTTTATAATGCTGGAATCGTGGGATTTTTAAGAATTCTTGAAGATAATGATGATGAATTTGCGATTAGAAAAAATAATTATATTGAGTTTGATACAGAAAATTTAAAAAAGTTTCACAAATATTATTTTAATTATTTTTTCAAAAAATATAATGTTGCAGAAAGTGTAAAAACTAGAACCAAAAGTTTATTTGATTATTTGGAAAATAATATAGAAGTTGAGTTTGAGGATAAAGATAAGGAAAAAGAGCGAAAAGATAAGATAAAATTAAATAAAAAATATATTAAAAGCGAAATAAGCAAACAGTCAAAAAAAATTAAAGAATTTGATAAAGAAATTTACAATGAAATAGAAGAACAATGTACTTGTATTGATAAAGCTACACACAAAAAAGAGCTTATAGAAATAAAGGAAAAAATATTAAATAATTTACAAAAAGAAAAAATAAACAAAAAGTTAACAATGAATAAGATTAGATCTATTTTAAATAATACATATTATGGTCAAATGTCGTTTTTACAAAAGACAAGAGCATCTATGAGTTATGAAGAACAACGAGAAATAATGTATAGAGATTATGTAAGCAATATTATAGAAACAGGTTTTATCAATGGCATTATGCAAAATGAATATAATATTGAACAAATAAAAGAATATATAGAAAATTCAAAAGAAGGAAATATTACACAAGATATAGAAAAAATTTATTCTAAAATAGAAAAAGACTATATTAATAAATCAAAAACAATAGAAGATATACAAAATTATTTAAAAGAAGAAGTAATTCAAAGATGTTCTATGTGTGAAAATGAAATAGGATTGGCAACAAATTATTCAGAAGGAAATTTTGTTCCACTTGCCATAAGTAGTGATAATGCTAGAAATTTCTTTTGGAATCAAAATGTAAATATGCCAATATGTGATGTATGTAAATTAATTTTATTTTGTATCCCAGCAGGAATGACAACAATAACAAAAACAATAAAAGAAAATGGAGAATATAGAGAAAAACAATTACTAAGTTTTGTAAATTATGACACTGGAATAGATAGATTGTATAAAACAAATATTAATTTTGGAAATAATTCAAGATATGAAAATAGAAATGAAAATCCTTATTCAGAATTAATATTAGATATTGTAGAACAAGATAAACAAGTAAGTATGTGGCAATTAGAAAACATATTTGTTGTAGAACTTGAAGCAGAATATGGAGAGTATAGTAGAATTGAATATTTCAACATAAAAAGATATATGTCTATATTTTTTACACAATATTCTGAAAAAACATTAACCAAAATATGGGATTATAAATATAGGTTACAAATAGTTGACTATATAATGAAAAACAAAGATATAAAATATATAATTAACGATAGAATAAGAGATGAAATGTCAAAAGGTGAAAAGAAAAATGGTTATAATTCATTTTTAGCAACACAAATAAGAATGATATTAAATAGCTTAAAAAAGGAGGGAAAAGAAGTGGAAGACATTAAGAAAAATAATGACAAATTGTATGTTATTTATAATCTAGGAGTTCAAATTCACTCAGAATTGAAAGATAAAGGTGAGGAAAATAAATTAGATGGATATACATATAAAATGTTAAATAGTATAAAAGCAGGAAATAAAAAAGAATTTATGGATATTGTAATAAGATTACATATGGCAATGGGAAAAGATGTGTCACCAATTTTTATAGAAACTATGCAAACAACAGGATTGGATTTTGAATCAATAGGACATAGTTTTTTAGCAGGGTTAATATCTAATAAATATGAGAAAAAAGAGGAGGAAAAAATAAATGGATAATATAAAAAATAAAAAAGGATTATCAATTACTTTAGTAGTTAATGCTAGTAGCCTTAACTATGGAGAAGGTATAGGAAATATATCAGAATTAAAAAAATTAACAAGAGGAGATGGAAGTGTTTATACATATGCTTCTAGACAGGCATTAAGATATGACATAGTAAGACTTGGAAACAAATTATTTGATTGGAATTTACAAGTAGTAAATAAAGAAAAAGGAACAATTCAATTTGGTGATGATTTTACAATTCAAGATTCACAAGAGATGGATCTTTTTGGATATATGAAAACAGCGAAAAATGATGGTTCAAATATCAGAAGTGCAGCAGTTAGATTAAGCAATGCAATATCATTAGAAGATTATAAAAGTGATATGGATTTTTTAAATAACAAAGGATTGGCAGATAGAATTAATGAATTTCCAAACCTTGCAAATGTTGAACAACATCTAAGTTATTACACATATACAATAACAATAGACTTAGAAAAAATAGGGAAAGATAAAGAAATAGAATTATCAAATGAAGAAAAAACAGAAAGAGTAAATCAATTATTAGATATAGTAAAAATATTAAATAGAGAAATAAGAGGAAGAGAAGAAAACTTAAGCCCAGTGTTTGTAATTGGAGGAATATATAACATAAACTCACCATTCTTTTTAGGAAGAATAAAGTTAAATGGAAAAAATGGTGAATTCAGTATTGATACAGAAATGTTAAAAGATACGACAACACTAACAATTGGAGATAAATCAATATATGATGATACAAAGGTAGGGATGTTAAAAAACACATTCAAGAATGAAAAAGAAATAGAAGAAATTTTTGAAGGAAAAACAACAAATATAGAAGAATTTTTCAAAGACTTAAAAGAAAAAGTAACTGAATATTACAAAGCATAAAAGAAAGGATTGGTATAAATGAAAATTTTAAAACTAAAACTATACCAAGAGACAGCATGTTATAAAAAGCCATTTGCAACTAAAGTTGCCGAAACATACCCATTGCCACCATATTCAACAATAATAGGAATGTTCCATAAAATTCTTCAGGCTGGGCCAGAAGAATATTTTCCAATGAACATATCTGTACAAGGAAATTACGAAGGAATATTTAGTAATTATCAAAATTTAAGAATGTATAAAGGAAAAGATAAAGTAACATCAATGCCAAGAAATGTACATCAATTATTAGATGTTAATTTAACTATTCATGTGCAAGCAGAAGATGAAACAATAGATAAAATTTATCAAAATATAATAAATGGAACAGAAACATTTACATTAGGTAGAAATGAAGATATTGTAAGAATTGATTCAATAAAAATTATAGAAAATGTAAATGAAGTTGAAGAACCTACTATCGAAAAAAATGCTTATGTACCAGAATGGATAGATAACGAAGTTAATGGAATTAATTATAGATTAAATACAACATATAAAATACAAGATGATATTAGAAAATGGAATAAAGTTAATGTGAAATATGTTGAAAAGTATACAAATCAACATATAGATGAAATATTACAAGATGAAGATGGAGACAATATTTATTTTTATAGTGAAAGGATTCAAAATGAATTATAAATATTATGCAAAATCAAATCCAATAGAAACATTAAAAGAACATACTGATAAATTATTAGAGAATCTTGAAATTCTAAAAAGAACTTATGGCGCCAAAATAGTACAAGTAATAGATATGCCAGAAGATAGATTTTGGCAGTTAATGGAAATAATATGTAAATATCATGATGCAGGAAAAGTCTATTTTGGTTTCCAAAATGTAATAAGAAAAGCAATAGGAGAATCACTATTAGTTACAAAATTTAATAATGAGCAAATAAAGCATGAACAAATTTCTCCAATGTTTGTACCATATAAAGAATATGAATTAACAAAAACAGAAAGAAAACTAGTATATCAAGCAATTTATTATCATCATGAAAGAGAAAATATAATACATATAGATGAACAATTATTAAATGAAATAATAAAAGAAGATATTGAACCTAATATTGAAAAAATAGAAAATGAATTACAAATTAAAATACCAGAATTGAAAACAACATATTTAGGAATGGTAGAAGGACAAGCTAGAATAACTGAATTTGACGATATATATAAAGATTATTGTATAATGAAAGGATTGTTACATAGATTGGATCATTGTAGTTCTGCTTGGATACCAGTTGAAGATGAGACAAAAGATGAAATTTTAAAATTCGTAGAAGAATTTATGAAGAAACAAAATTTTGAACCAAATGATTTACAACAATTTGCAAAAGCAAATCAAAATAAAAATGTTATAGTAATTGGTTCAACTGGTATGGGAAAAACTGAAGGAGCATTACTTTGGAGTAGTCATGATAAAACTTTTTTTACCTTACCATTAAGAATAAGTATAAATGCAATATATGATAGAATAAAAGAAAAAATAGGATATGAGCATGTTGGATTACTACATTCAACAGCAATAGACTATTTAGATGATAAAAATGAAGAAGATGAATTTGAAAAAATAGAACAAGCACGAAATTTATATGAAAAAATCACAACATGCACAATAGACCAAATCTTTCCATTTGTATTTAAATATAGGGGATATGAAAAGATATATGCAACATTAAGCTATTCAAAAACAGTAATTGATGAAATTCAAGCGTATTCACCAGAAATAGTAGCAGTCATTTTAAAAGGATTACAAATGATAAATAATTTAAATGGAAAATTTATGGTAATGACAGCAACACTGCCTAGAATTTATAAAGAAAAGCTAGAAGAAATGGGAATAAAGTTTGAATATAATGAATTTATAAAAGATATGATAAGACATAAAATTCAATTAGTGGATTCAGGAATAGAAGAAGATCTAGAAGAAATAAAAGAAAATTCTAAAAATAAAAAGGTACTAATAATTGTAAATACAATAAACAAAGCAATTGAAATATACAAAAAATTAAAAGATAAAGATGTTCAAAATGTAAATTTATTGCACTCAAGGTTTATACAATCAGATAGAAGTGAAAAAGAAAGAAATATAAAAGAATTTTCTAAAAATAGAGATGAAGCTGGAATATGGATAACAACACAGATTGTTGAAGCATCATTAGATATAGATTTTGACATGTTATATACAGAAATGTCTACATTGGATAGTTTGTTTCAAAGACTAGGAAGATGTTATAGAAGTAGAGAATATTGTGAAGATATGCCAAATGTAAAAATATATATCAAAGATACAAGTGGAGTTGGATATATATATGATAAAGAAATCTATGAGAAAAGTATAGAATTATTAAAACCATATAATGAAGAAATCATACAAGAAAAAGTAAAAATTGATTTAGTTGATAAATTATATTCAAAAGAAATGCTACGAGGAACAGAATTCTATAAAAAATTTAAAGAAGCATTTAAAATATTAGATAATATTATAGACTATGATACGAGTAAAAAAGATGCACAGCATATTTTAAGAAATATAGATAATGTAGATGTGATTCCGAAGAGTGTTTATGATGAAAATCTAGATTTATTTGCTGAATATGAAAGCGAAAAAGAAAAGAAGAAAAAATATGAATTGAAGAGAAAGATTGATAAATTATTTATATCAATCAATAGTAAAAATAAGTGGAAATTGGGCAATTTTATAACAGAATGTCCTTATATAAAAGGAAAATATATTATTGATACAAAATATGATAAAAAAATTGGACTTCTTTTAGAAGCTGATGAAGGTTATTCAATAGATTCGCGAGAATTGTAATAGGAGGATTGTATGAATATTACAGGAATAATGGTTTATTATTATTTTATATGTGAGCGAAGATTATGGTATTTTGCAAATCAAATAAATATGGAACAAAATAGTGAATTGGTACAAATTGGAAAGATAATAGATGAAACAACATATAGTAGAGAAAAGAAAGGCATTTTAATAGACAATACTATAAATATAGATTTTATAAATAATGGTGCAGTATTACATGAAGTCAAGAAAACAAAATCAATTGAAGAAGCTGGAATATGGCAATTAAAATATTATATGTATTATTTAGAACGAAAAGGAATAAAAAATATCAAAGCAGAAATTGATTTTCCATTATTGAGAGAAACGAAAAAAATTATTTTAGAAGATGAAAATAGAGAAGTATTAAAAAATGTTGTTATAAGTATAGAGAATATTGTAGAACAGGACAAGCCTCCTAAAGTAATTGATTCAAAGATTTGCAAAAAATGTTCTTACTTCGATTTATGCTATGTATAAAAATTGTATAGAAAGGAATTGTTGAAAAATGAAACAATCATATTATTTATACAAAAGTGGGAGGCTTCAGAGAAAAGATAATACATTGGAAATAGTATATAAAGATAATACTAAGAAAAGTATACCTGTAGAACGAGTAGATGATATATATGTTATGACAGAACTTGATTTTAATACGAGTTTATTAAACTTTTTATCTCAGTTTGGTATAAATGTGCATTTTTTTAATTATTATGGATTTTATACAGGAACATATTATCCGAAAGAATCTCTTGTATCTGGAAAACTATTAATAAAACAAGTTGAACATTATAATGATAAAGAAAAAAGATTAGATATTGCAAAAGCCTTTATAGAAGCGGCATCATATAATATTTATAGAAATTTAACTTATTATAATAATAGAGGAAAAGACTTAAAAGATTATATGAAAGAGATAGATTTTTTAAGAAAGCAAATAAAATTGTGTAAAGATGTGCCGGAATTAATGGGAATAGAAGGAAATATTAGAAAGGTTTATTATGATTCATGGAATATTATAATTAATCAAGATATAGCTTTTGAAAAAAGAGTAAAAAATCCTCCAGATAATGCAATAAATTCGTTGATTTCGTATGTTAATACAATTATATATACAAGAGTTTTAAGTGAAATCTATAAGACACAGCTAAATCCTACTATAAGCTATTTACATGAGCCATCTGAAAGGAGATTCTCATTGTGTTTAGATATTGCTGAAATTTTCAAACCAATTATAGCAGACAGATTAATTTTTTCTATGTTAAATAAAAGGCAGATAACTGAAAAAGATTTTGAGGAAGGTCTTAATTTTACTTATATAAAAGATGAAGCACGAAAAAATATAACAAGAGAAATTGATTTGAGATTACAAACTAAAATTAAGCATAAAAAATTGGACAGAGAAGTGAGCTATGAATATTTGATGAGATTAGAGGTATATAAATTAATTAAACATTTGCTTGAAGATGAAGAATATGAAGGTTTTAAAATGTGGTGGTAATATGTATGTTATTTTAGTTTATGATATAAATTTAGAAGATAAAGAAGGACAAAAGGTATTGAGAAATGTTTTTAAGACATGTAAAAAGTATTTGGTACATATTCAGAATTCTGTTTTTGAAGGAGAATTATTAAATTCACAGGCTATTAAGCTGAAAACTGAATTGGATAGGTATATTAGAGAAAGTAAGGATAGTGTGATTTTGTTTAAAAGTAGAAATCAACATTGGATGGAAAAAGAGTTTCTTGGTATGATTGAAGATGATAAAACAGATAATTTTTTGTAAATTTGAAAAATCTGTCGACCTATAATATTGCTAAATTATATGGTTATGGACAGATTATGAAAATTAGAAGAATAAAGGACTTAAGTGAGGAACGTGGATTTTTCTAATGTTTTGTGCTATTATAATATGAGATTGACAGAATTATAAGATGAAACATGCTTGTTTTAAGGCTTTGATAAAGGCCTATATTAATTTAAATATATTAGAATGTAAATTTATCTAAAGTAAAAACAACAAAAGGTTATACTTTGATATTAATTTAAATATATTAGAATGTAAATTAAGTTTCTATATTTGCAATATTGCCTTTAACTTCTATATTAATTTAAATATATTAGAATGTAAATCCATGTAAAGTCCTCCTTTACAATTATTTTATATATATTAATTTAAATATATTAGAATGTAAATGCAGGAATAAATCCTTTTGAACTAGAGGCAGATTTTATATTAATTTAAATATATTAGAATGTAAATTGTTTTCCCCCAGAGAAAAAAAAGTCTTTCTAGCATATTAATTTAAATATATTAGAATGTAAATTCAGAAGTAATATCATTTGTAGTATCGGTTGGCAATATTAATTTAAATATATTAGAATGTAAATTAGTGACGCGTTAGCAACGAACGAAGTGAGTTAGAGCATATTAATTTAAATATATTAGAATGTAAATAGTTTTATAATACAAGTATAGACTATATATTAGAAATATTAATTTAAATATATTAGAATGTAAATATTTCAGAATTGACACGATCATATAAATTGAAGTTAAATATTAATTTAAATATATTAGAATGTAAATGAATTAATAGAATGTACGGAAGCACAAAACAAGGTAATATTAATTTAAATATATTAGAATGTAAATTTCATCTTTATGTTCGACATAGTATTTAGGACAATTTATATTAATTTAAATATATTAGAATGTAAATTTAAGTTGTATACCTAGGTTTATCAAGACTTTACTATATTAATTTAAATATATTAGAATGTAAATTTCGTGTTCAATGTTTAAATGTAGATAAAGTTGATATATTAATTTAAATATATTAGAATGTAAATGGTGTAAAAACTTTTGCAGAAGTAACAAATGGAAGATATTAATTTAAATATATTAGAATGTAAATAAGTATAAGAAGGATGATAAAACTTTAGAAGGTGTAATATTAATTTAAATATATTAGAATGTAAATATTCGACAAAATTCACCTTACAATTAACATAAAAATATTAATTTAAATATATTAGAATGTAAATAGACAACTTCAAAGAATAGAGAAAAACGAAGATGAAATATTAATTTAAATATATTAGAATGTAAATGTACAAGGAGAATCTACAATAGAAATTGGTAGATTAATATTAATTTAAATATATTAGAATGTAAATGCTGACAAAATATCTATTTATAAATCAATGCAAGATATATTAATTTAAATATATTAGAATGTAAATTCTGTCATAAAATGTTTTAATTGATTAGTTTTACAATATTAATTTAAATATATTAGAATGTAAATGATCACGCTAAAATATATTTAGTAATTGAGAATGGATATTAATTTAAATATATTAGAATGTAAATCTCACATCAACAGGACATGTTCGTAAAGAATTAAAAGAATATTAATTTAAATATATTAGAATGTAAATGTTATAGATGGTAATAAATTTGCTTGACGAAATTGATATTAATTTAAATATATTAGAATGTAAATTATTATAAAGCAAATGTTTGTGAAGATGGTAGCGGGTATATTAATTTAAATATATTAGAATGTAAATTTTATAGAAGCTGATTTTGATGCACTTACAGATTATATATTAATTTAAATATATTAGAATGTAAATAACGGAAGTGAAGATGATACACACCCTAATTTTAGATATTAATTTAAATATATTAGAATGTAAATATAAATTAAGTTGAGAAAGTAGATGAGTTAGAATGATATTAATTTAAATATATTAGAATGTAAATTAATTTCTGTAATTTTTATTAATACATTACTCAAATATTAATTTAAATATATTAGAATGTAAATTTGGCTTTTACGAGGAATGTAATTGAAAAAATACAAGATATTAATTT
>CAKPGU010000032.1 GCA_934155265.1 uncultured Clostridia bacterium
AATGTGCTTCCACATATACTTGCTTGTGATGTTGAACCATTTGAAGATAATACTTCTGATACAACTCTTATAGCATATGGAAATTCTTCTTTTGATGGAAGTACTGGTACTAATGCTTTTTCAGCTAATGCACCATGTCCTATTTCTCTTCTTCCTGGTCCTCTTGATGGTCTTGCTTCACCAACACTATATGCTGGGAAATTATATTGATGCATATATCTTTTTTCTGTTTCTGTGTCTATTCCATCTAATTCTTGTGCTTCACTTGACATTCCAAGTGTTACAATTGACATAACTTGAGTTTGTCCTCTTGTAAATAATGCACTTCCATGTGTACGAGGTAATAAACCTACTTCACATGATAATGGTCTAATTTCATCAATTGCTCTTCCATCAACTCTTTTATGTTCATAGAAAATCATATCTCTAACACATTTTTTCTCTAATTTATAAATTGATTCTCCAATTTCTTGTGCTCTTTCTGTTGCTGCTTCTTCTCCTAATTTTTCTGCTACAGCTGATGTAACTTCCTCTGATAATGCTGCCACATTGTTGTCTCTTGTGTCTTTATCAACTTCTTGTACAGCTGTTTTCATTTTTTCTGTAAAGTTTTGTTCCATAAATTCATATAAATCATGATCTACTGCAAATGATTTATATTCAAATTTTGGCTTTCCAATTTCATCTTTCATTTTTTGAATAAATTCACAAATTTTAGCAATTTCTGCATGTCCTTTTTTGATAGCTTCTAACATTACATCATCTGGAACTTCATTTGCTCCTGCTTCAATCATTGCAACCTTATCAACAGTTCCTGCTACTGTTAATGTTAAATCACTAACTTTTCTTTGCTCTTCTGTTGGATTTATAACAATTTCTCCATTTACTAAACCTACATTTACTGCTGCTGTTGGTCCTCCAAATGGTATATCTGAAATAGATAATGCTGCTGAAGCTCCTATCATTGCAGCAATTTCTGGTGAATTGTCTTGTTCAACACATAATACTGTTGCGACAACTACTACATCATTTCTGAAATCCTTTGGAAATAGTGGTCTTAAAGGTCTATCAATTGCTCTTGATGTTAATATTGCTTTGTCACTTGGTTTTCCTTCTCTTTTTATAAATGAACCTGGTATTTTTCCTACTGAATATAATTTTTCTTCATAATCTACTGATAGTGGGAAAAAGTCTATTCCTTCTCTTGGTTCTTTTGATGCTGTAACATTAACCATTACAACTGTGTCACCATATTTTACAACTACACTTCCATTTGATAATCCACATAATTTACCTGTTTCTATTACTAGCTTTCTTCCTGCTAGTTCTGTTTCATAACTTTTAAACATATTTACTCCTTCCATTTTGGTTCTAATATCTGTTCAATTATTTTATCCAAAACTATTATCTTTATTTCTACACCTATATTTTTTCAGTAAACTATATTAGATTGTAACCTCTATAATATCTTAAATTTCCTTTAAATTATTTTTTGGCTGAAATCTAGGACATTATACAAGCTACTTTTCTAATCTTAGTTTACCTAATAAGGAGGCATTGCTTGTTGCAAATGCCTCCCCCTTACAACTTATCAACTATTTTCTTAGTCCTAATTTTTGAATTAGTTCTTTATATGTAGCTTCATCTTTTTTAGCTAAGTAGTTTAATAAATTTCTTCTTTTTCCAACCATTTTTAAAAGACCTCTTCTTGAATGGTTGTCTTTTTTATGAACTTTTAAATGCTCTGTTAATTCATTAATTCTTTCTGTTAAAAGAGCGATTTGTACTTCTGATGATCCTGTGTCTTTTTCATCTCTTCTATATTGATTAATGATTTCTTGTTTTCTTTCTACTGTCATAATAACACCTCCTATTTCTATTTCTCCTTATACCGAGCCACAATAATAGGTGTTTTTTATTGCGCTAAGTTAAAGGAATATTTTTTAACATCATTATTGTACTATATTTTTTTGTAAAAATCAAGTATTTATGGTAATTTTTTCTATCTTATAAAAGTTGTTACAATTACTATTAATCCAAGAATCACTCTATAAATTGCAAAAACTTTGAAACTTCCTTTTTTCAAATAATTCAATAAAAACTTTATTACTAATAAACCAGTTATAAAACTAAACAATACACCCATAAAAAATGCTAAAGTAAATTCAAAATCAGTAATGCTTACTAATACTGCAGCTAAAATTATTGGAGTTGATAGTAAAAATGAATATTTAGCTGCACTTTCTCTGTCAACTTTTAATGCTCTTGCTACTGTCATTGTTATTCCTGATCTTGAAGTTCCAGGAAATGCAGCAGCTATTGCTTGTGATATTCCAATTAGAAATGATTGTTTGAATGTCATATTTTCAAGATTTACTTCTGATGATGAATTCTTATCTACTAAATATAAAACAATTCCTAATACTATAAGAGCTATTGCTATTAATATCATTTTTATTCCAAATTTATCACATATAAATCCTGAAAATTTGTCTAAAACTAAACTAACTATTCCTGTTGGAATTGTTACTGCAACTATGTACCAAAATATTTTTCCTTCAGTTGATTTTTTCTTCTTTACAACTTGCTCATATCCTCCTTTTATAAGTCCTATCCAATCTTTAAAGAAAAACATTGTTATTGCAAGTAATGTTCCTAAATGTAATGCTACATCAAAACTATCTGGCATCTCCCAATTAAAAAACCATGGTATTAAGTTTAGATGTGCTGAACTTGATATTGGTAACAACTCTGTTAACCCTTGAACTATTCCTAAAATTATTGCTTGATAAATTTCCATATTTTTTTCCTTCCTCTCAATTTACCAGTAGGGACACTCATCTTTAGTAACTTTTTTTACCAGAAGGGTCACCCTTAAAAATTATTTTAAGTATTTTGTGACTTAAAGGGTGTCCCCAGTGGTAAATTTTTTTACCATTAATGGGTGTCCCCAATGGTAAAATTATTTGTATATTTCTTTTACTATATTATATATTGTATCTTTTATAAATTCTGCGGATGTTGTTGGTGCAACCTTTCCAGGCAATGACAATGCCCATACAAATTTAAATTTTCTGTCTTTTACAGCTTTTTTATCAATTCCTCCAGGATTTGAAGCTAAGTCTATTAGTAAACAATCATCTTTCAAATATTGTAATCTTTCTTGATTTAAAATCATATGTGGTACAGTATTTATTATAATATCATATTGTCTAAGATTTTCTCCTATAGTATTTATATTAGTAGCTTTATGCCCATAAGCTTGTATCCATGCTAAATCTTCATCTTTTCTTGCAGCACATGTTACTTTTACTGATAATCCAGCAAGTTTTCTAGCTAAAACTTTTCCTATTCTTCCAAATCCTAATATTAGAACTTCGCTTCCATGTAAAATCTTATTTGTATTTTCTATTGCAATTTGAATTGTCCCTTCTGCAGTTGCTATTGTGTTTAAAACAGCTAATTCTTCTCTTTTCATTATATCTATTATTTCAATATATTCATCATTAGCCATTCCATAAACTTCTGGACTGATTCCACCAGCTATAAGTACTTTTGCATTTATTGCATGCATCATTTCTCTTACTGTTATTTCTTTTTCACTAAATGGTGTATTTAATGTTACTCCATTACTCGAAAATGGAATCGGTCCTATTACTATTTCAACATTTTGTATTGCTTTTCTTATTGAATCACATTGTATTATATTTGCTTTATTTTTTATGTCTTCTGACTTTTCTAGTCCATACACATAAATTTCATTTTCTTCATTTGCAAGCATTTCTGCCAATTTTATTATTCTTAAATCCCCACCTATAATTGCAAATTTATTCTTCATCCTGACCTCCTATTACATTTTTGATATATAATATTAGTATATTAAATTTGCATTTTTTTATGAATTATAGATGAATTTATTCTCTTTCTTTTTGATTATTTATTTCAAATTCTTCATCTTTTATTTTTATATCTTTTTTATGAATTCCAACATCATTGTATCCAATTTTCTTAGTTATTTCTACCATTTCTTCAAGATGCTCTTTTGCTTTAATTTCTTTCTTAGTTAATTTATGTTTTTTCTCTTCTTCTCCTTCAATTTCAAGGTTAAATGGTATTGACAATTTTGCAATAATAATTGCAAATGTTACATCATTTCTAATTTTCTCAACTATTCTTTTTGGATTCTCTTGGATTGCTACATTTGCATATTGAATCGCTTTATCTTTATCATTTTTTATTAAATATATTTTAGCTAACTCTAAATAAGCATCTGCACAAAGTTCTTCATCTTCAGTTGCTTGTAAGAAATATTGTTCTGCTTCTTCTAGCTCTTTATACATTATTGCAATTTCTGCTAAACTGTATTTTGTATTATATATTAATGAATTTAGTTCTGCTGCTTTTTCATAATATAATTTAGCATTTTGAAAATCATTTAACATCGTATAAACTATTCCTAAATTGTAATTTAAATCAAAACTTGTTGGACTATATTTTAAAGCTTCTGTATAAATATTTACAGCCTCTTTATAATCTTCTTTTTCTATTAAAAGATCTCCTAATGCTACTGTTGCTTCTGTATAATCAGGTTTCTTACTTAATAAATTATTCAACATTTTAATTGCATCGTCTTTTTTATCTAAGTCTGTTAAAATATTAGCTACTTTATAATATGAATCATAATCGTCTTTATTTAAATCTATTGCCTGTACATATTCATCTGCAGCCTTTCTTTGTCCACCCTCTTTTTCATATATCTGAGCTAAAAGCTTATGTCCTACATAACTTTCTGGATATTTCGTTACTAACTTGATTAATTTGTCTTTTGCTGATTTAGCATTACCAAAAGCTAAATATATTCTTGCAATAAAAGTATCTATTATTTCTGATACATTACTATTTAACTTCTCTATAACTAGCACCAATACAGGAGCTACTATTGATAATAAACATATTATTACTTTTGTTGCAATTCCAATGTCCTCTTCTGCAAAATATAATTGTATAAAGTCTATTCCTATTCCGTAGTGCTTGTATTGCCAATACTGGTACATATTTTGTATCATTTTTCTTTATTAATTGATAAAACATATATACAAATAGAGCAAATGCTAGTATTATAAATATTAGTTGTTCTACTATCATATTTTTTCATCCTTTTTATTTATTTAATTCATGAAATTCCTCATTTTTTTCATCAACGATGTCATCTACTAGTTCATCATTTGATTTATCTTCATTCTTAGGATTTTCTCTTTCTTTTTCAAATATTTCCTGAGCATGTTCTATTGAACCTTCTCCTCTATATCCACATTCATTAGCAAATTGTCTCCATGTTTTATTTGTTCCAGGAATATAATCATTTTCCTTATTGTCATCTAAATGCTTGCCACCATTTTCTATTTCATCTACTAAGTCTTCATTTCTAGAATCCTTTGCATTCATGTTCTTATTTTGTTCTTCATGTTCATGTACCCAATTGTGTACTGCTTCTGTTCCCTGTGTTCTAATTGCTCTTCTTAATTGTGGACTTGTTCTATCAATTTCTGTTTCTCCATCTTCTCTTATTTGCATTTCTACTCTTTCATTACATGGTAATCTATCTACTGTTCCTGTTTCTATATATCCATATTGTCCAATTGTTATTGACATTTCTTTTTGGCTGTTACTTGTTTTCATAAGTGCATGTGGTACTTTTTTTTCTACTTTTTCGCCCTTTTCATCAATACTCATTACAGTTCTTAATGTAGGTTGTGCTGGTTCAAAACCATCCACCATTTGAAATTTACCATCTTTTTTTCCTACCATTATAAATGCATTTTTTGTTTTAGAATATGCAATTCCTTTTTCTTCATATCCACTAAAATCTTTTTTTATTTGTTCATCTAAATTATTATCTTTTATTTTTCTATAATAACTTATTTCTAGATTTTCTTCTCCGCCTAAATCATCTTCTATTTGCCCTTCTGGCTTTTCTTCTTTTTGAGCATTCTTGTCATCTTTTTCTTTAATAGATTTCTCTATCTCTTTTTTATCAGCTCTTTCTGATATTCCTCTTAATCTACCTTTTTCTATGTCATCATTTTCAGCCATAATTCCATCCAAATCAATTTCTGCATCACCTAAATAATCTTTTAATCCTCCTGTTGCATACACTTTTCCATCTTTATCAACAACCATATTTTCTTCAATTGTGTGTTCTCCTTTTTCACCTTCTCTGATCCAACGAAAATGATAAGACATATTTCCTTGTTGATCTTTTTCAGCTGTTATAAAAACATTATTTAATGTTACAGGACCATTTTTTGTATTTATCACAAATTCTGAATAATATTTTGTTGCTATTAGTTCTCTTTGATTTCTTTCTTGTATGTTTTGTCCAACACTTGATTCTACAGTTTCCATCTTCTTTAGTATTTCTTTTTCATCTGCTCCAAATGTTAATTGTTCAGTTTTATTTTTATCCATCACAATTTCTCCTTTCAGAAATTATTATATAATTTCACCAATTAAATCATAATTTTTGACATTAGTAATATTTACTTTCACAAATTTATTTACCAAGTTAGATTTTTCTTGATTTTTTACATATACAATTCCATCAATGTCTGGTACATCTTGTTTTGTTCTACCTATTAGATATTTTCCATCAAATGATATATCTTCAATTAAAACTTCAAATTCTTGTCCAATTTTGTTTTTTAAATTTTCATTTGAAATTTTTTGTTGAATTTCCATTATTTTATTATATCTTGATTTTTTAGTATTTCCATGTATCTGTTCTGGTAGTTTTGCTGCCGGTGTTCCTTCTTCTTTAGAATACATAAATGCACCCAATTTATCAAATTTTGCTTTTTTTACAAATTCACAAAGTTCGTCGAAGTCTTTTTGAGTTTCTCCTGGAAATCCTACAATTAAACTCGTTCTTAATGTTACATTCGGAATCTCTTTTCTTAATTTTTCTATAAGAGTTTCAATCTGTTTTTTATTTGTTCTTCTATTCATCTTTTTTAATATTGAATCTGATATATGTTGAATTGGAATATCAAAATATTTACTAATTTTTTCATTATTTTTTACTGTTAGTATTAATTCATCAGTTATTCCTTCTGGATATGAATATAAAAATCTTATCCATTTTATTTCTGGAATTTCTGATATTTTTTGCAATAATTCTGCTAGTTTTGGCTCTCCATATATATCTATGCCATATTTTGTTGTGTCTTGTGCAATTATAATTATTTCTTTTATTCCTTTATTTGCAAGAATTTTTGCTTCTTCTATTATTTCTTCTTGTGGTCTACTTACAAATGGTCCTCTTATATATGGAATTGCACAATATGTACATCTATTGCTACATCCTTCTCCTATTTTTAAATAAGCAAAATTTGTTCCTGTTGTTACAATTCTTTCAAAAAATTCATTATGTGTTGGCATTGGAAGTGGCTTTATTTCTGTTATCTTTTTGCTTGTATTTGTTGTGCTTATTTCAACTGTATTTTCTTTTATCAATTTTTCGATCTTTTGCCACATTTTATCATATTCATCTATTTTTATAAATAAATCCACTTCTGGAAGTGCTCTTACTAATTCTTCATAATATCTTTGAACTAAACATCCCATTACAATTAAATATTTGCATTTTTTCTTTTTATATTCTGCCATTTCTAATATCGTATTTATTGCTTCTTCTTTTGCAGACTCTATAAATCCACATGTATTGATCACTATTATTTCTGCTTTTTCTGGATTATTTTCTATTTCGTATTTGTTGTTTTTAAAATGACCTATTGCTATTTCTGTGTCTATTAAATTTTTGCTACAGCCAAGTGATACGAATCCTACTTTCATTTATTATTTCATTCCTTTCTTAGAATTGGTAAAATATAAAATTCTAGCTATTGTGACTACAAATATGCTTTCTTGTTAATTCCATTAAATTTAACTTTGTAAATCCTTCTACTTGTGTTTTTGCTCTATCTTGTTTTAAACATTCTTTTAATAGATTTTCTATTTTATCTTTATTTTCTTGTTTTTGCATATCTATATAGTCTATTATTATAATTCCACCGATATCTCTTAATCTTAACTGTTTTGAAATTTCAATCGTTGCTTCATAATTTACTTTATATACAGTGTCCTCTAATGTACTTTTTCCTGTAAATTTACCTGAATTTACATCTATTGCAACTAATGCTTCTGTTGGGTCTATCGTTATAAATCCTCCACAATTTAACCAGATTTTTCTTTGTTTTGATTTTTCAATTTGTTTTGTTAATTCATATTTTTCTAATAAATTTCTCTCTATTTCTATTTTAATATTTTCATGTGTTTCAGTAAGTATTTCTCTTATTTCGTCACTCTCTTTTTGATTATTTAATACTATTTTTTCTATTTTATTTTCTGGTAAATCTAATATTAATTTTTCAATAATACTTGGGCTTTTAAATAATAATTGTGGTTTGTTTTCGCCTTTTTCAAATTTTGAATTTATTTTTTTCCATTTACTTATAAGTTGTTTCAAATCATCAACTAAGTCTTTTTCTGTTTTATTTTCAGCTGCAGTTCTTATTATTGCACCAGTATTTTCAGGAAGATTTGTCTTTACTATTTTTAATAGTCTCTCTCTTTCTTTTTCATTTACAACTTTTTGAGATATCGTTACTATATTGGTCTTTGGCATTAATACAATATATTTTCCAATTAATTTTATATGTGTTGATGTCCTAGCTCCTTTTTTATCATTACTATCTTTTTGGATCTGTATTAATATTTTTTGCCCACTTTTTATTACATCTTTTATTTTTGCATCAATCTTTTTTTCTATTTTTTCATCTACTTGTGGAATTACATCTTTTACATGTATAAAGCTATTTTTTTCTGTTCCAATATCTACAAAAGCTGCTTGCATTCCTGGCACTATGTCTTTTACTATTCCTAAATAAATATTTCCTTCATTTCTTGCATTTTTATTTTCTTCATTTTCCTCATATATTTCTACCAATTTGCCATTTTCCACAACAGCTATTGTTTTCATATCTTTATTTTTATCTATTATTAATTCAATCATCTTTTTGCCTTTCTACTATAATTTGTTTATTAATTTAATTTATTCATTGCTGAATCAATTCCATTTTTTAATATTTCTATAACTGCCTCTTTTGCTTTTTCAATGCCCTCATTTAATTTAGATATTTCTTCTTCTGGAATTGCTCCAATTACATAGTTTATTTCGTCTCCATTATGTTTTGGTCTTCCAATTCCTATTCTAATCCTTGGAAACTCTTCTGTTCCTATCATTTGTATTATTGACTTCATTCCATTATGTCCGCCACTACTGCCTTTTTTTCTTATTTTTATTTTTCCTGGTTCAATATCCATATCATCATATATTACTAAAATTTCTTCTGGAAAAACTTTATAAAAATCAGCAATTTCTTTTACACAATTTCCACTTAAATTCATATAAGTTTGAGGCTTTACTAATACTACTTTTTTATCTTCTATCGTTGTTATTTCGTACAACCCCTGAAACTTCTTTTTATTTATTTTTATATTATATTGTTCTGCAATTTTATTAATTGTATTAAATCCCATATTGTGTCTTGTTTTACTATATTCTTCTTCTGGATTTCCTAAGCCTATTATCAAATACATTTTTCTTGCCTCTTTTCTATTTTAGCTCTATATATTTTACATTGTTTTTGCTTATTTTTCAAGTATTTTGGCAAAAAAAAGAACTGGTAACCATTACAAATTTGGTTTCAGTTCTTTGTTCCTTACGCGTTTTCCTCTACAGGATAAACACTTACTTGTTTTTTATCTCTACCTTTTCTTTCAAACTTAACAGTTCCATCCACTAATGCGAATAGTGT
>CAKPGU010000033.1 GCA_934155265.1 uncultured Clostridia bacterium
GATGTTAGAAATCGCCACAAAGAAAGCAGAGGTTACAATGCAGACGTGGATATCTCTACAATGAGTGGAGATATAAGAATCAGATAATCGCATTTCATGATTTTGCAAGCTGTGTTATTGAATAATAGCACAGCTTGTTTTTATAGCAAATGAATATTTTATACTTATTTTCTTTTAAAAATTTTTATACATAAATCAATTGTTTTTAATAATTACTCTATGTGGCTCAATATATGTAAGATTAGTTGATGGCAATTTTGCAACAAAAAAATACCATTCTTTTCAGAATGATATTTGTATCTCTCTGTTCTATAAAAAATTCGAACAGATACGTTATTGGTGCAGATGGCCGGAATCGAACCGGCACGGTTTATTCAACCGCAGGATTTTAAGTCCTGTGCGTCTGCCAGTTCCGCCACATCTGCATGTGTTATAATCTGGCATTTGTCTTACGACAAGACTTATTATAATATGTTTAGAGAGATTTGTCAATACAAAAAACAAAAAAAATTAAAAAAATCAAAATAAGTTTAAAAACAAAAAATAAAAGTATAGACAATTAAAATCTTCTAATGTATACTGTTAATAAATTAAAAGAAAAGAGGAAGATTAAATGAAAATATTAAAAAATGAGTTGAAAAATAAATTGAATATTAGAACTGAAAAAAATTTTCCACGAAAAGGAATAGAATTTATTGATATAATGCCATTAATAATACAAAAAGAAACATTTAATGAAATAATAGAAAAATTTGTAACAGAAATTAAAGAAAAGAAAGTAGATTACATAGTAGGTCCAGAAGCAAGAGGATTAATACTAGGGGCAGCAATTGCAAAAGAATTGAACATTGGATTTATACCAATAAGAAAAGCAGGAAAATTACCACCAACAACAGTAGAAAAACAATTTGAATATGAAAAAGAATATGGAAAAGACGAATTAGAATTACCTAAATTGGTAAATGAAGAATATCAAGGAAAGAAAATTTATATTGTAGACGATATATATGCAACAGGAAATACAATGAAAGCTATAAAAGAAACAATAGATGAACTTGGAGGAATAGTTGCAGGTGAAGGGGTAATAATGAATATAGTAGAATTAAATAATGATAAAAATATATTTTCTTTAATAGATATTAATGAAGAATAAAGATTATAAGGGAGATAAAATTATGATAGATATAGAAAATCTAAAAAAATTAGCAAATGAAAATAGAAAAAGAATAGTTAGAATGATACATGATGCAAAAGCAGGGCATCCAGGAGGTTCATTATCTGTTATAGATATGTTAACAGCTATATATGAAATGGATGTAGATTTTAATTCAGAAAATCGCAGTAAAGTAGTTTTATCAAAAGGGCATACTGTACCAGCACAATATGCTGAATTGTGCTCAAAAGGAATAATTCCTGAAAAGGAATTAAGTACATTTAGAAAAGTTAATTCAAGATTACAAGGTCATCCATATACAGGAACAATACCGGAGGTTGATGCAACAACAGGTCTATTAGGACAAGGTCTTTCAATTGCAGTTGGAATGGCTATAGCAAAGAAAAATAATAATGATAATCATCATGTATATGCTATACTTGGAGATGGAGAGATGCAAGAAGGTCAAATATGGGAATCTTTATTGCAAGCAGCACATTATAAATTAGACAATTTAATTGTTGTAATAGATTACAACAAATTATCTTCATTTGATAATGTAAATGAATCAATGAATTTAGAACCATTAGAGGACAAGATTAAAGCATTTAATTTTCATGTAATAGAAATTGATGGAAACAGTATGGAACAAGTAGTAGATGCTTTAAATGAAGCATTTACTATAAAAGATAAACCAATTGCAATAATTTCAAATACAATAAAAGGAAAAGGTGTATCATTTATGGAAAATAATCCTAAATGGCATAGTGGTGCAATCTCTGATGAAGAATATGAAATAGCAATGAAAGACTTGGAAAGAACAGAGGAGGAATAGAAATGGATTATAAAGAAGTGTGTTTAAGAGATAAAATAGGTGAATTTTTATGTGAATTTGCTGAAAATGATAGCAGAATTTATGTTATTGATAGTGATTTGGCAAAATCAACTAAAACATTAATTTTTAAAGAAAAATTTCCAAAGAGATTTATAGAAGCGGGAATAGCAGAAGCAAGTGCAGTATCAATCGCAGAAGGACTTGCTTCAGAAGGGCAAATACCATTCTATGTAAATTTTGCAACATTTGTAACTGGAACTGCATGGACACAAGTGCGCCAATCAGCATATGCAAATTCAAATGTAAAATTAATAGGCACATATGTTGGAATGGATAATGGACCTGATGGTGCTTCACATCATGCAAATGAAGATATAGCACTTATGAGAATGATTCCAAATATTAAGATTTTGATTCCTTCAAATGTTAAAGAATTGAAACAATCAATAAAAATTGCTATTGAATATAATGGCCCAGTATATATTAGAGCAACAAGGGATGTTGTACCAGATATAGATTTAGAACAAAATGCAGAAATAGGAAAATCTATTGTTGTAAAAGATGATGGAAATGATTTTGCATTAATATATGAAGGAACAACAGCAGGATTAGCATATAAATCTTTTGAAACTTTAAAAGAAAAAGGATATAATGGAAAAATTGTAAATATATTCTCAATAAAGCCAATAGATGATGATTTAATAAATGAAATAGCATCAAATGTTAAAGTAATAGTTACTTTAGAAAATCATTCAATTATTGGAGGTCTGGGTGGTGCAATTGCTGAATTAATTGCTCGAAAAAATATACATGCACCAATTAAATATATAGGAGTTGAAGACGTATTTACAGAGTCTGGTAAGGCAGTAGATGTAAAAACGAAATATGGATTAAATGTAGATAATGTAGTAAAAAAAGTAGAAGAAATATTAAAGTGATAGAGAAGGTAGCTTATTAATAGTAAAAAGCGAAAATTTAAAACTAAATTAAACTTTCGCTTTTATATTGTTATTTATAAAAATCTCTGTCTTGAAATCTTATATAATATGGTTTGATATTAGGTAATAAATCTTTAAAATAGACCATAGAGCCATCAACTTGTTGAACTTTTAAATTTGGATAAGTTCTAATCATTATTTTATCACTAAAAATAGTATCGGATAATTTTTTTCTAAAAGTATTTTCATTTATTTTGTTGTTGATTTCCACAATCATAGTTTTATTTTTTACATCTAAATTATTATTTGCAATCATTCTAATAGTGAATAAATCAATAGCAAAAGCTGAAATAATACAGTCAAAAATTATAAAGATGGTGATTACATATATTATTGTTTTAGTTACTTTAATATTTATCTTTTTTAATAGATAGGCTAAAAAACGTCTAATATGAGGATGTATAACTTTCATTAAAAATATTGCTAATATTCCCCAAAAAATAGAGTAATAGAAGCATATTCTACCATTTATATTTAGTGGCATATTTGAATAGTCCCACCATTTTACATGTAAAATTAATTCTCCAATTAAACTAATTAAATACTCTGTTACAGAACCAATTAGAAAACCACCTACAAATAGTGTCATTCTATTTTTCATAAAGTATCTTAAAAATATTATCATTATAACTGCACCAATTCCATAAATACTACAAAATGGTCCATAAAGAAAACTTTGTCTACTTTCTAAAACTCCATATCTTACTAATGCAAATATTGTTTCTATTATATATCCGGCAACACTATAAATTATGAAGTAAGCTAAGACTTCCCATAGCTTCATCTTTGGTGGTGCTATAAATTCTATTTCTTTTTTCAATTTTTTTTTCATATATTTTCCTCTTCTATTTTATAAAAATATTTTACCTTATTTTTTATAAAATGGCAAATATTTTTTATAATGTTTGCTAAATAAATATTATTTTATTAGTTAAATCTAAATTCACACCTAATATCTAAATAACATAAAATATATCAAAAAGAAAAAAGAGGTGAGAAAATGTCAAAATTTATAATTCAGGGAGGAAAAAAACTAGAAGGAGAAGTAAAAATATCAGGTTCAAAAAATGCAGCATTACCAATAATTGCAGCAACAATTTTAGTAAGGGGAAATACAACACTATATAATGTACCAGATATTCAAGATGTTCAAACAATGTTTGAAATTATAAAAGACATAGGTGGAAAAGTAACTAGAAAAAATAACAAAATAATTGTAGATACAAGCAAAATACATACTTATGAGATACCAGAAGAGTTAATGAGAAAAATGAGATCATCTGTAATATTAGCAGGTGCAATAATAGGGAAGTATCATAAAGCAAATTTTTCATATCCAGGGGGATGTGAAATTGGCTCAAGACCAATAGACTTACATTTAAAAGGATTTGAAAAATTAGGAATAACTACTAAAGAGGAATATGGAGAAATAATCTGTAGTACAGAGAAAATAGAAGGAACATCAATAAACTTAGATTTTCCAAGTGTAGGAGCAACGGAAAATATAATATTAGCAGCATGTTTAGCAGAAGGAATAACAATATTAACAAATGCAGCAAAAGAACCTGAAATAGAAGATATGGTAAAATTCTTAAATAAGGCAGGAGCAAAAATAAAAGGTGCAGGGACAGATAGAGTAGAGATTACAGGTGTAAAAAAATTAGCAGAAATAAGCTATAATATAATGCCAGATAGGATAGAAGCGGGAACATATTTAGTTGCAGGAGCAATAACAGGTGGAAATATAAAAATAACAAATGCAAATCCAAAACATATAGAACCAATATTAAATAAATTAGAGGAAGCAAATTGTACATTAGATGTTGGAAAAAATTATGTAGCAATAAATGCACATAAAAGGATAAAAGCAGTTGATATAAAAACAATGCCATATCCAGGATTCCCAACAGATATGCAATCAATATTTGGAGCTTTGCTTTCAACTGCAAAAGGAACTTCAATAATAACAGAAAACATATTTGAAAATAGATATAAATATATTCAAGAATTAAATAGAATGGGCGCAAAGATTAAAGTAGAGGGAAGAACAGCAGTAATAAAAGGAACAAGGAGAATACAGGGAACAAATGTTGTTGCATCAGATTTAAGAGGGGGAGCGGCACTTATTATAGAGGCTCTTGCAGCTAAAGGTATTACACAAGTTGATAATGTTCATTATATTTTAAGAGGATATGAAAATATAGAAGAAAAATTAAGAAAATTAGGAGCAAAGATTTTTATTGAAAAATAATATAAGAACTTGGGGTAAATTTATCCTAAGTTTTTTATTGTTCTAAGATTATTCTTTATATAAAGTATTAATATGTAACTTTTTTGTAAAAAATTTGAAAAAAGTATAGAAAAAAACATATAAAGTGTGATAAAATAAAAAAGGCAAAAATTACCCATGAAAATATATAATATAAAGGAAGTGATGATAAATGTCAGCTCAAAAAAGTAAACCTAAAAGGCCTAGTAGACCAATAAATAAGATTAACAAGCAAAGAGAAATAGAACAAAAAAGAAGG
Organism: uncultured Clostridia bacterium; assembly: GCA_934155265.1. GTDB lineage: Bacteria > Bacillota > Clostridia > TANB77 > CAG-508 > CAG-269. The sequence continues at coordinate 5,515 of CAKPGU010000033.1, forward strand.
AAAAAAAGGAAAACAACATTAGTAGTAATGATAATAATAATAGTTATAGGAGCTTTAGGAACATATTTATCAATATCACCAACTTTCAAAATAGAAAAAATATTAGTAAGAGGAAATGAACAATTAACAAAAGAAAAAGTTCAGGAATTAGCTGGAATAAAAAAAGGAGACAATATATTTTCAAAAGTAGGAAAAGTATTAGAAGTAAAACTAAAACAGAATGGATGTATAGAAGAAGCAAAAGTTATAAAAGTTTATCCAAACACAATTGAAATAGAAATAACTGAAAGAAAAAAACAATTCCAAATAAAAACAGAAACTGAAAATTATATATATATAGACGAACAAGGGTATATTTTAGATTGTTCAACAGAAAAACAAGAGATTCCTACAATAGTAGGAATGGATGTTACAGAAAATGAAGTGTTAAATATGAAAAGATTAGATGAAAAAGACTTAGACAAAATGGAAAACATCTTACAGATACGTGAGGAATGCAAAAAAATAGGAATTGCAGATAAAATAACGCAAATACAAGTGAAAGATGAATATGTATTAAATTTGGAAAACGAGGAAATTATAATAAATTTGGGAGATGCATCAGACTTAAAAAATAGAATGTATTATGTAAGTGCTATAATGAAACAAGAAGCAGGAAATAAAGGAACAATATATGTAAATGGAAATCTAAATGAAGGATTTTTACCTTATTTTAGTGCAAGTTAATATATTGCTATAAATTTTAAGCTAAATTAAACAGTAAGAAAGGATTGAACCAATATGAATAAAAAAATAATTAGTTTAATACTAGGACTTATGTGTGTATTATTATCATATGGAATTGCTGTACAAATAAAAACAATAAATGGAACTGAGTCAACCATAAGTACAAATGCGAAAGAAAATGAGTTAAGAGATGCAGTATTAAAATCTAAAGAAAAATATGATAATTTGTATTCGGAATTAGAAGATGCAGAAAATAAGTTGGAGGCGGAAAGAACTAATGCAACACAAAATAATACTGGATTAACGGAGTTAGAAACTAAAATAAAAGATGAAAATAAAATGCTGGGATTGACTGAAGTAACAGGAAACGGATTAATAATAACAATAAATGATAATCAAGATATTTCATTAAATAATTGGTTTGCTGATCCTAATTTATTATTGACCCATGATACTGATTTAATTAGAGTTGTAAATGAATTAAAGAATGCTGGTGCAGAAGCTATATCTATAAATGAACAAAGATTAGTAACAACATCGGCAATTGAATGTGACGGAAATATTATAAAAGTAAACGGAGAAAAAATAGGAGCACCATTCACAATAAAAGCCATAGGTTTACCTGAAGTATTAATTAATGTAGATAGAGTTGGTGGATACCTAGACTATTTAAAAGATTCACCACGATATTTAAAAGTTTCAGTGGAAAAAATGACTGATAAAAAAACAATAACAATACCTAAATATACAGGAGTAATGAAATTTCAATATGCTATAAGTAAATAGTAAATTCGAAGTAATAGCTTTGAAAGGAATGTGAAAAAATGAAAATAAAAGTAAGCAAAGAAAAGCTAGTAATGTCGATTACAATAGGAATTGCATGTTTTGCATTAATGCTTGTAATGTTTATGCAATTTAAAGTAGTTAAACAAACAGATATAACAGCAATAGAAACGATGAGGGAATCTGAACTTAGGCTAGAATTATCAAATTGGAATGAAAAATATAATGAATTAAATGAAAAATATCAAGAAGTTACTGCCAAAATCCAAGAATATAAAAATGAAAAGGAATCAGATGCTCAAACAGCTCAATTATTAGAACAAGAATTAGAACAATTGAATGAATCTCTTGGAAAAACTGATGTTGAAGGAGAAGGAATTGTAATACAAATAATAGATAAAGGTGGAACTCAGCTTTCAGATGATGTCCAAGTAGAAAGTATATCATCAACAGATCTTTTAACAATAATTAACGAACTATTTTCAGCTGGAGCAGAAGCAATATCACTAAATGGTCACAGAATTACAGCAATGTCAGCAATTTACGAAATAGGAACAGAATTCTTGAAAGTAAATGGAGATAAGATTTCATCACCTTATGTTATAAATGCAATAGGAAATTCAGATTATTTAAAGAGTGCTGTATCAGGAAAAGGTGGAGGAGTAGACGATTTAAAAGAATTAGGACATGAAACAAGTGTTGATACAAGTAAAAAAATTAAAATTGATAAATATGAAAAAGATATAACTACAAAATACATAAATTAGGGGGAATTAAAATGATTATTATAGCAATAGTTATTGGATGTATAATTGGAGCATTAATAGGAATAAATGCACCTGTAATACCATATACATATTCGACGTTCCTTGCAATTGCAGTAGTTGCAGCATTAGATTCAGTTTTTGGAGGAATTACATCAGTATTAAAGAAAAATTTTGATTTAACAATTTTTATATCAGGATTTTTCTGCAATAGTATACTTTCAATTGCATTAACATATTTAGGACAAAAATTAAATCTAGATATATACTTAGCTGCACTAGTAGTTTTTGTTGGAAGAATGTTCACAAATTTAACAATAATAAGAAGATATTACATAGAAAAATGGACAACAAAAAGACAAGAACAAAGAAAGAACGTGGCACAGTAAGGATACAGAAAAATACATTACAAAAGTATTACAAAATATTTCGAAAATGTTACAAAAATATTTCAAAAATATTTCAAATGTTATTGACAATTTTGTCAAAATGTAATATATATAACACTAAAGAAAACACATAAATAAATGGAGGAATTATCTTGGCAATAGGTGATATCATAGTTGGTATTGATATAGGTACATCTAAAGTTTGCACTGTTGTTGGAGAAGTAAACAATTTCGGACAAATAGAAACAATATGTAGCATAGCTGAAAAATGCAATGGACTAAAAAAAGGAAAAATTATTAGTGAAGAAGAAATCAGTTTAAGCATTGCAAAAACAATAAAAGATGCTGAAGAAGAGGCGGACTTTAAAATTAATTCAGCATATGTTACAATTCCTGGCAAATATGTAACAATAGTTCAAAATAGTATCTTTAAAGAACTAAAAGATAAATTTGCAGGAATAGCATTAAAAGATGTTCAAAATGCAATGATGCAAGCTAAAGACATAGAAATACCAGAAGGAAAAACAATAATAGATATAGTACCATCAGAAATAGTGCTAGACAATGGAAAAGTAGTAGCAGATCCAGTTGGAAATTTAAGCTCAAACTTTACATTAAAAGCACAAATTATTTTGGCTGACAAAGAATATGTCAGACAATTATCATCCATCTTTAAAAGAGTAGGTATAGAAATAGATGGAATTGTACCAACAGCATTAGCTGAAAGGAATTTAATGTTAGATACTAATGAACTATACGATAATGTAATGTTGTTAGACATAGGAGCTGGAAACACTGAAATAGGTGTATTTGAAGGAAGTACATTTACTTATACAAACACAATTCCTCTTGGTGGAGACAACATAACAAATGATATAGCATTAGTTTTAAATATTTCGGAAGAAGAAGCAGAAAAACTAAAAAAACAATATGGATTAGCTCTTAAATCATTTATAGATAATGATAATGAAATAATGCTAAATACATGTAAAGATGAAAGCAGAAATAAAGTTATAAAAAGTTCTGAACTAATCGAAATTATAGAAGCGAGAATAGAAGAAATATTTACAATAATAAACAAAGATATAACAAATCAAAATGTAAAACAAAACATAAATACAGTAATATTAACAGGAAGAGGAATCACAAATATAAATAAAAGTGATGTTGCTGGAAAAATTAATTTAAATATTCCTGTAAAAATGTCAACAGGTAGAGCTGTAAGTACAGTAAAAGCAGAATTTAGAACTAGTTATGCACTTGTAAGATATATTGCAGCAAGACCATTTGTAAAAACAGTTTCAAGTAAAATTGATTTGCAATCAAATGAAAGTGTATTTAAAACTATAATTGAGAGAATAAAAGAATTCTTTTATTCTTAAACAAATAAGAAAAATTTATAGAATAATAATCAAAATATAATTTTAATGGGGAGGAAATCTTTATGATGGAATGTGAAGACGTTACAATGATGGACGGAACAGCTACAATAAAAGTAATCGGTGTCGGGGGCGCTGGAAATAATGCTGTAAATAGAATGATTGAAGCAGGAATTAAGGGTGTTGACTTTATTTCTGTTAATACAGATAGACAAGCATTACAAAAATCAAAAGCAGGAACAAAAATTCAAATAGGAGAAAAAATAACAAGAGGACTTGGAGCAGGAGCAAATCCTGACATTGGTGCTCAATCAGCAGA
>CAKPGU010000034.1 GCA_934155265.1 uncultured Clostridia bacterium
TTAATGGAAGCTGTTGATAGCTATATACCAACACCAGAAAGACCAATTGATCAACCATTCTTAATGCCAGTTGAAGACGTATTCACAATTACAGGACGTGGAACAGTTGCAACAGGTAGAGTAGAAAGAGGAATTGTTAAAGTTTCAGACGAAGTTGAAATTATCGGTCTATCAACAGAAAGAAGAAAAACTGTTGTTACAGGTGTAGAAATGTTCAGAAAATTATTAGATCAAGCTGAAGCTGGAGATAATATCGGAACATTATTAAGAGGTATTGATAGAAAAGACATCGAAAGAGGTCAAGTACTATGTAAACCAGGAACAATTCATCCACATACAAAATTCACATCAGAAGTATACGTTTTAACTAAAGATGAAGGTGGAAGACATACTCCATTCTTCAACGGATACAGACCACAATTCTATTTCAGAACAACAGACGTAACAGGTGTTATTGAATTACCTGCTGGAACAGAAATGGTTATGCCAGGTGACAACGTATCAATGACAATTGAATTAATCACACCTATCGCTATCGAAAAAGGATTAAGATTCGCTATTCGTGAAGGTGGTAGAACAGTTGGTTCAGGTGTTGTTGCTGATATCATCGAATAATAACTGAATTATTATATAGAAAGAAGTCAAGAAATTGGCTTCTTTTTTTATCGTAGTATATTACAGGTCTATTACAAAAATGTTAAAATTATATTACATTAACATAAAATTTGACAAATTGTACCAAGTATAGTATAATAGAATTATATGATGTATATAGGGAGGATTTATATATGAAAGATAAAAAACAAAAATGGGAAGTACTATTTGAAGATTATTCAAGTGGAAATTTAGATAAAAAAATTAAGGAATTAGAAGACAATCATAGCATTGAAATTAAGAATAAAAAAGATACGAAGGATAAAGGTGAATCAACAAAAAATTATATGAAACAAAAGAAACAACTTGAAAATATCAAAGAAAATTTACCTAAAATCCAAAATTTAATTGAGTTTAAAGATAAAGTTAGTACAACAAAAAATGAAATTGATAGCGAATTGAAAAATAGAAAAAATTTATCAAATTTAACAAAAGAACAAGATAAGCTAGATATAGAAATTAAAGCAATAATGTCTATAACAGAGCAATTAAATCAAAAATTGAAATCTAAAGATATATCTGATGAGGATAGAAAAAAAATACAAGAACAATTGGATAAGGCAGATAAAAAACGTGCAGAAAATAGTGATAGATATGCAAAAAATTCTCAAGAATTATTAAACACAAAAGGAAAATTAGGTAAGTTTGAAAAAATTAGTAATGAAGATTTAGAAATGATGTCAAGTAAGTTATCAATTCAATTATCAAAGGTTAATTTTTATGGTAATAGATTGATTAAAGGATATAATATTGAATCTATAAAGGCAAGTGAAAAAGCATCTGATTGGAAGATGAAAGCATTAGGAAAAGATGCAAAGAAGATGAGTGAATTAAGAACTGCTGCTAAAAATGAAAAGGAGATTGAAAAAACTACAGGAAAACTAATTACAAAGGATGTTGAAAAAGATGAAGAAAAATCTATGATAGAGGTAAGTGAGTTTGAACAAAAACATCCTAGATTAGCTAAAATAAAGAAATTCTTTACAAATTTAAGAGATAAAATACATAAAACAAGTGACAAAGATGATAAAGGAGACGAAGAGGAAATAAAAGAAGGTAAAGAAGAAGGTAAAGAAGAAAGTAAAGAAGAAAGTAAAGAAGAAGGTATATCTGGAAACAAACACAAAGAATTTGTGAAAATATTACAGAATATGGATGAATATGAGATATATGATGTAGCTGAAAAAGGATTAGACGGAATAAAAGAAGAAAGAATGGCAGCTGCAAGGCAAAAGTTACAAGAAAATAAAGAAAAACATGCTAATGGTTTGACACCGGAAGAAAAAGGACAAAAAGATAATTCAGAAGAATTAGAGAAATAAAAAGAACACATTTTGTGTTCTTTTTTTTTAAATCTATTGCAATTTTAACAAAACAATAATAAAATATAAACATCATGAATAATCATCAATATAAAGAGATAAAATTTATATGATAACAGTGTAAAGAAGGGAATGAAACCAAACATGAATATATTACTAGATGCAATGGGTGGAGACAATGCACCAGATGCAAATATAAAAGGAGCTATAAAAGCAATAAATCAAATAAAAGCAGAAGTAACACTAATAGGAAAAGAAGACGTAATAAAAAATAAAATCAAAGAATTTACAGGAAAAGAAATTCAAGAAATATCTTCTAGACTTAAAATAAAAAATGCAACAGAAACAATAGAAATGGAAGATCAACCAACAGTTGCAATAAAACATAAGAAAGATTCATCAATGGTAGTAGGATTTAAAATGCTCAAAGAAGGAGATGGAGATGTATTTATTTCTGCTGGAAATTCAGGAGCATTATTAGCAGGTGCAACATTACTAGTTGGGAGAATTAAAGGAATAGATAGACCTGCATTAGCTGGAATACTACCGGCATATAAAAGTCAATTATTGCTAATAGATTCTGGATCAAACACAAATTGTAAACCAATTAATTTATTACAATTTGCTCAAATGTCAACAATCTATTTAAGAAATACATTTGGAATTGAGCATCCTGCAATTGGTTTATTAAATATAGGAACAGAAGAAACAAAAGGAAATGAATTAGTAAAAGAAAGTTATAAATTATTAAAAGAAAAATCAAAAGAATTAGATATAAATTTTATCGGAAATGTTGAAGGAAGAGATGCTTTTTCAGGAAAAGTAGATGCAATAGTAACAGATGGATTTACTGGAAATGTATTTTTAAAAACAACAGAGGGACTTGGTAAATTTGTAAAAAGAACATTATCAGAAAGCTTAACACAAAATCTAATTTCTAAAATTTGTACAGTTCCATGTTTACCTGCAATAAACAGATTTAAAAAAACTATGGATTACAAGTCTTATGGAGGTGCATTATTCTTAGGAGTAAAGAAACCTGTTGTAAAAGCTCATGGAAGTAGTGATGAAAAACTTTTTGAATTTACAATAAAACAAGCTGAAAAATTCGTTGAAAATAAAGCGGTTGATAAAATGATAGAAGAGTTTGAAAAACAAAAATTGAATGGGTAGTACAAAAACAAAGAAATATTATAAATATGCTTGACAAAAATAGTAACATATAATATAAATGTTACAGATGATTTGATTATTAAATGACACATATCATTTAACACTTGAGAGGAGGTGAACTTGTTATGAGTTCAGAAGAAGTTTTTGAAAAGGTAAAAGGAATAATTGTAGAACAACTAGGAGTTGCTGAAACAGCAGTTACATTAGAAGCATCATTTATAGATGATTTAGGAGCTGATTCTTTAGATATAGTAGAATTAGTAATGGCATTAGAAGAAGAATTTGATATTGAAATTCCAGATGCTGATGCAGAAAAAGTTGTTACAGTAGGAGATGTAGTTGACTACATAAAAGAAAATGTATAAAATAAAAGGAGAACGAGAAAATTCGTTCTTTTATTTTGCTTAAAACAAGTAATAAAGTAAGTTTTCTTTTGAAAATAACTTGAAAAAAACGTAAAATAGTATATAATAGTACTATAGAAAATCGGAGGAAAATATGAAAAATTTAGAAGAAAACATTGGTTATACATTTAAAGACAAAGAACTATTAAAAAAAGCATTAACACATACATCATATGCATATGAACACAATGTAGAAAGTAACGAGAAATTAGAATTTTTAGGAGATAGTATATTAGAATTTATATCAAGCGATTATTTGTACAAAAATTATCCAAGTTTAAAAGAAGGAGAAATGACTAAAGTTAGGGCAACTGTAGTGTGTGAAACAAGTCTACACAAAGTAGCACAAATGCATAAATTTAGTGATTTTTTATATCTAGGAAAATCAGAAAGAAATACAAACAAGGAAGTAAGACCAGCCATTTTAGCAGACAGTGTTGAAGCTGTAATTGCAGCAATATATTTAGATGGAGGTCTAGAAGATGCCAAGAAATTTATTATTGAAAATTTAAAAGGGGCAATAAAAATAGCAAGTCAACATGTAGGACAGAAAGACTATAAAACTGTTTTACAAGAAAAATTGCAAAAACATGGAGAAGTTGAAATAAAATATATAATTATAAAAGAAACAGGACCAGATCATGATAAAACATTTGAAGCACAAGTTGAATGCAATCATAAAATACTGGCAGTAGGTTCTGGAAAATCAAAGAAATTAGCTGAAATGGAAGCAGCAAGAAAGGCTCTAGAAAACATAAAATAAGAGAAGGGAGTTTATTATGAAAAAACATTATATCATACCAATATTTGTTCCACACTTAGGATGCCCAAATGATTGTATTTTTTGTAATCAAAAATCAATTAGTGGACAACAAAAAATGATAACAAAAGAAGATATAAAAAATACAATAGACTTTTTCTTAAAAAATATAAAAGATAAAGAAGCCAAAAAAGAAGTAGCATTTTTCGGAGGAAGTTTTACTGGAATAGAAGAAGAAAAACAAGAAGAGTTTTTGCAAACAGCATATGAATATATAAAACAAGGGAAAATTAATAGTATAAGAATTTCAACAAGACCTGATTATATAGACAGAAAAACTTTAAAGAGATTAAAAAAATATAAAGTAGAAACAATAGAACTTGGTGTGCAATCAGCGAATGATTATATATTAAGAAGAGCAAATAGAGGTCACACTTTTGAAGATGTAAAAAGAGCTTCAAAGATGATTAGATGGCATGGATTCAAACTAGGACATCAAATGATGGTTGGATTGCCAGAAAGTACAAGACTTGATGAAGTAAATACAGCTAAAGAATTAATAAAATTAAAGCCTAAAATGGTTAGAATATATCCTGTATTAGTAATAAAAAATACAAAATTAGAAAAAGAATTTTTAGATGAGAAATACACACCATTAACAGTAGTACAAGCAGTAGAAATATGTAAAGAGCTTGTTTCTATGTTTAATCAAAAAGGAATTGAAGTAATAAGAGTGGGGCTACAAAATACAGATGAGATAACAGATCCAAATATAGAGGGAAGCGAAGTGGTTGCAGGTCCATATCATCCAGCATTTAGACAACTTGTTGAATCAGGGTTATGGTATGACTCAATTGTTGCAAAAATAAAACAACTAAATGTAAAAGTAAAAAAGGTTCAAGTTACTGTAAATCCGCAAGATGTAAATAATGTAATAGGACATAAAAGAGAAAATATTGAAAAACTAAAAGATATGTACACTTTAGATTTAATTGTTAAACAAGACGAGAAAGTAAAACAAGGAAAATTGGAATTAGAAATTTTAGAAAAATATCCAGAGTTTCTAGAAGATTATAAATAGAAACTTAAGAAAAGGGGAATGTATATGGAAAAAAACAAAAGAGTAACAAATGTATTATTAATAATTATTACAATATTGGTGGTTTGCGGATGTGTATTGGCATATTTTTATTTTACAAAGGATAAAACAAAGCCAGTAATAGATCCAGAAGAAAAGAAGAATTTACAAAATCAAGAAAAAGTATTTTCAAAAGATGATTATCCAAGAATAGATGGATCAACTGCAACACTACCACTTGCAGAAGCATTTAAAGCTAATTTTACTGGTACTGATATAAAAGATGTTGAGGTAACACATTCAAAGACTCATAATGCATATGTTAATTTAATAAATGGAAATACTGATTTAATATTAGTAACATATCCATCAGAGGCTGAACAAAAATTAGCTGAAGAAAAAGATGTCGAATTAGAAATTGTTCCAATTGTAAAAGAAGCATTTGTATTTTTTGTTAATAAAGAAAATCCTGTAGATAATTTAACATTAGAACAAGTACAAGATATATATTCAGGAAAAATAAAAAGTTGGAAAAGTGTAGGAGGAGAAAGCAAAAAAATAATTGCTTATCAAAGACCAGAAAATTCAGGAAGTCAATCAGGAATGTTATCATTGGTAATGAAAGGTAAGAAAATGATGGAACCTGTAACAGAAACAATTGCACAAAGTATGTCTGATATAGTTGATGTTATATCAGATTATAATAATGGTAAAACAGCAATAGGATATTCATATTACTATTATGCAACAACAATGTATTCTTCAGATACAATGAAATTTTTATCTATTAATGGAGTTGCACCAACATATGAAAATATACAAACTGGTTTGTATGACATACAGACAGCATATTATGCAGCTATCAGAAAAGATGAACCAGAAGATAGCAATACTCGTAAATTATTAGATTTAATGAAATCAGAAAGAGGACAAAATGTAGCAAAGGAGGCAGGCTATGTTCAAAACTACTAAAGCTAAAGTAATATTTGTAGTGGTATTTTGCATTATATGTATATCAGTAACATTAGGTTTGATACTATATAAGAATATAGAAATAGATAGAGAAGGTATGGATAATATTGATGCAAGTGAAAATAATACTGATAATAAAGACATAGTAGGAATAGACTTAAAAGGGACATATAATCAGAATGATTTGAAGATACAAGAAAATAAAGTAACAAAAGAGAAAGTTGAAATAAGCTACTGCCAAGTATTAGGATTAAAAAATAAAATTATTCAAGATAATATTAATCAAGAATTAGAAAGAATAGCATTAAATTTTTATAAAGAAAAAATAAAAGATATAGATGAGGTTATAAATGTATCTGTTAATATGACTAATACAGCGAACTTTGCTAATGTTGCTTCTTTTGAAGTATCATATGTTGCAAAAAAAGATGATGATGGAGATGGATTTTATCAGGGATTTAAAGGAATAAATTATGATTTAACAACAGGAGAAGAAATAAATATCGAAAAATTATTTACATTAAATGCACCAGTAGAAGATATTTTGAGAAGATCAGCATATTATAGTTTTGTACAAAAAAATGTGGAAGAAAATTTATCAGGAGATTTTGTAGTATCAAACTATGGAGATATAGAAGATGATATTGCATTATTTATTGACAAATATAAAAGGGGACAAATAAATCAGTTTCATTTCTCACCAAAATATATTTACATTGAATATGGAGAAGATGATGTTATTACAATAGATATGGAAAAATATGCTGATTATATTGCTATTTATAATAGATATTTAACAAGTGAATCCATTTTTGAGACAAATAATGTTGGACTAAAAAATTTATATACTTTATCTAAAAGATATCTAATAGATTATAGATATACAAATTATGAAAAAGGAAGTAATTATTTTATAGATGTTAATATAGATCATACAGATGAACAAGGAAATAGTTTTAGTAAAACAATATTTGAAGATAAGAGAAAAGAAATAGAAGCTGAAATTGAAAAAATAAAATCGATAGCTAGTAGAGATACGAGTAATTTTTACATATTAAATTATTATATAAATATTAGTACATTTAAGGAAAATTCAACTCAACAAATTTTAACATATTGTCAAACAAATGGAAATTCATATGAAATGACTGTACATGATTTTGAAGAAAATGTTGAGCCAATCATAATAAAATCTAACAGAGCTGAACCAGGTGGAGCAGTACCAGATTATATATATGATTTTAAAGATGTTTTAAAAATTGAACCACAAGAAATAACAGAATATTATAATCCAGAGACAGGAGAGAAAGTTGTAATTTAGTATAAAATCACCCAATATTACAAATAATTGTAATAAGGGTGGTTTTTTATATGAACAGTGAAAAAATAAGAAAATCTATAATTGATGCTATTGGAACGGTTGTTGGATCAGCAATAATGGCGGTTGGTGTTTCATCTTTTTTGTTACCGAATCAATTGTCTTCTGGTGGATTTTCAGGTGTGGCAACAATAACATATTATTTATTAAAAATTCCAATGGGAGCAATGATAATGGCATTAAATATACCTTTATTTTTGTTTGCAGGATATAGATTAGGTAAAGAATTTTTTATAAAGTCATTAATAGGAACGTTTAGTTTGTCATTATTTATAGATATATTGGATAGATATCCTCCTATAACAACAGACAGATTTTTAGCATGTATTTATGGCGGAATTATAATTGGAATAGGAACAGCAATAATTTTGAAAGTTGATTCATCAACAGGTGGAACAGAGCTTATTGCTAATATTATTAAAACATATAATCCATATATTTCTATGAGTAGATATTTAACAATAATTGATATTATTATTATTGCATTAAATGTAATATTTTTTAAACATATTGAAATAGGGTTATACTCTGCAATTGCGATTTATTTGTATGGACAGATGATTGATATAATTTTTGATGGCGTAAATTATACTAAATTATTATTTGTAATTTCAGATAAAAATGACCAAATTTCAAAAGTTATAAGTGATAAAGTAAAAAGAGGAGTTACAGGATTATATGGTAAAGGAATGTATAGTGATAAAGATAAACTTGTTTTAATATGTGCTGCATCAAGAGGAGATGTATCTAAGATTAAGGATATTGCAAATGGAATTGATAAGAATTGTTTTATAGTTATTGCAAATGCAAGAGAAGTATTGGGAAAAGGTTTTAAAGAAAAATAATAAAGAATCTAAAATATAAGTTCACAATAAAAAACTTATATTTTAGATTTTTTAAGTTTTAGTTAATAACATACTAGAAATAGAATCAATGTTTATATCAACATCAAATTTTGCATCTTTAAATTTTTCAGACCAATTATAATTGTTCCAATCATTTATAGTTGGAAAATAAGCAACGGCCTTTGTAGAAAAGCAGTCAATATCTGTTCCATATTCTTTTGAGATTTTATCAAAATAATTATTATATTCTTTTTTCATATAATCTTCAGTTACATCAGAAAATTTTTCAAGTACATCTTTTTCTTCATAATTGATATTATTTTCAAGAGTTAATATGGATGCTCGAACATCAATTTTAACGGAAATATGAGGGATATTATCTTCAATTTTAACTGAAACTTTTGCTTTTTTTACAGGAGTTAAACTTATTTCAATTTTTTCTTCTGTATTACCAGAGCTTTCTTTATAAGGATTATCAACAGAGATAATGCAAGAATCAATGTCATTATTAATAAGTAGATGGCAAATTGTTTCTGTGGCTGTTAATTCACCTCGAAGCTTATCATCTTTAAAAACTGCAATTCCTATATTTTCACTACCACGTTTTCCTTCAACAGTACTTGTCCCAGCTGTCAAATCTTCAGGATTTGTAATTGTATCTACATCTAGCATATTTTCTTTACTAGATGAAGTACCAGATGAGGATTCTTTATTTGAACTGTTTCCACTTGAACTATTTTCATTTGAGCTTGAATAAGAAGAGTTATCACTTTTTTCTTCTTGTCTTGCAGTTTTATCAAGACCCCCTAAGATTGCTGTACCATCACAAGAAGAATTGGAAAATGTGTTAAAAAATTCACCAACAGTTATATCAGAAAAATATCCTGTAAATTTATTAGTTATTGAAAAAGTATCATAATAACT
>CAKPGU010000035.1 GCA_934155265.1 uncultured Clostridia bacterium
ACAAAAATATAAACATTTAGATGGGTATATAGAATATGCTCATCTTTTATTATGTCAATTAAATATTGTATAATATAGATAGAGTTCTATATATTGCAAATTATCAAATAAAAATGTAAGGAGGTAATTGTCATGAGAGAATTATTTGTAGGAAAAGTAATTGATACAACAGAAGATTTTTTAGACAATAACCAAAGAATAAAATTAAAAGAAATACTTACAGAAATATGTTTAAATTATCAAATTGAAAGGATAGAACCAACTAAAAAGCAGGAAATACTAAAGAATAATACTAATATATTAAATAAATTTATATCATCTAAAGAAATTGAAGGTTGCTCAAATAGAACTTTAAATTACTATAAAGATAATATAAATAAAATGTTTGATGCTGTCAATCTTCCAGTAAATGAAATTACTACTGAAATATTAAGAAACTATTTAGCAGATTATAAAAATAATTCAAATGCAGGTATGGTAACGATAGATAATATGAGAAGAACTTTATCAAGTTTCTTTGCTTGGTTGGAAAATGAGGACTATATTGTAAAAAGTCCAGTAAGAAGAATTCATAAAGTAAAGACTACTAGAAGAGTAAAAGAAACATTAACAGATGAAAATTTGGAAAAGTTAAGAGATACTTGTTCAAATGTAAGGGATTTAGCAATATTAGAACTATTAATTTCAACTGGTATGAGAGTGGGAGAAATTACGAGATTAAATATATCAGATATGAACTTTCAAGAAAGAAGTTGTATTGTTTTAGGTAAAGGTAATAGTGAAAGAGAAGTCTATTTTAGTGCAAAGAGTAAAATGTATATAGAGAAATATTTAAAAACAAGAATTGATAACAACGAAGCATTATTTGTGTCATTAATAAAACCTTATAATAGATTAGGAATATCAGGGATTGAAATTGCTATTAGAAATTTAGGAAAACAAGCAAATATAAACAAGGTGCATCCACACAAATTTAGAAGAACAATGGCAACAATGGCTATTGATAAAGGAATGCCTATAGAACAAGTACAAAAATTATTAGGGCATATAAAAATAGATACTACAATGGAATATGCAATGGTAAATCAAAATAATGTAAAAAATTCTCATAGAAAATATATTACATAAATAGCATAATACTAAGAATAGAATAAATAAAAAAATAATTGTAATCCTATAGATAAAATGGTATAATTATACATATTTTAGTAAGAAGGAGAAAGATTTATATGGATAAGTTTAAAGAAATTAGACCTATAGTTCTTGGAGTAGTAAGAAAAGGCAATAAATTATTAGTTAGTAAAGGATATGACAAATCAAAAAATCAAGAGTTTTATCGATGCTTAGGTGGAGGGATAGAATTTCTTGAAAGAAGTGAAGATGCATTAAAAAGAGAATTTAAGGAAGAAATAAATATAGAAATAGAGCTTGGTGATTTTTTAGGGATTTCGGAAAATATATTTAATTATAAAGGAAAAGATGCACATGAACTAATATTATTTTATGAGGCATATATTAATGATAAAGATTATCAACAAAAATATGACTTGGTAGATGATGATATAGAAACTGAGGCAGTATGGGTAGATATTGATAAATTTAAAAATAAAGAATTGATTTTATATCCAGCACAAATTTTTAACTATTTATAGTTTGATATATTAAAATAAAAAATATAATAATGGAGAAAAAGATTATGAATGATTTAGTATTTTTTAACAAAGAGTCAAAAAAAATTTGCGATAATGTAAATGATTTTAGAAGTGTATGGCCACCAAAAGTAGAAAATATGGAAATATTAAATGAATATTTAAATTCACGAGAATTTGTATCCAATAAAAATGATAAAATTTCAGAAATTGAAAATGATATGTCAAATTTCTTGCATACGAAATATTTTTCTTTTTTTGATTCAGGAGCCTCTGCAATACATTCTGCATTAATAGCATGTAATGTTACATATGGAGATGAAGTTATTGTACCATCATGGACTTTTGCTGCTCCTGCATTTCAAGTATTAAGGGTTGGAGCTATACCAATATTTGCTGATATAAAGCCAGATACATACAATATAGACGAAAATAATGTCATTAAATTATTAAATAAATTTAAAAAAGTAAAAGCTATAATTGCAGTACATATGCAAGGATATCCTTGTAATCTTAAAAAAATTAGAAAAATTGCTGATGACTATAATATAAAGTTGATTGAGGATTGTGCTCAAGCATTTGGAGCAAAAATTGATGATAAATATGTTGGAACATATGGAGATGTAGGATGTTTTAGTTTTATGCCAGTAAAGCAATTAGCTTCATGTGGTGAACTAGGAGGAATTTGTACAAATAACGTGGACTTATTTAATAATGCAAATTCTGTAAAAACATATGCACAAAAAATAATAGAGGGAGATTATAATTTTTATTATAATTCATTTACATATGGTTATAATTATAAACCTAGTGCATTAAATTGCATTTTTCTAAAATATCAATTAGAACATTTTAACACAACAATAAGCAAAATTAAAAATAATGCAAATAAATTAACAGATTTTTTAATTAATAAAACAGATTTTTTAGTACCACCAATAATAGAAAAAGGATATGAACATGTATATCATTTATATAGAATATCTTGCAATACATCAGACTTAAATATAAAAAATACTGGAAAATTTAGAAAATTAATTATGAATATATTAAAAGAAGAAGGATTAACAACAAGATTATACCAAACTCATCCAGTTTATAAACAACCAATTTTTCAACAAGTATTTAGTCAAGATAAATCAAAATTATATCCTTGGTTATTTAATGAAGAGTATATAGATTTATATAGACAAAATTATTCGGATATTAACCATGACAATACATTAGCAGTAATAGATAATACTTTTGCTATAGGAGATACAAGTTCAGCACCGTTTTATCTAACTAATCCTGATATAGTTGACTTATATATAGAGGGGTTTAAGAAAATTATTAATAATTTAGATCAGGTAATCGATTATTGTAATAATGAAAAGATTTATACAAGTCCTTATAATGAAATTGTTGGATTATCAGATACAAAAGGAATATTTATATAAAAGCTAATATTTACATAATGTATTGACAAAGATATATAAGAGATGGTATAATTTCTTCTGTAGGTTACTTAGTTTAGATAAAGGGATTCTTTTATCACAATTAAATGGAGGTATCATTATGTATAATGCAAGAATTGAAGACAATGTAACTTTGTGTGTATTGAAACCTGATGCTTATGAAAGAAATATTGTTGATAATATTATCAAGGATATTCAAAAAGAGGGATTTGAAACTACCAACTTTGTTCAAAAACGGCTTACTGTAGATGATGTATGTGTGCTGTATCATGAAAGTAAAGAACAACCATATTTTCTGGAGTTATTAAGCTATATGACATCAGGAATTTCGGTTTTTTTCCTTATAAAAGCATCTAATGCTGTAAATCGGTTTAATGATTTTGTCGGAGCAACAAATCCATCTTCTAGTGTTGAAGGTACTCTTAGAAAAAAGTATGGATTAAGTATTTTAAAGAATACTATTCATTCCTCTAATGCAAACAGATTGTATTTTGAAGTTAAGCAATTATATAACGTTGAAAGTATTGAGGAGTTGATAAATTTTCCGTATTATTTTAAGTTGAAAGATGGTACAATTTGCCATACAGTGTCAGAACATTGCTATGATGAATCAGGAAAAGTTATTGGAATTCCTAAGTATTTCCGTGTTGATGCTACAGAAAGAGATTCAAGAGTTATCAATGGATATTATTATGGAAGAAACAACTCAATTGAAGAATCTATTTTATATTCAAAACTTTTTACAAATACACAGGTTGGGAAAGTGAATAGGTTTGGAGAAGAACTATGCTTATTTGATGTAAGCGAAATTGAAAGGATTTATAATCCATTTGATAAAGCAAAAGAACTTTATCAATATGATGGAGATGAAGCAATTTTAAGAGATACTAAATTGATAATTAGCATTATGATAACTGAGTTAGGGATTGCTCTAGATGATATTGGAATTGAAGGAAGCATCCTGATTGAAGGATATCAAGAAAATTCTGATATTGATATTGTTGTTAAAGGAATTGAATCTATTAAAAAACTTCAAAAAAATTTTAGACTTTTAAAAGAAAATCGTTTTATTAAATTATATGATAAAGCAGATTTAAGCCTAATTTTTTCAAGAAGAAAAAAATATGCATCATTCGACACATTAGATGAAATGTTAGAACAAGAATGCAATAGAACAGTAGGACTAATAAAAGGCAGAAGATTTTGGATGCAACCAATTTTGGGAAACAATTATCTAGAAATGCAGGAAAACCGTAGACTCCATAAACTCGAAACTTTCTGTTCGGATGCTGAAGTAGTGGACTCAAGTAATGCTTTCTTATGGCCAACGTATTATACTGTCTATAACAAGCATTATGGATTAGTAAAAGTGGAATGCTATGATCCAGTGTATATGAATCAAGCTACTAAAGGAGAACAAGTTTACATTAATGCTCCTATGTATATTGATTTAGACACAGAGGATAAAATCGTAGTTTTAGCACCCTGGATTAAAGAGAGCCAAGTTTTCAAAAAAGCAAAAAAGTAAAACATAAGTGATGCTAAAAACGCCAATTCTTTATTAAAGAGTTGGCGTTTTTACAAAATTTTAAATAATGATAACCTCAGCGACAACTTACAATTAAAGGAGGAAAATAATCCTCCTTTTTTGATAAATTTTAAAAAAGTGTTACTTTTTCTATAAATTTATCAATATATAAATGTAAGATATCTTAAAATATAAAAAGGAGTTTAGATCTAAATTGAATAATTGTAAAGAAATAAAGCATTATATAAAAAATAATGAACTTGATTTAGAAAAAATAATAAATGAATATTCATCTTATACTGCTACGATTATAGATAATATGGCAAGAAATAGTTTGAATGATGAGGATAAAGAAGAAATAGTTTCTGAAGTATTTTTTATATTATGGAAGAATAAAAACAAACTAAATGTTAATAAATACTTAAGTTCATATATTGCAGGAATAACAAGAAATGTAGTAAAAGAATATTTAAGAAAAGTCAAAATAAACTTTAATATTTCTGATTATGAAAATAGTTTATATAATTATGATAAAATTGACCTTCTTGATGATAATGTAGAAGAAATTAGTAAAATAGAAGAAAAACTGAAAAATATGAAGAAAATCGATAAAACAATATTTTTAGATTTTTATTATTCTTTTAAATCAATAAAGGATATAGCTAAAGAACAAAAGATTTCTGAATTTAGTGTAAAACAAAGGCTATACAGAATTAGAAATAAAATAAGAAAAGAGGGAAAATAGATGGATAACAATAAGATTTTTGAAAAAACAAAAATGAAAATAGCTATATCTAATGTAAAAGAGGAGGATATAGTTATGGATAAAAGAAAATTAAATATTGGAAAAGGTATAGGAATAGCAGCATGTATTACTCTTTCAATGACAGGAGTTGTATTTGCTACAACACAAATAATTAACAAATTTGGAGCAAATAGTAGTGATGGTATTCAAACTGCCATTGAAAATGGATATTATAGTGATATAAATACAGAATATAAAGAAGCAAATGGAATTAGTACAAGTATAGAAGCATTTTTGATAGATAATGATAATTTTGATATAAATTTTAATATAAAATTTGATGATAGTTATAGTTTACAAGATATGTTAGCAAATGATGGAAAAATAGATATAATGGATTTAAAAGTAGTAAATGAAAAAAATGAAAAAGTTTTTGCAACAAGAGAACTTGAAACAGAAGAAATGACATCATTATATAAAACAGAACAAGAGGCAAGGGACAATTATACTAGTTATAATGGCTCATATAGTGAAACAACTCAAAAAATAAATGATAATGAAATTAAATATTATTTAACAGCAACAGGAAATCCAGTAGAATTTCCTACATCTCAAAAATTAAAAGTAACATTTAATAAAATAAGAAATAGCTATTGGGAAAAAGGTAAAGAAAAATATAGAGTTTATGAAGGTGAATGGAGCTATGAAATAGACGTATCAAGTAAAATGGCAAAATCTAATATAGTTCAATACAAATTAGTTTCTATTAGTGATAAAAGTTATAAATTTGATAGTGCTAGAGTTTCAAATACAGCCTTTAAAATTTATTTAAGTAATTGTAATGGTATTACTCATAATGAAAATGCCTGTGTTGAAACATCTGACGGAAGAAAATTTTATCCAGCAGGTAGATCAGATGGTGATGGAATGATAAGTGTTGAAGAAGATGGAAATGTAAAATATTATAATACATTTAATTTAACTAATTATGATGCAACAGATAATTTGAAAGTACATTTATTTAAAGAAAATGGAGATGAGATAATTGTTGAATTGACAAAGGAAAGATAGTTTTATAAAAAATTTATAGGCAGATAATTGATTGAAAATTATCTGCTTTTATGATATAAAAAAGACAAATATTAATATATTAGGATGAATTGAGAACTAATTATAATACAAAATGTAAAATGGAGAAATTTATGAAGAAATTATTAAAATATGTAATAATAGTTAGTATTGTAATAGCAATAATGGTGTTAGGTATAAATTTATATGTGAGAATATCAACCAAAAATCAGATTATCAAAGAAAATGAATATTTAAAATTATCGGATATAGATTGTATAATTATTTTAGGAGCTGGAATATGGGGAGATAAGCCAAGTTCTATGTTAGAAGATAGACTATTGGAAGGTATAAAATTATATCAAAATAATGTATCAAATAAAATAATAATGAGTGGAGATCATGGAAGAAAAGAATATGATGAAGTAAATATAATGAAAAAATATGCAATAGAAAAAGGAATACCATCAGAAAATATTTTTATGGATCATGCAGGTTTTTCTACTTATGAAAGTATATATAGAGTAAAAAATATTTTTGAAGCAAAGAAAGTTGTAATAGTAACGCAAAAATACCATTTATATAGAGCTTTATATATTGCAAATCAATTGGGATTAGAAGCATACGGAGTTGGAGCAGATCCTAGACAATATGTAGGAACAACATATAGAGAAATAAGGGAAATATTAGCAAGAGATAAAGATTTTTTAAAATGCATATTTAAGCCAGAGCCTACTTATTTAGGAGATACAATTCCCGTAAATGGAAATGGAGATATTACAAATGATGATAAAAAAGATATTTAAAAAATATGGAGCTAATATGAAAAAGAGTGTAATAATATTTCTTATAGTTTTTATTATAATTATTGTTGTAGTAACATTATTATATAATTTTAGAATTATACCATATAAACAATATTCTAATAGTGATTTCAATATTGAAACATATATTAGCAATGTAGATAAAGATAATGATGGTATAGATGATCAGACAGATATATTAAATAATGTAAGAGAATATATAAAAACAAAGCCCAAATATAAAAGCAAATATTATGGAGCAGGTTATCCTGATGATGAATATGGGGTTTGCACAGATGTTGTAGCAAATGGATTAAAAGGTGCTGGATATGATTTAATGGAACTGGTAAACGAGGATATCACAAGTCATAAAGAAAAATACAATATTGAAACTATAGACAAAAATATAGACTTTAGGAGAGTAAGAAATTTAGATATATATTTTAAGAACAATAATACTTCATTAACAAATGATTTATCTAAAATCGAAGAATGGCAAGGTGGAGATATAATTGTATTTAAAGACCATATAGGAATAATATCAGACAAGAGAAACCGAAAGGGAATTCCTTTTCTAATACACCATGCAAATCCAATGCAAATAAACTATGAGGAAGATGTATTAGAGTTATATGGACAAGAATATATTATAGGACATTATAGAATTAGTTAAAGCACAACAAGAAATTATAAAATCATAGTAAAAAATCACAATTTTTAGAGCAGGTAGTTAGTTGATAATTATCTGCTTTTGTGATAGGATGAGTAAAAATGAAATAGTAA
>CAKPGU010000036.1 GCA_934155265.1 uncultured Clostridia bacterium
GTATTTTCTCTGTTGTATTTTGTTTGAGATAACAATGCTATACAATAAGCATGTCCTATAATGTCAAAATGTCCATCACTATTGTAATTTGTAATTTTAAAATATTCCCTTATTATATCTAAACATTGCATAAAATATTATAGTAATTCCCATTGTAATTCCTATGCTTAATACTACATTACTTATATGAGTATAATTTAAAATTGTGAATACGCCTGCTAGTATTATTGTAATTCCAATAATTATGCTTCCTATTCCTACTTTTTTTCCAAATGGTATTATATCTTCTTTTTTTACTCTTTTTCTATGATAAGAATGTAGTAAAGATATGTTTCCTTTCATATTCAATATCCCTATAATTATTATAATTAAACCTATTATTATTTGTATTATAAATTCTCCCATAATATATCTCCTTTAAAAATTGTAAGTTGTAGCTGAGATTTATCTTTCTGAATTATCTTCAAATTCTTTAACTCTTGTATTAACACCATCAATAACTTTATATTCTCTTTTAGAATTTTTATAAACTTTTTTCTGTATTTCATTTTCTAAGTTTACACCCAATATTTCTGATAACCCTAATAAATATATAGCAACATCAGCTAGTTCTTCCCCTAAATCATCTTTCTTTTTTCTTCATGCCTCATAAGCTTCAGCAATTTCTCCATAAGTTAAGCAAATTTCTTTATTTACATCTGTTACATTAAATCCTTTATCCACTTTATTTTGATATATTTTTTGTAATATTTTTAAATCTACCATGTTTATTTTTATTTCTATATTTCTAACTTTCTAATATTTATCAATTCCTGTACCATTCTTTAAATATACTTTTATCTGTCTTATGATATGAGGTATATTATAGTTTCCTGCAAATTTAGAATTATCTAATAGTTTCTCATTTATAGTTACCCATTCTAATTTATTTTTTTCTTCTACTAAATTTACTTCATGTTTTAAAATTCCATAATAAACTTGCAAATTATTTTCATATTTAAAATAATTCAAGTCCATAAAATGGTCTAATTCTATATCTCTGGTTGAGATTCCTGTTTCTTCAAATAATTCTCTGTACGCTGCCTCATCATTAGACTCATTTTCTTCTACTTTACCACCGACAAAATTATATAACCCTTTATATGGTTCCTTTGCTCTTATGCAAAAAAGAGTTTTACTTAAATCTTCATTAAATACTACTATTAAATTTAATTTTCGCATATTTTATTTCTCCATTTCAAATTGTTATTAAATATTCTTAATAATTCCATCCTTTTTCATTTTATCAATTATTTTTCTTTCCACTTTTTCTTGCTCATTATATGGATTAAATTTTTCGAGACTTTCCTTTAAATTGTCTACATTGATTTTTATTTTGATTCCTAAAATACCATATTGTTGTTCTTTTTCTGGTGAATAGATTTCATGCATAGCTTTAGTCTTCCTTGTTATCTCTTCTTCATCAGTATATAGCTTTCTAAATAAATTTTCAAAAGTATTTTCTCTATATAATTCAACAACATCAACTAGCAATTTTTCTTGTAAATCCGGTAATTTTGAAAACTCTATTTTGTCTCCAACCCTTATTGCTTTCCTTTTTTCATCAAACAATCTAAATTCTATTGTTTTTGTTCCACTCTTCATTCTTTCAAATGGACTTTCATTTAATTTCATTTTATGCAACATGTATATCTCTCCTTCATTTTCTACTCATATTCTGTTTAAAAGTTAAAAATCAATCTCAGCGGCAAATGAATAAGAAATTAAACGATGTAAGTTTCAGAAAAAACTCCACTAGAAGCTCTTGGCAGATAAAACTTACATCGTTTAGTTTAATTGCACAAACTGCGGACTGTCTATGGAGTTTTTAAACTTTATCTCTTATTCTTTTTTTCTTATTTTACTACACTTTACTGAATATATCAATTTTTAAGTTGAAATTTTTATAGAATTTTAGTAAAATAGACATAGAGTCCCCCTCCCCAATAAAGAGGCAATTTTGAGAAGGTATGAAATTGTGAATTATTATGCTGGACTAGGTCTTATTAGATGTCCAATTTTGCAGATTGGACATAAATTAAAGTCTTTTCCAGACACTTTCTTTAGTATTTCGAGAGGGGAAATATTTTCTTTAGTTAACACTTTTGTATTTGTGAGAGATTTACAAAGTGTTAATTTTTTCGTTTTATTTCTATTCCCCAATAATCCAAAATGTCGTATCTTCATAAATCTAGGTGGTAATATATGTAATATGAATCTTCTAATAAATTCTTCTACATCTAATACCATTGTTTTCATTTTGTTATTATCTCTATAATCTCGCCATTTAAAAGTTACTTTTCCATTATTTATATTTAATATTCTACTGTTTGAAATTGCTACTCTGTGAGTATATCTTCCTAGATATTCTATTACACTATTTGCATTTTTGAATGGTGGCTTACAATATACAATCCAATCTTTAGCATACAATGAAGATATGAATTTATCAAATTCTTGTTGTATTTTTAATTCTTCAATTTCTTTGTAGAAATCAAGTTTTTCTTGTTTTATATAGTATATCAATTTCCCTCTAAATACTCTTGATAATACTTTTACTGGTATGAAGAATTTCTTTTTACTATTTCGCCATTTTCCTAAACTGTCAAGTCCTCCAGCTGGTACTATGCAATGTATATGTGGATGGTCTTTTAAGTTTTGTCCCCATGTATGTAAAATTGTTGTAAAACCTATTTGTGCTCCTAAATATTTTTTATCATTTGCTAGTTCTTGTAATGTTTCTGATACTGCTTTAAACATTATATTATACATTTTCGTTTGATTGTAATATACTACTTTATTTAATATATCTGGTATTGTAAATACTACATGAAAATATTGAACATTCAATACATTAAACTTTTGATTATATATCCATTTTTCTTTTGCAGATGTCTGACATTTTGGGCAATGCCTATTTCTACAAGAGTTGTAACTAATTTTTCTATGCCCACAATGGTCACATATATCTTCATGTGCTCCTAATTCTGCTGTTCTACATTTTTCTATTGCATTTAATGTTTTCTTTACATATATTGGCAAATTGTGTTTTTCTTTATATTGCTTTCCATATTGTTCTAATATATTTTGTAATTCAGGCATTTTCATCACCTGACCCATACAATCTATCTAATGGATTTACAATATCTTTCTCTACATTTGCAAGATGTAAATATTCCATTGTAGACCTTATCCCTGAATGTCCAAGCAATTTTTGTAAATGTAATATGTCTAATCCATTTTCTATTAAATCTGTAGCAAAATTATGTCTTAATCCATGTACTGTTACTTTTCTGGTTATTCCTGCTTTTTTTCTTATTTCTCTAAATGCTATTTCTGGTCCAGATACAGTATATTTATCGTTTGTTTGTTGAGAGATAAATAGATAATTTTCCTTGTGTTTCGGTCTATATACTTTAAAATATTCTCTTAAAATTTCTAAATTAATCTGTGATAGCAAAGTATATCTATACTTACTTTCTTTTCCTTCTCGTATTAATATTCTCATATTTTTACTATCAATATCTTGTATTCTTAAATTACACAGTTCAGATATTCTAAGTCCTCCGCCATATACTGTCATAAACATAGCTTTATATTTTAGTCCGTAATCTTTCATTTTCACAAGCTTTAAAAAATCTTTTTAATTCTTCCTTTGTAAACATTTCTGGCTTATTCTTTTGTATTTTAAACAGTGGGATTCTCTTTAAATTCAATACTTTATTTAGTGTTGTACCATACATGAATCGTATTGCACTATTGTATGTATTTACATCTCGTCTTTTGTTTTTACAATCTTCTACTAGATATTTTAGAAAACTTCTAATATCATCTTCTGTTAATTCTTCAATATTTTTTCCTTTGTGAAAATCCATATATTTACTAACTCGCCAAATATATGATTTTTTTGTTCTTTCTGCTAAACCTCTAAATGTCAGGTCTTCTTCCATGTGTTTTATTATTTCTTCATTACACATAAAAAACTCCTTTCAATAAATATTTGTAGTTTTAATCTACATAATATCTATTTTAAAGAGTTTTTTATTCTTTTGCAAATTTATGTATAACTATACTTTTTGTTATCCACTGAAAATCCTAATATTTTCAATCCTTTTTGAACATATTCATTTTTCATAAAGTAATTCCATATAGTACTATTCAAATAGTTTTCTATCATTACTAATTCTATTCCTTTATCAATTCCAATATATTCTTTTGCAAACCAAGATTTAGATCCTTCTAAATTATATCCATCTTTAAGTCCATATTTTCCCCATAATTTAGGATAATTATTATAATAATATTCCATTGCTTTTATGCTTTCTTTTGGAGTAAATACTATTGAACCAATTGCACCACATGGAGTTACAGTACCATCATTTTCTACATTTAAATCTACATCACATGGCTTTGCACCACAACTTATATATCCTTTGGGAGATAAACAAGCTGTTAGTCCCCATGAATTTTCATTATAAGTTTTAAAACTATCCTTATTGTCTATGCAATATTGTCTATTAGCTTTTGTCGCTTTAATTGAATTTTCAAACCAATCAATATTATCTTTATCTTTTAAATTTTTAAAGTTAATCCATGCATGTGAGAATTGATATGTAAATAAAGTTCCACAATATGTATATATTATATCTTCTATATTTTTATAATTTGCTTTTTTTCTTTTAAAATCATAATACATACTCTTATCTATTGGAAATGTAGGTGAACCTGTACCTAAAATATATAACATTAATTGCTCTGCATACATATCCCAATGTCCCCAAAAACCTTTTTCTGGAGTATATCCCATATAAAAATAATTTGTATCTTTATTTCTATACCATTCCCAATTTATTCTTTTATATAATGTTTCTGCTTTCTGCTTTACTGCTCCTCCAAAATATTCTCCTGCTGTTATTGCACCACATATAAATATTGCTGTATCTATTATTGATATTTCACAATTCCATTCTCTCTTACCATTTTGCATATTTACAAAGTGATAATAAAATCCATTTTCACTTTCTACATAATTTATAAATGTATCTAATGTTTTATCGGCTCTATTGTATGCATTTTTATAACTAATCCATTTGTGTTCTACTCCAATTATCAATGCCCCTAAACCATATCCTACAGAAGCTATGCTTGCTATATCATTTGCTAATATTGTTTTATCTCTTATCAATCCATATCCCAAACTTTTTTTATTAATATTAGCTTCTTTAATAAAAAAGTTATAACTCCTTTTAAGTTCTTTTAATATAAGTTTTTTCCCATAGCATTTAATTAATCTCATAAAAACAACACATCCTCTATAATAATTATAAAGTATGTGTTATACTAAAATCAATGGTTATTTATGGTCGTAGCATTATACTATAACTTAAACGACCACTGCGACAGCAGTTTAGTGCAATTACTATTCTTTTTTTATTTTTTAGATAATTAAAATTCCTTTCTAGCCTCAATTATTTCTATATCCATTCTTTATATTTCTTTATATAAATTTTCTTTGCATAACTTGCTACAATACAATATAAGAATGTGACTCCAAATATCATGAAAATATATTTTAATGCAATTGGTGCTAAGCCTATCGCAGTTCCTAGAGGCGTAAATGGTACTAAAATTCCTATTATAATTAACAGAATTGAAGATATATAAACAGCCTTATGTGCATTACTTTGTATAAATGGTGTTTTTGCCGTTCTTATAATGTGCATTCCTATTAAATTTGATACTATACTGTAAGTGAACCATATTGTTTGAAAGTGTGTAACATCTCTAACTGTGAAAACAAACCATAATAGTAAAAATACAACTATATCAAATAGTGAGCTTACAGGCCCCATAAAAAACATAAACCTTTTTAAGCTTTTTATATTTAATTTTTTTGGCTTTCTAATCAATTCTTTATCTACATTGTCAAACGGAATTGTCATTTGTCCAAAATCATATAATAATCCCTCTACTAATAATTGAATTGGTGTTTCAGGTAAAAATGGTAGTACAATGCTTGCAATAATTACTGAAACTACTTCCCCAAAGTTGAAGC
>CAKPGU010000037.1 GCA_934155265.1 uncultured Clostridia bacterium
GTTTTCTTCTTACTAATTGATTAATTAACAAATAAGAAATTCCTAAATACTCTGCTGCTTCTTTCATTGTTAGTGTTGTTCTTTGTACTTTTGGTAGTTCCATAGATTTATGAAAAAAACAACAAAATTTTAAAAGAAGGATTAAAAAATGTATTATCCGGAGAAGATGTAAGTTCATTTAAATTTGATTTTTTCCATACTTTAGTTTATAATAACCTTAAATAGTTTTTATGGAGGAGATTTAATTGAATACAAAAAAAGCAAAACAAAATCAACAATACGATGAATATTGGAAGTTAACTGTTGAATATACAGATATATTTGGTGCGCAATTTAATAATACTTTAAAAGTTATTGTAAAATATATTGATGATAATATGAGTAAAATAAATACTTTTAATATAGAAAAATATAATAATAAAGATAAAGATGAAAAACTTAAATTTCAAGAATTATATGGAGATTTACAAAGCATAATATTTGCAATATACCATAAATCAGACCTAGGCTCTACAAGAAAATCTATAAACCAATTTGTAAAATTAGGTTTCATAAATCCATATTTAAAAGGCTATCATAAATTAACAAAAAAATTTCTTAATACCCCCTCTAGTGATAGAGAAATGAAGCAAAGTATTTTTTCAGAAATTTTTTATGATAATGCCTCATTCAATTCTTCAATAACAACTGATAATACAAATAAAAAAGAAATAAACTTTTTGTTAAAAACCTTAATGTATCATCCACAAAAAATGTTATCTAAGATGGATTTAATAGCTCTTATGGTAACCGATTTATCATCTTTCCCAAAAGGTTATTTAACAATTGACGAATTAAAGTCACAATATAATTACTCACTAGCTATTGATTTTGAAGAAAATAAATATAACCAAATTCATTATATGTTTACTTTTTTAAATCTAATGCCAGATTTAACAGCCCATAAAGATAAAGGAATCTCATTTACAGAAGATAGTTTAGTATTATCAGACATAGATACAACACGAGATCCTTACATGCATGCTTTATATAGAAATAATCTGAAAATTGAATCCAAACGTGTATATAATGATATAGTGTGTTATGTTGAAAAAATTGCTTATAAAGGTTTAGTAGCATCACATATAAAACCTTGTCATATTTGTTTAGAAGAATTAAAAACAAATGAAGCATACGATTATAACAATGGAATTTTAATACAACAAAATATAGATGCTTATTTTGATAAATTTGATATTTCCTTTAATGATGATGGAACAATGCTTATAGGCTCTAACGTAGATAAAAATATAGCTCAAAAATATAGTAAATATACACTAGATAAAGAAATATTAACCCCTGAACGTTTAAAATATTTATCTTATCATAGAAATAGATTTTTTGAAAAAAATGCATTTTAATGTTTAAAAGGAATCTTCATTACTTCGAAGACTCCTTTATTTTTAACACTATTAACATTTCAACTGTTTGATTTTTATTTATGCTTCCTGTTACTTTGTATTGATGTTCCTTACTAAAAACTTTAACTGTTCCGTACTTTGATAGCATATTGCTTAATTCCTCAACAGTAGGTTTAGTTTTATTGCTTTCGCTTATTACAATATATTTTGTTTTTTCAATGCATTTAGTTACAAGTTTTTCTAAGTTTATTAAAAACATGTTATTCTCTGAAAAATTAACATATTGAATTTCATGTTTTACAGCTTTATCATATAATCCATAAAAATTACCATATTTATTCATAGTAGCTGGATATGGAGGATCCATATATATAATATCTATTTTTTCATCTAGTTTATCAATCATATCGAAAGAATCATAGTTAAAACTTTTATTATTTTTGTGATTATCAAAAACTGCATTATTATAATTTTCAAGATTATCCCTTATATGCTTTTCAAACGTATAATTATGGTACGCTCTTCTTCTTTTATATTTCTCATAACTATAATCTTCATCTCTTAATTTCTGTATTTGATTCCATGGCACGTTCATTCTAGAATATGGTAATTTTCTTATCATAGCTCTTCTTATTAATGCAAGAAACATATATTTTTCATATTCATTTTCTATTTTTTCTGAAATAACAAACAATCTCGCCAATTCTTTTACTTCATCATCATAATACAATCTATTTGATAAAAAAACAATTTCTTTATATTTTTTATCTATCTCACTACTTGTCACTTTAATATTTAATATTTCTTCATCTAATATAGTATTTTTGTTTTCTATAATAGCTTTACTAATAACATAATTAGAATATAATGCATCATTTGAATAAACTGTATAATTATTTTCCTTAAGTGCATAAGCAACAGAATTCCCACCGGAAAACAAATCTAATACAGTTCCATTCTTCAAAGGAAGATTGTCTATTATCCAATTAACAATTTTATCTTTATTTCCTATATAATTAATTTTAGGATATTTACTCATTATCTAGCACCTCCCTAACAGATTTAGCAATTTGAAAAGCAAGTTTTGGTGGAACAGCATTTCCTATTTGTTGTTGCACTTTCCCAGCATTTCCTTTAAAAACAAATTCATCTGGAAAAGTTTGAATTCTAGCTAATTCCCTTCCAGTTAATGCTCGATTTTGATTGTAATGAAATATCTTTCTCATATCTCCTGTTATACAAAAAGATGGTTCATTGCTATTATATCTTATATATTTTCTTATATCTCCAGATTTTGGTCTTAATTCTTCAGGTATATCATTTCTATCCCCACCATCTTTTACAAAGCTCATCTTTTTAAGCATTTGCTCTGAGTGTTTCATTGCATTATGATTTGGTATATTACTAGTTTCTCCACTTTTCAAACTTGGTAAATTATCAATTGCATCCTTAATTGTAAATATTTTATCAGATTTTTTAGGAAATTCAAAAACATTTCTTTCATTTAGAGTCCCTATGACAAATATTCTTCTTCTTTGTTGAGGAATACCATAGTCAACAGCATTTAGCACATCAAATTTTACATCATAACCAATACGCTTAAATTCATTTACAATTTCTTCTATCGTTTTTCCTTTATTGTGTGTTTTCAAAGCTGCTACATTTTCCATTACAAATATTCTTGGCTTAATTACTTCTACGAATCTTACAAACTCTCTAAATAATTGATTTCTTTCATCATCTATAAAATTCCTGCCTATTCTACCAGCTATTGAAAATCCTTGACAAGGTGGTCCACCTATAATAACATCAACACTCTCATTTCCTACTAATTTTTTTATTTCATCATTAGTAATTTTTTTTATATCTCCAACCTTTAAATTATGTGTTGGAAAATTATATTTATATGTATCTGCAAAACATTGATCACATTCTACAGCTAATACATTTTCAAATTCAGCTTTATCAAATCCAAGGGACATTCCACCTGCACCTGAAAATAAATCTATATATTTATACTTTTTCATTTAAACCTCCTGTATTCATTATTGCTAACATCTTCAAATATTGCTCATATTCCATTATTACCATATATTCTTTACTATTTTTTATAACTTTTATTGGTTTTTTAGTTTCTTCTATTTTTTTAAATATTTTAGCAGATTGCCCCCTATTAAATTCTCTCGCTTTAACAGAATCTAAAAAAAGATTTTCAAATTTCATCTCCGTTTTCCCCCATGTGCATATATTATCACTAAGCAAAACAAATGTAAATAGTAATTATAAAAATAATTAGAATTGTCATTACTTTTTTATTGGTTTCTTTATAGTAAGCTTTTCAGCAGCTAAAAACGGGTTTGGGGCTTTCCCAACTATCAAGAACCCTTTGTATACTCAAAGGAGAATCTTGCTAAAAACAATTCTTTTATTTTAGTCTTTTTTTACTCTAAAACAATATAAAAAGAAAAGTGACATTTTTATCTGCCACTAATCATTTCACATCTAAATTTAGATTATAATCCAGTTATCTCAACTATTTCAAAGTGATTCCCTAATTAGGGAATCGCTCATTCTATGGTCATCGTCCTTAATTTCAATACCACCACACATCTCATATAATCTTGAAATTATTTAATCAACGATACTATAATTTTTATTTATACATAATCTTTCTCTTAATTGATTTCTGTTATAATTTGTGGTTATAACAATCGGCAAATAATTATTATATCTATTATTCACTATCAAAAATAATTTTTCTAATACCCATTCTGTTGGCTTTTCTTTTCCTAAATCATCAATTACTAAAAGATCAACACTAGAATATAAATTCAAATAATCTTTATCAGAAACTTCTGAATCGCTATATGAATCTCTAATAAAATCTAACAATTGTATTAAAGTTCCAAATATTACTGATTTTCCGTTCTTAATAATTTCATTTGCAATGCATGATGCTAAATAAGTTTTACCTACACCATAAGCTCCTGTTATAAAAAGTCCTTTATTTGTTGTTCCTTTTATCAATTTGTCTACATATTTTTTAACATTTTCATAAGCATTTTTATTCTTATTTGTTATTTTATAATTTTCAAATGTGCTATTTAATTGACGTTTTCCTAAATTATTATTTTTAAATAATTTGTTTATTTTACTTAAATTGATTTTTTTTATTTTGTCTTTTTCAATATATTCATCGTATTGTTGC
The DNA here is from genome assembly GCA_934155265.1 of uncultured Clostridia bacterium. Taxonomy (GTDB): domain Bacteria; phylum Bacillota; class Clostridia; order TANB77; family CAG-508; genus CAG-269. The sequence goes on from CAKPGU010000037.1 coordinate 4,609, forward strand.
CAAATTTTACTAGCATCATTACAGGTACATCTTTCGTATGCTGTTGCTATATCTTTATAAACAATATTGATATATAGTGCAGTATAATCATTTATATGTAATAACTTTTCACAGAATTTGCGCTTCTTCTCTTTGGTATTTATCATCTAATAATGATAATTCATCATATTTTTATACACTATAGTAGGTCCAAATTTTTGATTTTGATAAGTTAGTCCTGTAATCGCAACCGCTCTTTTATTAAATGATAACATATCAATATACCATAAATATTTATTCAAACTTGTTATTGTTAGTTTTTTTACTTTACTTGCTATATATGAGATTATATTTTCGACTTTTTCTAAATCTAATGATTTATATCCATTATAAATATCAGGTTTTCTATTTAATACTTCTTTTAAATATCTTCTAATGTTTTCTTGAACTCTTTTTTTACTAATATTTTCTTCTTGTCCTTCAGATACTATCTTTTTATATGTTTTTTCAGTAATATTATTATTCTCATATGATTCTTTTACTTTTTCTATAAATCGATCTTCATTTTCTATTAATAATTTGAGATAATCACTTTGAGATTTTGTTGGAAGACCTCCTCTTTCATATCTATTAATAGTCATTTTTCCAAACCCTAAAATAGCTGTTAATTCTCTTTGTGATATATCATATTTTTCTCTTAGTTTAACAATATCATCTGCTTTTATAATATTAGCTTTTTCTCTATATATTTTGTATATTCTTTCATTATTTTCATCTTCTATTTTATTAACATATAAATCTTGGTTACATTCATTGTATATAGCTACATTTTCAAACGTGTTTACTTCAATTCCTCTAATTTCTTTTAATTCTCTTTTTTCTATTTTATATTCTACTTCTTTTTTACAATATGGACAATATACTTACATTCTAATTTACTCATCATATTTACCAAATTCATGAACTGACAAACAAACTGACTTTTCAATATTTTCTATTCTTATTTTAATATATAACTGCGTATCTTAAAACATTGGATTAAATTTAAATATCCAACCATCGTATTTTGGATTTCTGTCTTCTTCTGGTCCTGAAAAACAATCTTCTACAGTACGTCCCCTTATGATGTCTTTTATATCTTCATGATTCAAACCATATTCTTTCATAAATTATTTATCTATTTTTCTAAATTCCATAGGAGAATACCCTCCTAAAATATATTGTGGGCTATTGTTATACCACTCCATAAACACTTTCATAAACTCATCAATGTCGTTTTCACTTTCAAATCTGCATTTTTCTATTAGTTGATTTAATATATTTATAAAAGTTTTGTGTTGATTTATCCCATAAATATTCTTCTCTACTTAATATTTCTTGTTCT
>CAKPGU010000038.1 GCA_934155265.1 uncultured Clostridia bacterium
GGAAAAAGCAGAAGTGAAAAATTAGCCTTAATTACTCAATATGTAAATGCAGGTTATTTTGTAACAGAAGAAGTAAAGGGAGCAACACCGGGAAATCAACATTGGGTTGCAGTCACAGGAGTAAATGGTAATAATGTTATTATGGTAGATCCAGCGTCTAATCAAACTGATATGTGGAGTGCATACGAGTGGAGTAAATCATCTCAATTTAATTATTTTAAGGCTGAGTAAGTATGCTAATTTCAATTTTAAAATTAAGTATAGGAATACTAATTCTATATACTAAAATAAAAAAGGTTATTTCTGAAATTAAGAAATAGCCTTGATACATAAATAAAAAAGATTATTCATTTTCTGACGAATAATCTTCTTTTACTTTAACGCTTTTAATACTCCAATTTCTCCATATTGAATAGTGGAGAATTATAAAATTCTTTTAGTTCTATTTTAAAAGTTTTGCATAGTTTAAAAATAATTGTAGAACTAGGATTATCTACTTTGTTTGCCAACAATGCTCTTAATGTAGATGGGGCAACAGCAGATAATTCTGCAAGTTTATTTGGAGTGTAGTTATATTGGTTACATAATTCAAGTATTCTTAATGTAATTGCTTCTTTAAATAACATATTACTAGTCCTCCTTACCACTAAAAGAAATTTTAGCAGAAATCGGTTGAAATTATGCGCCGATTTCGGTTGACTTTTGCTAGAAGAAAATGTTATAATGGAAATGGTTAGAAAACCTTTATGAAAATTGAGTTTTTGAGCAGTACATTTTATATAAAGGGTGTACTGTTTTTTGTTTAGAAATTAGATAGTCATATTGTCTAATATATTTTTTGAAACACAACTTGGGAAAATAGAATATTAAAGGAAGTACTTTATGCTAAAAATTACAAATAATAAAGAAAGTTTTATTATTGAAAATGAGAGATTAAAAAAGTTTGAAAACTATTATAAATATGTTAATCAAAACAAGAATATATGTGTTGAATTATTATTTTTATATGAAGAAAAAAATAAAAGTGATAAAACTGTTTCCATTCAAAAAAGACTACAATGTGTTGGCGAATCATTAGGAGATATTTTGAAAGAATATAAAATATTAGAAAATGATGGCAACAAAATTGTTTTATCTTGTGATGATTATATTGAAATTAAAAGGTTAGTAGAAAACTTGAATAAAAAAGATGAATACAGGGAAGATGTCTATGTTGAATCGTATTCACAAATAATGGCTTACGAATGCTATTTGAATTATCTAGTTGAAGAACTTAACAGCGTAAGTATAAATGATATATTCCAATATGTTTGTTCTGGTTGTTTACCATCAAAAGAAAAAGAAAAGTATAGAAAAAGTATAATTCAAAATACAGAAAAAATATTAAAAGAAAAATATGATGTTGATTTAGGAAAAATATTTATGGAGGTAAAAGAAAGTGAATAATGATAAAGTTGTATTTATTTTAGGAATTATTGTATTATTAGTAGCATTTATATATTTTGTTTATCAATCTGTAAAAGAAATAAAAGAAGAAAAGGAACTTGCTGAAAAAGAAAAGGAATATGAAGAAAAAATAAAAAAACAATATGAGGAAAGAATTGAGAAAATTAGAAAAGAAAACAGTTATAAGTGGAATACTGAAATTCAATCAAAATATAGTGGAAAATCAAAGTATGAAACTAATAAAAAAGTTAAAGTTCTGCTTGGTGATTATACGACAAGTATGGCACCATTTACTAATTCTATATTAAGAAGTATGGGAATAGAAACAGAAGTTGTTCCAACGGCTAGTGATATTATAGATAGAGTAAAGAACGGAAATACTTATGACATTATCATAACCAATAATACTTATTCAAATGGAGAGTCAGGAGAAAAAGTTTTGGAACTTAAAGAAAATAAAGACTTTTCGATTCCTATTATTGTTTTAACTGTTCAACATAATTCAAGAGCAGAATTTTTAAGAGCAGGATTTGATGAATATATTGAAAAGCCTATTGATGAAAAGAAAGTAATAAGTGTATTTACAAAATTTATAGATGGAATAGAATTTAAAAAAATTAAAAGCAATAAGTCTGCATAAGGCTCATTGCTTTTTTCTACCCAAAAGTTTATCAATACTAAAAGGTTTGTAGATTGTAGTTAAGTTATATAAGAAAACTGTTGGTATTATATTAGTGGCACTTTCATAATGGGAATAGGAAGCCTGAGTTGTATTTAGTTTTTTTGCAAGTTTTGCTTGTGTGTAATTATTTTTCTTCCTTAAATTTTTTAGGTTATGTGCTATTAAATTAAGATCAAGTTTTAGTGGTAAGTATTCTTCATTATAACTTTTTATTCCAAACAAATAATCTAAACTATAATTATAATGATTTGCATATTCTACCAATCTTTCTATTGGAATTGTGTCTTTTCCTGTTTCCCATCCTGATACTGTTGAATAATGAACATTAAGTAATTCTGCAATATCTTTTTGTTTTACATCAAGCATTTCTCTACTATATTTAAAGTTTTTAATAATCATAACTATCACCCAGTATTTATTATTCCATCTACTTGGGCTAATATTATTTTTCTAGGGGAAATAGCATTATTTTTGCAAATTTTGTCTGATATATAGAAAAAAAAGTGATTTAATGATATAATTAGCATTGTTAATCATTAAATTAAAGGAGGAAAAATATGAGTACAGAAAAACTAGAAAATGTACTATGGGACTCTGCAAATAAACTTCGTGGAGGACTTGCAGCAGCAGATTATATGCACGTTGTACTTGGACTAATATTTTTAAAATACCTTTCAGATAAATTTGATGTTAGATATAAAGAACTTGTTGATGAGGGAAAAGGCTATGAAAATGATATAGATGAATACTCAAAAAATATGGTCTTTTGGATACCAGAAGAAGCAAGATGGAGTTATATTTCTAAATATTCTAAATCTGAGGAATTAGGAAAAGTATTAGACGAGGCTTTTATTGCTATTGAAAAGCAAAACCCTGAATTGAAGAACATTTTACCAAAAACTTATTCAAAACTAGAAGTTGACCAAAGAAGACTAGGCGAGTTGATTGATTTATTTACAAATAAGTTAGACACAACAAATGCTGGTGGTGATTTCTTTGGTAAGGTGTATGAATATTTTATGGGTAAATTTGCAAGAAATTTAGGGCAAAAAGGTGGAGAATTCTATACTCCGAGATGTGTTGTTGAATTGCTTGTTGAAATGATAGAACCTTTTAATGGTAAGGTATATGACCCTTGCTGTGGTTCGGGAGGTATGTTTGTTCAATCAGCAAATTTTGTTGATGAACATCAAGGAAATATAAATAATATTTCTGTTTATGGACAAGAATTAAATGCTACAACTTGGCGTTTAGCAAAAATGAACTTAGCAATTAGAGGAATTGAAGCCGACTTAGGTGATTCAAATGGAGATACATTCCACGACGATAAGCATAAAGCATTAAGGGCAGACTATATACTTGCCAATCCACCATTTAATATTAAAGATTATGGTCAAGAGTCATTACTAGAAGATCCTAGATGGAAATATGATGTTCCTCCAAAAGGAAATGCAAACTATGCTTGGATTCAACATATGATTTCAAAATTATCACCAAAAGGTGTTGCAGGTTTCGTTTTAGCAAATGGTAGTTTATCTACAAGTCAGACACAAGAATATAATATTAGAAAAGCAATGATAGAGGATGACATCATTGATTGTATAATTACATTACCAGATAAATTATTTTATACAACAGGTATTCCAGTATCATTATGGTTTTTAAGAAAACAAAAAACACAAAATGATAAAATTCTTTTTATTGATTTAAGAGAGAAGGGAACTTTGATTGATAGAAAAATTAGGGAATTAAGTAAAGAAGAAATTAAAGAAACAGCCAATACATATCATAATTGGTTGAAGAATGAAAACTATGAAGATATAAAAGGTTATTGTTATTCTGCTAGTTTAGAAGAAATTAGAGCAAATGATTATTCATTAGTGTCTGGAAGATATGTAGGAATTGATGATTCCAATGAAATGTCCAAAGAGGAAGTAGAAGAACAAATTAAAATTGTATCAAATGAACTAAAAGATTTATTAAAAGAAAATCAAGAATTAGCAAAGAAAGTAGAAGAAATTTTAGATATGCAATAATATCAACTATAAGAAGTTGATTACTATAAGAATGAACGTTTAGTATCGTATTTTCAAGGTTATATTTATTTATTGAGTCATATACCGTACCAGAAGAATTGTTAGTAAATAATTCTTTGTTTGACAACAATAAATAATATAAATATTTTGTTGAAACAGAAGTTGGTTTTAATGCAGCCAAACCTCTACCAATAGCAATATTTGTTAATGCTATATTTATATCACCGACAGGGGCTCGTACTGTAAATAATATATCGTTAGGATTAGCCAATTTGTTATATGAAGTAGTCCAAGTATCAATACTTGGAAATAATCTTCCAAAGGTTGTACATCCTTGCATAAATGGGATACCAGAGCCTTCTTTGTTATAGTAAATTGATTTTGGAGATTGCCCCATTGTTATATTACATAAATCACTTAATTTAACTTGCACAAAAACACCTCCTAATATCAACTATGTGTTGTTGATATTGTAAATTTGGTAAAGATATATCAATATTTAAAATATCAGTTGGCTTTACT
>CAKPGU010000039.1 GCA_934155265.1 uncultured Clostridia bacterium
GTTTTAATGAGTTATCATCATGGATACAGTATTTGTGTTTCATCGCAAATCGGATGTAAAATGGGGTGTAAGTTTTGTGCTTCAACAGGAATTAATTTTATTAGGAATTTAACATCAGGAGAAATTGTTGAACAAATTTTAGCTGTTGAGAGAGATAATAATATAAGGATTTCAAATGTAGTATTTATGGGAATTGGAGAACCGTTAAACAATTATAGTAACGTAGTAAATGCTATTAGAATAATAAACAATCCTAAAGGAATTAATATAGGAGCTAGACATATAAGTATTTCAACAAGTGGCCTTGTTCCAGGTATTTATAGACTTGCAGATGAAAATATTCAATGTACTTTATCAATATCATTACATGCTACTAATAATGAAAAAAGAAGTAGTATGATGCCTGTAAATAATGCTTTTCCAATAGAAGAGTTATTACAAGCTTGTAAAGATTATATTGCCAAAACTAATAGAAGAATATCATTTGAATATGCATTGGCAAAAGATAATAATGATAATTTGGATGATGCTAAAGAATTAGTACATCTTTTAAAAGGGATGTTATGCCATGTAAATTTGATACCAATTAATAAAATTGAAAATGGAGCATACACAAAAAGTTCAAATGAAAATATTATGAAGTTTAGAGATTATTTAAATGACCATGGAATTGTTGCTACAATTAGAAGAGAACTTGGTTCTGATATTGATGCTGCTTGTGGACAATTAAGGAGAAAAAATTTAAAACAATAATTAATATAAAAGACCAAAATGATATTAATTCATAGTGGTCTTTTTTGATAAAAATGTTTCAAAAAATGATTGAAAAATAAAATAAAGTATGATATAACATAAAAAAAGATACGAGGTGAAACGATGATAATAGCTTATGCAAAATCAGATATAGGAAAAGCAAGAGAAATGAACCAAGATGCTTATTATATATCTGATTCGACAAGTGAAGTCAAATTATACTTATTAGCAGATGGAATGGGTGGCTACAAAGGAGGAGAAATTGCAAGTAACTTAGCAATAAAATGCACAAAAAGTTATATTGAAAACAATTTTAAAGAAACTCCAAAAGACAAAGAAAGTTTAATACAGTTAGTAGCAAGCAGTATGGAATATGCAAACATGGTAGTATATGAAAGAGCAAAAGAAAATAAAGAATATGAAGGAATGGGTACTACTTTAGAAGTTTGTTTAATATATAATAATAAGGCATATATTGGACACATAGGAGATAGTCGAATTTATAGAATAAGAAAAGATTTTATAAGAAAATTAACACAAGACCATAGTTATGTTCAAAAATTAGTTAAAGATGGAACAATAACGAAAGAAGAAGCAGAAAAGCATCCAAAAAAGAATATGCTTATGAAAGCACTTGGATGTAATGCTTTTGTTGAGCCAGATGTATCTGTAAAAGGATTTTTGAGAGATGACATTTTACTTATTTCATCAGATGGATTAACAAATATGGTAAAACAAGAAGATATATTTAGAATTGCAAAAGGAAATATAGAAAAAGCACCTATCAGGCTTGTAGACTTAGCAAATGAAAATGGTGGGTTAGATAACATAACAGTTGTAGTATTGAAAAACATATAACCTATAAGGAGAGATTAAAAAATGGATTTAAAAGGTAGATTGTTGGGAAATAGATACGAAATTATCGAGAAAATCGGTAGTGGAGGAATGGCAACAGTATATAAGGCAAAATGTCATGTTTTAAATAGATATGTAGCAGTAAAAATATTAAGAGACGAATTCACAACAGATGAAGAATTTATAAAAAGATTTGAAGTTGAAGCACAATCAGCAGCAAGCATAACTCATCCAAATATTGTTTCAGTGTATGATGTAGGTGCTGATGGAAATTTATATTATATAGTAATGGAGCTTATAAAAGGGAAAACTTTAAAAGAGATTATTATAGAAGAAAAAGGACCACTTCCTTGGAAATGGTCAGTTAATATTGCTTCTCAAATTGCATCAGCACTTGAAATTGCTCATAGAAACCATATAATACATAGAGATATAAAACCACATAATATTATAATTACAGAAGATGGAGTTGCAAAAGTAACAGATTTTGGAATAGCAAAGGCAGTTTCAAATTCAACAATTACAGCATTTGGAACAACAATAGGATCTGTACATTATTTTTCACCAGAACATGCAAGAGGTGGATTTACAGATGAAAAATCAGATTTATATTCATTGGGAGTTGTAATGTATGAAATGCTTACAGGAAAAGTACCTTTTGATGCAGATACACCTGTATCTATAGCATTAAAACATATGCAGGAAGATCCAAAGCCACCAATTGAGTTAAATCCTAATATTCCATCAGCTGTTAATGATATAATAATGAAAGCACTAAGAAAAGATACAAATTTGCGTTATCAAAATGCCACAGCAATGTTATTAGATTTAAAAAGAGCTTTAAAAGAGCCAAATGGAGATTTTGTTGATGATAATGATTATGCAGAGGATTTTCCAACACAAAGAATTTCAACAATAGATATTGAAAATGAAAGGATAGCTTCTAACAGAGCACAGAAAAATGGAAAGAAACCTAATAAGTTTGTAGAATTTATAAAAACACATAAAGCATTGTCAGCAATTATTGGATTAATATTATTATTTATTATAACAATAGGAGCAACTATTGGAATATCAAATGCAACAAGACCAAAAGATGTAGCAATTCCAAATTTAGTTGGAAAAACAGTTGATGAAGCTAAAAAGATATTAGAAGAAAATAAATTAACATATGTTGAAGAAGAATCAACATATAGTACAGAATATGAAGCAGGACAAATAATATCTCAAACTCCACCTTTTGTTGAAGGTAGAAAAATCAAACAAAAGACAGAAGTAAAAGTGGTAGTAAGTTTAGGAACAGAAAAGACTAAAGTGCCTAAATTAAAAGGTTTGACAAAAGAAGAAGCAGAAGATGCTGCTGATGGAGCTAAAATTAAGCTTGAATTTATAGAAGAAACAAGTAAAACTGTAGAAGCTGGAATAATAATTAAACAAGAAATAGATACTGATACAGAAGTAAATGCAGGAGATACAGTAAAAGTTTATATAAG
>CAKPGU010000040.1 GCA_934155265.1 uncultured Clostridia bacterium
TAATGTGTTTGGAATTTTTTCCTTGTCAAATATTTCAAAATAATAACCTGATTTTACTGCAACTTTATCAGTTGAAATTGTTTTATCCAAATTCTTCTTCCTCCTCTCTTTTCTGACTTCTTTCTAAATCTTCCTTTTCCATTAAATACCCATACTCAGTAAATACACCATTATATGTACAACCTTTTTGTGTATAATCTTTTGCTAATTTATAGTAATCAATATAATTTTCTAAAAGACTAATATCATCAAAATGACCTGTTTCATTTACTAGATATTTTCCCATATCTGACAAGTCATTTATATTAGTCAATAAATTATATCTATTAGTTTTACTTGCATAATCCACTAAATCATGAATGTAATTTATTTCTCTATCTTTGACTTCTAATAATGCTAAAAATTTCTGCATTCTAATATTATCAAAATTTCTTACTTCTTTACATAGCAATTCTATTTCTTGAAAAGGTGTTAAATATGAATTTTTGAAAAATTTATCTATTTCATATTTCATTACCTTATTAAATCTATCAGATAATATTTCATCAGCAAAATTAACTATTTCACATTTAGTGACATGAGTATCTTGTATTGTCAATTTATTATAATCCAAATTTATAAGCCTAAACTTTTCTTCCAGTCTTTCTTTTGTTGTTGGCAAATATATTGTAACTCTACCATACATATATTTTTCTTCAAATTCTTTCTTATTTACTACTTCTACTTTTAATATTTTGTCCTTTTCAATTTTAGGTTGAATTAATTCATTGTCTAACATTTCTCTTGTATTTATCAAAAGTCCATAAGAGCAAAAATTTTCCTTTATATTTGCATCAAATAAATAATTTTCTGCCAATTTTGAAAAATCCATAAATGGAATTACATTAATATCCATCTTATATCCAGGTACTTTTTGTGCTATTAATTTTCCTAACTCATGTAAATTATATTTTTCTATTATCTGATAATCGTTTATATTGGTTATTAATTCAGTTATTTCATTTAGATTTTTTATACTATATCTTTTTATTTCAGCATAAGCATTTAAAATACGGCATTCATTTTCATTTAATTTTGAGATTAAATTATTAATTGCTTGTATTTCTTCAATTTTAATATATTCTCTTTTTTCATATTGTTCCTCTAAAAGATTATTAATACACGAATCCATCAATGATACATCTTGTGTTTCATCTCCAAGTTTAACTCTATGTATAATATAATCCGTTGTATCTTCTGTTAGTTCAAATGTTTTCATTTTATCTAATAGCATTGCATTAAATTTTATATAATCATCTTTATTAGCAACAATTACTTTCATTGACTACCTCCTAATTTCTCTCGCACGAGAATCGATTTTGTGCCATTTTTATATTTTTTTAGTATAGTTTTACATCTATAAAATCACTCAAACTCCTCTGTTTCTTCTTTTTCATTATTTAATACATTCTTAATCAAAGAGTTAGTCACATAAATTGTTCTTTGATTAAATTGTCTTTGCCATGCACCTTC